>NZ_JBVJPE010000006.1:0-381682 GCF_055582805.1 Streptomyces sp. NPDC107498 | reverse complement strand
GGCCCAGCTCGTACCGGCCGCCGAGGCGACGCGGCTCTTCCATAGCTAATCCAGCCCTCTCCGTCTGTCCCGACCGCACCCATGGGTGGTCCGGCGGTGTGTGCTGTTCGCGCATACGCTACCGGCCCCGGGGAAGCGTTCCGTCCGGGGCCGGTAGCTGATACCTGACCGGTACCTGGCTCGTACGGGGTCCGGGGGGTCAGCCCCGGGTCTTGATGACCGCCTTCATCACGGCCTTGGCGATCGGGGCGGCCAGGCCGCCACCGGTGATGTCCTCGCGGTCCGTGCCCTCCGAGTCCTCGACGACCACGGCGACCGCGACCGGGGAGCCCTCGGCGGTCTTCGCGTACGAGATGAACCAGGCGTACGGACGCTTGGCGTTCTTCTCGCCGTGCTGGGCCGTACCCGTCTTGCCGCCGACCTTCACGCCGTCCATGTGCAGGTCGGCGTTGCCGCCGGTGCCCTTCGTGACGACGTTCTCCATCATCTGCTGGAGCAGCTGCGCGTTCTCCGGCGAGACCGGGCGGCTCAGCTCCTCCGGCTCGTTCTGCTTGATGATGTCGAGGTTCGGGGCCCGCAGCTGGTCGATCATGTACGGCTTCATCAGCTTGCCGTCGTTGGCGATCGCCGCCGTGACCATCGCCATCTGCAGCGGGGTCGTCGCGGTGTTGAACTGGCCGATCGACGAGAGCGCGTTGCCACCGCGGTCGGCGTTCTTGTCGAACACGGAGGCCGAGGAGCGGACCGGGGTGAACTGCTCGGCGTTGAAGCCGAACTTCTCCGCCATCTCGACCATCTTGTCGCGGCCGACGTCGTCGCCGAGCTTCGCGAAGACCGAGTTGCAGGAGATCTCCAGCGCCCTGGTGAGGGTGGCGTTGGCGCAGCCGCTGGCGTGGTTGACCATCTCCCGGTTGGAGAGCGGGATCTTCCAGCCCTCGGGGGTCTCGGTCGCCGCGTTGATGTCGGTGACCTTGCCGTTCTCCAGCGCTGCGGCGGCGGTGACGACCTTGAAGACGGAACCGGGCGGGTAGATCTCGCGGATCGCGCGGTTCAGCTTCGGCTTGTTCTTGTTCTTCTCCAGCGCGACCCAGGCCTTCTCGTCCTTGCCGGAGTAGCCGGCGAAGGTGGAGGGGTCGTACGAGGGCGTGGACGCCATCGCCAGGATCTTGCCGGTCTTCGGCTCGATGGCGACGACCGCGCCGATCTTGTCGCCGAGCCCCTCGTAAGCGGCCTTCTGCGCGGCGCCGCTGAGGGTGGTGACGACGTCGCCGCCCTTCTTCTTCTCACCGGTGAACATGGCGAGGGTGCGGTCGAAGAAGAGCCGGTCGTCGTTGCCGGTGAGGATGCCGTCCTCGATCTTCTCGATCTGGTTGGCGTCGTAGGCCTGCGAGGCGTACCCGGTGACCGGGGCCCACATGGGGCCGTCCACGTAGGTCCGCTTGAACTTGTAGAACTTGTCGCCCGAGTCGACGGAGCCCGTTATGGGCTTGCCGTCGACGATGATGTTGCCGCGCTGGTTCGAGTACCGCTCGATCTGGACGCGCCGGTTCTTGGGGTGCGCGTTCAGCTCGTCGGCGCGGACGAGCTGGAGCCAGTTGTCCCGCAGGAGCAGGGCGAGGACGAGCAGGCCGCAGAAGATCGCGACCCGCCGCAGCGGCTTGTTCACGGACGGACCACCTGGGTCATCTCGGCGTCGGGGGACGGGGCGGGCGCGGGCGCGGGACGGCGCGCGGTGTCGCTGATCCGGATGAGGATGCCGATCAGGGCCCAGTTGGCGATCACGGAGGAACCGCCGTACGCGAGGAACGGCATGGTCATACCGGTGAGCGGGATGAGCCCCATCACACCGCCGGCGACGACGAACACCTGCAGCGCGAACGCGCCGGAGAGGCCCATCGCCAGCAGCTTGCCGAACGGGTCGCGGGCGGCGAGGGAGGTACGGATGCCGCGCTCGATGATCAGGCCGTAGAAGAGCAGGAAGACCATCACGCCGGTCAGGCCGAGTTCCTCGCCGACCGTGGCGAAGATGAAGTCGGAGTTCGCGGCGAACTGGACCAGGTCCGAATTGCCCTGTCCGAGACCGGTGCCGAGGATGCCGCCGGAACCGAAGGACATCAGCACCTGCGTCATCTGGTCGCACGCGTACGCCATGTTGCTGCCGGGAGGCGCCGTCTTCAGGCAGTCGAACGGGTCGAGCCAGGCCTGGACACGCGACTGCACGTGGCTCGCCGTCGAGCCGACGACCACGGCACCCGCCACGGCCATCAGCAGACCCATGACGATCCAGCTGGTCCGCTCGGTCGCCACGTACAGCATGATCACGAACATGCCGAAGAACAGCAGCGAGGTACCGAGGTCGTTCTCGAAGACCAGGATGAGGAGGCTGACCGCCCAGATCGTGATGATCGGACCGAGGTCACGGCCGCGCGGCAGGTAGAGCCCCATGAAACGGCGGCTGGCCAGCGCCAGCGCGTCCCGCTTCACCATCAGGTAGCCGGAGAAGAACACGGCGAGGACCAGCTTGGCGAACTCGCCGGGCTGGATCGAGAAGCCGCCGATGCGGATCCAGATCTTGGCGCCGAAGACGTCCGCGCCGAGGCCCGGGACGAGCGGCAGCAGCAGCAGGACGAGGGCCGCGACCATGGAGATGTACGTGTAGCGCTGGAGGACGCGGTGGTCCTTGAGCAGCAGCAGCACGCCCACGAACATGGCGATGCCGATCGCCGAGTACATCATCTGGTTCGGCGCGGACGGACTGAAGGCGCCGTACGTACGCTTCGCCAGCGAGATCAGCCGCGGCGACTGGTCCAGGCGCCAGATCAGCACCAGACCCAGGCCGTTCAGCAGGGTGGCCAGCGGCAGCAGCAGCGGGTCCGAGTACGGGGCCCACTTCCGCACCACCAGGTGCGCGACGCCCGCGAGGAGGGTCAGGCCGAGCCCGTACCCGAGCATTCCGGCCGGGACCTTGCCGTCGATGGCCAGGCCCACGTTGAGGTACGCGAACACCGGGATGACGACGGCGAACGCGAGCAGCGCCAGCTCGGTGTTGCGGCGGCTCGGCGCCTCGATCGCGCCGATGGTGGTCGTGTTGGTGACAACGCTCATGGTGGTGAAAGGCCCCCTACGGGTGCTTACTGCTTGCCGCAGTTCGAGGCCAGCTTCTGCTCCTCCGCGGTGAGGGTGGGACCCGGGGACGGAGCGGCTGTGGTGGGCTTGGGGTCAGGGGTGGCGGTGCCGGGCTTCTGGGTGGCCGGCGGCTTGCTCGCCTGGTCGGCGGCCTTCTCGGCGGCGGCGTGCCGCTGCTCGGCCTTCTTGCAGGCCGAGGCCTGCAGGGCCAGCTCCGAGATCTTCGTCTCGGCCTTGCCGAGGCTGCCGCCCGCGATCGTGTCCTCGACCTGCTTCCGCTGGTAGGCGGGGAGGTACTTGAGTTCGATCTCGGGGTGGTCCTTCTCGACCTTCGAGAGCGACACCCACGCCAGGTCCTGGCTGATGCCCTGGTACAGCGCCACGTGCTGGTCCTTGGAACCCACGAAGTACTGCGTCTGCGTCCAGCGCCAGCCGCCGTACAGGCCGCCGCCGAGGAGGGCGAGGACGAGGACGAGGAAGAAGGAGCGCTTGAGCCACTTGCGGCCGGTGCGCGGCTTGACGAAGTCCTCTTCCGCGTACGAGTCGAAGGAGCCCTGCGGGGGCATGCCGCCGTAGCCGTGGTCGTCGCCGCTGCCGGGCGGGCCGAAGCCGCCGGCGGGCGGCTGGTGGTGCGGCGCGGAGCGGCCGAGGCCCGAGGCGCGGCCGGCCGGGGTCTGCATCGCCCCGCCGTCGTTCAACTGCGCCTGGTTCTCGGCGACGGCGCCCACGATGACCGGGGTGTCGCTGAGGTGGCCGGCGAGGGTGTCGCCGCCGTCGACGTCGAGGACGTCGGCGACGATCACCGTGATGTTGTCGGGGCCGCCGCCGCGCAGCGCGAGCTGGATCAGCTCCTGCACGGTCTCCTGCGGGCCCTGGTAGCTGGCGAGGGTGTCCTCGAGGGTCTGGTGCGAGACCACGCCCGACAGGCCGTCGGAGCAGATCAGATAGCGGTCGCCGGCCCGGACCTCGCGGATGGAGAGGTCGGGCTCGACGTGGTCGCCGCTGCCGAGCGCGCGCATGAGGAGCGAGCGCTGCGGGTGGGTGGTGGCCTCTTCCTCGGTGATCCGGCCCTCGTCGACGAGGCGCTGGACCCAGGTGTGGTCCTGGGTGATCTGGGTGAGGACGCCGTCGCGGAGCAGATAGGCGCGGGAGTCACCGACGTGCACGAGACCGAGCCGCTGGCCGGTCCACAGGAGGGCGGTGAGCGTGGTGCCCATGCCCTCCAGCTGCGGGTCCTCCTCGACCATCATCCGCAGCTGGTCGTTGGCGCGCTGCACCGCCGTACCGAGCGAGGTGAGGATGTCGGAGCCGGGGACGTCGTCGTCGAGCGTGACGAGCGTGGAGATCACCTCGGAGGAGGCGACCTCGCCGGCGGCCTGTCCGCCCATGCCGTCGGCGATGGCGAGCAGGCGGGGCCCGGCGTAGCCCGAGTCCTCGTTGCCCTCACGGATCATGCCCTTGTGCGAGCCCGCGGCGAATCGCAGGGACAGAGTCATGCGCACCTGCCCTGACGACGCTGCATCGGGGTACAGCCGGTCTCGACCCACACTGCCCACCCTCCGGTCGCTCCGGTCACGCCGGTCGATTCAGTCGCTCCGGTCGGAAGCGCGGCACGTCCCGCGGCGGGGACCGTCCCGGCTCGCTCGCTCCGCTCGCGCTCATTCATGTCGTGGCACTACTTCCGAAGCTCGATGACGGTCTTGCCGATGCGGATCGGCGCGCCCAGCGGAATCGGCGTGGCGGTGGTGAGGCGGGTCCGGTCGAGATAGGTGCCGTTGGTGGACCCGAGGTCCTCGACGATCCACTGGCCGTCCCGGTCCGGGTAGATCCTGGCGTGACGGCTGGACGCGTAGTCGTCGTCGAGCACGATCGTCGAGTCGTGCGCCCGGCCCAGCGTGATCGTCTGGCCCTGGAGGGCGACGGTCGTGCCGGTGAGGGTGCCCTCGGAGACGACCAGCTTGGTCGGGGCGCCACGGCGCTGGCGGCCACCCGCGTTCTGCTGGCCGCGCTGCGGCGGCGGCGTGGCCGCCTGGCGCGCGTTCTGCTGGGGCCGCGCTTCCTGGCGCCGCGAACCGCGCTGGGTGACCCGTGTGCCGAACAGGTCGCTGCGGATGACCTGAACGGCCACGATGACGAACAGCCACAGAACGGCCAGGAAACCCAACCGCATGACCGTCAGGGTCAGCTCTGACATTGCCCCCGCTTCACCCTTCGGCTTGCCGGTAAACGATGGTGGTGCTGCCCACGACGATCCGCGAGCCGTCGCGGAGCGTAGCGCGGGTGGTGTGCTGCCCGTCCACCACGATGCCGTTGGTGGATCCCAGATCCTGGATCGTCGAGGGCGTTCCGGTCCGGATCTCGCAGTGCCGGCGGGAGACGCCGGGATCGTCGATCCTCACGTCCGCGTCGGTGCTGCGGCCGAGGACCAGGGTCGGGCGGGAGATCTGATGGCGGGTGCCGTTGATCTCGATCCAGCGGCGCACCGGAGCGCCCGCTCCGCCGTGGGTGGCGGGGCCGGGCATGGATCCGGGGCCGCCCGCCGGGCGTCCGGGGGGCGCCGTCGGCCGGTGGCCGGGCGCGCCGGGAGGCGGAGAGGCGGGCATGGGCGGGGCGCCGGCCGGGGGGTACCCGTAGCCGCCGTGTCCCTGCTGCTGTTGCGGCTGCGGCTGTGACGTACTCGACGCCAGCGTGCGGCTGCGGACGCGGTACAGGCCGGTGTCGAGGTCCTCGGCCTTCTCCAGGTGGACCTTGATCGGGCCCATGAAGGTGTACCGCTGCTGCTTCGCGTAGTCCCTGACCAGGCCGGCGAGCTCGTCGCCGAGCTGGCCCGAGTAGGGGCTGAGACGCTCGTAGTCCGGCGTGCTCAGCTCCACGATGAAGTCGTTGGGGACGACCGTCCGCTCGCGGTTCCAGATCGTCGCGTTGTTGTCGCACTCGCGCTGGAGCGCGCCGGCGATCTCGACGGGCTGGACCTCGGACTTGAAGACCTTGGCGAAGGTGCCGTTGACCAGGCCTTCGAGACGCTGCTCGAAACGCTTCAGGACTCCCATGGGGCACCTCCTCCGTCGTTGTCGCCCTGGTACTGCTTACTGATCGTATCCACGCGTCGGGAAATCGGCTGGTTCCCCTTCTCTGCCCTGTGGACGAGTGTCACCTCTCACAGGCTTTCTCCACGGATCGTAGAGGTGGCCTGTGGACAGTGTCCCGCACCCGGCTGTGGGATCGGAGGCTCGGGCAGGGGTTCCGGGCCGGTCCGTCCCCTTCCTCCCTCTTCTTCCGCCCTTCGGCCTTCCTCCCACCCTCCTCCTCCCTTCCTCCGCCTCCTGTTCCTCCCTCCTCTCCCTCCTGAAGGCGCCCACTCCTCCGGCTCGTGCTCCGCACCGTCGGGCCGTGGCTCCCTCTCCTCCTTCCCTCCTCCCTCTCCTTGTTCTCCGGGAGCGGGGACGAAACAACGGATGTGAATCCACGGTCTGCGACGTGCTAATCTTCAGATGTCGCCAGGCGCTCCCACTGAAAGTGAGAGGGCAGGGAGACCACCCAATGCGCGGGTGGCGGAATAGGCAGACGCGCTGGATTCAGGTTCCAGTGCCCGAAAGGGCGTGGGGGTTCAACTCCCCCCTCGCGCACCAGACGGAAGCCCCGTAGGTCATCGACCTACGGGGCTTCCGCGTTTCCCGGGCGGATGTGAGCCTTCCCACGTCGGGTCGTTCGGCGGGGTTGCCGGTCGGAGTTGCTCGCCGGGGTTGCTCGCCGGGGTCGCCGGTCCGGGTTGCTCGCCGGGGTCGCCGGTCGGGGTCGCGACTTTTGTCTTCCGAGGGCGAGACGAAAGAGAGACGTCCGGGGCGTCGGGCGCTGCCTAGGGTTCGAGCGTGGACGCTATGTCGAAGTCGGGGAGCCGGACCGCGAGGTCGGAGTCGGGGAACCGGACCGCGCGGGAGATCGCGGCCGGAGCCGCCGCCTGGTGGGACTGGTTCGTGATGCCCGGGCACTGGTCACGGCGCAGGATCACCGGCGAGGTGGCCCTCGCCGTGGTCGTCGCGGTGCTGGCGGCGGGCTCCGAGGAACTCCTGGGCGGCGAGGGACGGCGGCTGGCCGCCGTCGCCGCGAGTGCGGCCGGGCTGTCGCTGCTGCGGCGCAGACTCCCCGCGAGCGTGCTCGTCCTGACCGCCGGGCTCGCCCCCTTCCTGCCCGGCCTCGGTCCCCTGCTCATCGTGCTCGGATGGTCGTCCGGCCGTTACGTCGCCAGCCCCGGGCGGGCGTTGGCCGCGTTCATCGCCGCCTTCGTCCTGAACGTCGGCGGGACGCTCCTGGAGACCTGGGACCGGCAGCGGCTCCTCACCGTCGCCTTCATGGCCACCCTCTACTACCTGGGCACCACGCTGGCCCCCGGACTGGCCCACCGCTACTGGGCCCAGCGGCGGACCCTGCTGCACGCCCTCCAGGAGCGCAACGCGCAGCTGCTGCGCGAGCGGAACATGGTGGTCTGGCACGCCAGGCTGCGCGAGCGGCAGCGGATCGCCCAGGACATGCACGACAGCCTCGGGCACCAACTGGCGCTGATCGCCGTGCACACGGGCGCCCTCGAAGTGGACCGGGAGCTGAGCGAACGTCAGCGCGAGGTGGTCGGCGTCCTGCGGAACGCCTCGGTGACCGCCATGCACGAACTCCGGGAGGTCGTCGGGATACTCCGCGACGGCGTCGCGGCGGAGGACGGCACCCCGTCGGCTCCCGCGCCGACCGGGGACGAGACGGGGCGGGCCGCGCGCGGCACCGCGGGCATCGAGGGGCTCGTGGCGGCGGCCCGGGCGGCCGGCACCTCGGTCGGGCTGCGACGGCTGGGGAAGGAGAGGCCACTGGCACCGGCCGCCGACCACGCCGCGTACAGGATCGTGCAGGAGGCCCTGACCAACGCCTACAAGTACGCGCCGGGTACGCCGATCGGCGTCGAGCTGCGGTACGAGCCGGACACCTTCGTCGTGGAGATCGTCAACGGAGAGCCGGTGGACGGGCCGGTGAAGGACGTGGTGAGCGGCGGACAGGGGCTGGCCGGTCTCGCCGAGCGGGCCCGACTGGTGGGCGGCATGTGCCATGCGGGCCCGGCCGACGGCGGCGGGTTCCGGGTCGCCGGGATGCTGCCGTACGGGGCGGCGCCGGTCGCCGAGGCAGCGCCTTTGGTCGATGCGGCCGACGACTTCCGACAGCAGACCACGAAGCCGCTGGTGGGCGACGGTCGTCCGGTCGGGGTCGGACGGGCCGACTGGACGTTCACGGAGCGGGAGCTGGCGATGGCGGTGCGTGGGGGCAGGGGCAGGAGCACGGGCGGGGCGGTCGCACTGGGCTGCGGAATCGCGTTCGCGGCGCTCGTCCTGCTGGTGGTGGCGGGGGGCTTCGGCCTCTACTTCCTCATGGGTTCCCTGAAGGACGGCATGATCGACCCGGCCCAGTACGAGGCGGTGAAGGTCGGGATGACCGAGAAGGAGGTCCGTGACCAGCTGCCCCCGGGCGACACCATAGCCACGGCGGGGCTGGACGGTACGGGGCCCGCGCGGCCGGCGGGCGCCGGCTGCCTGGTGCTGATGTCCTCGGACATGGGCGAGAGCGCTGACGAGGAGCCCGTTTTCCGGTTCTGCTTCAAGGACGGCAAGCTGATCGAGAAGAAGTCGTACTCGGTCGAGCAGCGCTAGCGCTGAGCGGCCCGTACCGGAGGCGTGGGGGAGAAGCAGTGGCAGGGCAGCCCATCAGGGTCGTGATCGCCGACGACGAGCCGCTGATCAGAGCCGGGATCCGGATGATCCTCATCTCGGACCCGGAGATCGAGGTCGTCGGGGAGGCCGCCGACGGGCGGGAGGCGGTCGAGGCCGCACGGGCCCACGCCGCCGACGTGGTGCTGCTCGACATCCAGATGCCGGTGCTCGACGGTCTCTCCGCGCTCCCGGAGCTGCGCCGGGCCGCGCCCGCGGCCCGGGTGATCGTCCTGACGACCTTCGGGGAGCGGGAGAACGTGCTGCGGGCCCTGGAGCACGGCGGCGCCGGGTTCCTGCTCAAGGACACGGCGCCCGCCGAACTGATCCGGGCGGTGCGGGCGGCCGCGGCGGGAGACGCGTACCTGTCACCGGCGGCGACCCGGCACGTGGTGGAGCGGCTGGCCATGGGCCGGGAGGTGGTCCGCGCAGAGCAGGCGCGGACCCGGGTGGCGGCGCTCAGCGAGAAGGAGCGGGACGTCCTGGCGCTGCTCGGCGAAGGGCTCTCCAACGCGGACGCCGGGAAACGGCTGCACATGAGCGAGGCCACCGTGAAGACGTACGTGAGCCGGATCCTGGCCAAGCTGGACTGCGAGAACCGCGTGCAGGCGGCACTGCTCGCGCGGGACGCGGGGCTGTAGCCGTAGGAAGGCCCGGAGCCGGGCCGCCGCGCGGTGCGAGGGCCGGGGTCAGTCGGCGAGGGCGCCGGGGAGGGGGCCCGCGGCCGAGGCGTTGTAGCGCAGCAGGTACGCGGCGAAGCGGGCGAGGTCCTCGGCCGACCAGTCCTCCAGGCGTTCCTGGAAGGCCGCCGTGCGGCTCGTCTGGGCCGAGGCGAGGACCCTGGTGCCGGCCTCGGTGGGGTGCAGGACCTGCACCCGGTGGTCGTCGGGGGCGGGGCGGCGCTCCACGAATCCGAGCTTCTCCAGGCCCGCGACCTGGCGGCTCACCGTCGACTTGTCCAGGAGGTAGTGGGCCGCGAGGTCGGTGGCGCGGCAGCCGCGCTGCTCCTCGATGTGGGCGAGCAGCGTGTACGAGACGAGCGGGAGTTCGGGGTGGACCCGGGCCGCCGCGGCACGGGCCCGGCGCGCGAAGGCGGTCAGCTCGCGCTGGATGACGTCCACCGACGCCTCGCGGGGTGGCTCTGCGGCGCCGGTCATCGTGCGCTCCCTGTTGTCGGTGCGTCCCCGTGGGTCCGGGACATTCGGGTGTGGGTCGTTCGGTGCGGGTCGCCCGGGCGCGGGTCGCCCTTCGCGAACTTTCGGTTGTATAGTACAACGGTTCTTTAGTTGTAAAAGCCAACCATGGAGGTCTCGGTGTCCGCAGGACCGAACACCAGCGGAGCGTTGAGGCATGTCCTCGGACATCTGCTCACCCCCCTGTTGATGTGCGTCGGCATGGGCCTCGCCTACCTCGGCGCCTTCCACGCGCCCGAACCCCACGACCTGCGCGTCGACATCGTCGGCTCCGGCCCCACCACGCAGGTCCTCGCCCAGACGCTCCAGGACAAGGGCGCCGGCGCCCTCGACGTCCGTACCGTCGCCGACCGGGACACCGCCGTCTCCGCACTGCGCGAACAGCGCAGCTTCGGTGCCTACGTCCCCGGCCCGAAGCCCGAACTGGTCGTCGCCTCGGGCTCCTCCGACACCAGCGCCATGGCCGTCGAGAAGGTGTTCACCAAGGTCGCCGCCGGGCAGGGCGCGCCGCTCAAGGTCACCGACGTCGCGCCCACCGCCTCCGGCGACCCCACCGGCCAGGGCGTCTTCTTCCTGCTCGTCGCCCTCAGCATCGGCGCGTACGCCTCCGTCGCCGTCATCGGCGGAGCCGGAGCCGTCCTGCCCATGCGGATCAGGGCGCTGCTCGCCGCCGGCACGTCGCTCGCCGTCAGCCTGATCGGCACCCTCTTCGCCGGGCCGGTCTTCCACCTGGTCGACCAGGGCCTCGGCGGCGTGTGGGCGATGTCCTGGCTGTACGCGGCGGGCATCCTCGCCGTCGGCGTCGGCCTGCACACCTTCCTGCGCCGCTGGACCACGCTCGGCGTGATGGTCCTCTTCGTCATGCTCAACTTCACGAGCTCCGGCGGCATCTACCGGCCCGAGCTCCAGCCCGGCTTCTTCGGCGCCCTGCACGCCTTCTGGAACGGCGCGGGCTTCGTCGAGGGCGTGCGCGGCCACGTCTACTTCGACGGCCACGGCCTCGGCGGGAACGTCCTCGTCCTCGGCCTCTGGCTCCTCGCCGGCGCCACGCTCGTCGTCCTCGCCGGACTCACGGAGTCCCGGCGGAAGAAGGCGGGCACGGGCGGCGTCCAGGGGCAGGCGCCCGGGACGGGCGCCGGCTCCGACGGCCGGGCCAGGCCCGAGGCCGAGGTCGAGGCCGAGGCCGAGGAGGAGATGGAAGAGGCCGTCGCGGTCTGAGGGCCGGCGGCTGGACCCGGAGGCCCGGTCAGAGGGTTGCTCCGGGGTTGTCCACAGGCTCGCGGGGGCCCTGTCCACAGGGGGAGACGGCCGATCGGGAAGGGCGGTACGGTCAGGGCCGGATGACGTCGGACATCACATCGGGGGAGGCGTCCCATGGACGGAATCAGGGTCGTCATGCCGGAACAGCGCGGTACGGACGGAGGGAAGGACGGGTCGCGCGTCCCGCACGTGCCGGGTTTCGCGCGCCGCGTCGTCCCCGCCATCGGGGTCTCCCCCAAGGACCGGGGCAAGCAGTTGCGCGAGCGGGTGCCCCGCGCGTCCCACGACCGGCCGGCCCTCGCAGCCGACCGCCCCGACGCCGTGCGCGCCGTCGAGGAATCGAACCGGGGCCGGGTTCCCGAGCTCGCGCCCATACGGGTCGGCAGGATGGCCGCGAGCCCCTTCGCCTTCCTGCGCGGCTCCGCCGGACTCATGGCCCAGGACCTCGTCGGAACGCCCGTCACCGGGATCGCCGCCCAGATATGCGGCGACGCGCACGCCGCCAACTTCGGCCTCTACGGTGACGCGCGCGGACGGCTCGTCATGGACCTCAACGACTTCGACGAGACCGTCGTCGGTCCCTGGGAATGGGACCTCAAGCGGCTCGCCACGTCCCTCGTCCTCGCCGGACGGGAGGTGGGGGCGAGCGAGGACGTGTGCCGGGCCGCCGCGTTCGACACGGTCGGCGCGTACCGGCGCACCATGCGCCTGCTCGCCCGGCTGCCCGTGCTCGACGCCTGGAACGCGATCGCCGACGAGGAACTCGTCTCGCACACCGACGCCCGTGACCTCCTCGGCACCCTGGAGAGGGTCTCCGCCAAGGCCCGCAACAACACGAGCGCCCGGTTCGCCGCCCGGTCGACCGAGGCCGTGACGGACGCCGAGGGCGGGGGCCGCAGGTTCGTGGACGCTCCCCCGGTGCTGCGCAGGGTCCCGGACGCCGAGGCGGCCCAGGTCGCCGAGTCCCTCGGCTCGTACCTGAAGACCGTGTCCGAGGACAGACTGCCGCTGCTCGCCCGGTACGCCGTCCACGACGTGGCCTTCCGGGTGGTCGGCACCGGGAGCGTCGGCACCCGTTCCTATGTGGTGCTGCTGCTCGACCACCGCGGCGAGCCGTTGGTGCTCCAGGTGAAGGAGGCCCGGCCGTCGGCCCTGCTGCCGCATCTGCCGGCCGCCGGTTTCACCGTGTCGGACGCCGGCCACGAGGGGCGGCGCGTGGTGCTCGGGCAGAAGCGGATGCAGGTCGTCAGCGACATCCTGCTGGGCTGGACCACGGTCGAGGGGCGCCCGTTCCAGGTGCGGCAGTTCCGCAACCGCAAGGGCAGCGTCGACCCCGCCGCCCTCACCGCGGACCAGCTCGACGACTACGGTCGGATGACCGGGGCCCTGCTCGCCCGTGCGCACGCCCACAGCGCCGACCCGCGCCTGATATCCGGCTACTGCGGCAAGAACGAGGAGCTCGACGAGGCCGTCGCGTCCTTCGCCGTCACGTACGCGGACCGCACCACCGCGGACCACGCCGACCTGCTCTCGGCCGTCCGCACGGGCCGAGTGGCGGCGGAACTGGGCGTCTGACGTCCGGCGGGGCGGGGCGGGGGCGGGGAAGCAAAAAGGGGGGAGGGGAGGGAGGGGGAGGGAGGGGGGAGGCCCCCCGGAGGATCGTAGGCTGGGTGGGACGAGGCGGAACGAGGACTTGGCGGGCGTGGACGTGAGCGTGGACCAGGGTGTGAACGAGGGGCCCGGGGACGAGCGGCCCGAGGCCGAGCAGCCCGAGGGCCGGCCGTCTGCGGAACCGCAGGTCGGCGCGGAGCAGGGCGTGGGTCCGGAGGGTGCGGGGCCGAAGGCGGGGGAGCAGCGGCCCGAGGCCCGGTTGGAGCAGGCCGTGCGGGTGGCCGAGCAGGCGTTGATCGAGTTCGAGATCGCCGTTGAGACCTTCCGGGTCGAGGTGGAGAACTTCTCGCGGCTGCACCACCAGAAGCTCGGGCCGATGTACGCGCGGCTCGACGAGCTCGACGCGCGGATCGCCGAGGCGCGGGCGGCGCGTACCGGGGACCCCGAGGATCTGCGGCGGGCGCAGGAGGCGCGGGCCGCGGTGCTGCCGATGCCCGGTGTGGACGAGCTGTTCAACGACTGGATCGACACCGACGGCCTCTCCCCCGAGGCCGCCGCGATGCTCACCGACCGACCGGTGCAGTCGCCGAAGCGGGTCCGTCCCGGTGAGGAGGCCCGCAGGCTCTACCGCGAGCTGGCCCGCAAGGCCCACCCCGATCTGGCGCGCGAGGAGGACGAGCGGAAGCGGCGCGAGGAGTTCATCACGCGGGTGAACGCCGCCTACGCCCGGGGCGACGAGGCGCTGCTGCGGGAGCTCTCCGCGGAGTGGGAGGCCGGGCCGGTGCCGGCCGAGGAGCGGCTCAGCGAGAGCGAGGAGCTGTACGCGCGTCTGGAGTGGCTGGCCGAGCGCAAGGACATGCTGTCGGCGGTGGCGCGCGAGCTGGAGGAGAGCGCGATCGGCGCGATGCTGCGGATGGCGCCGGACGACCCGGACCGGCTCCTGGAGGAGATCGCCGAGCAGCTGCTCGCGCAGGTCTCCGAGCGGGAGAACGAGCTGGCCGGGCTGGTGCAGTAGGTTTTCCGTGCGCCCGGGCCTTTCGGGTGCTTCCGACGAGAGAAGGCCTGTCCCATGAATTTCTCCCCGCTGCCCTCGGTGGACGCGGCTTCCGTGCCGGCCGATGCCCTGGTGCTGGACGTCAGGGAGGACGACGAGTGGGCGGCCGGGCATGTCGAGGGCGCGCTGCACGTGCCGATGAGCGACTTCGTGGCCCGCTTCGGTGAGGTGACGGAGGCCGTGGCCGAGCGTGGTCGCGCCTATGTGATGTGCCGGGTCGGGGGCCGTTCGGCGCAGGTCACGCAGTACCTGGTGCAGCAGGGCTTCGACGCGGTGAACGTGGACGGCGGGATGCTCGCCTGGGACGGCGCCGGGCGTCCGATGGTGGCGGAGAGCGGAAGCCCGGCCTTCGTCCTCTGAGTCCTTTACGGCTGGTCCTTCACGACCGGTCCCCCACGGCTGGCTCCTCGTGGCTTTCCGGGGCGTCAGTCGAGGGGGTGGGCGGCCAGCAGGTCGCCGAGGGCCTCCTCGTGGGCGGCTGCCGGCCCGAGGGACAGTTCGAGGTGCTTGGCCCAGGCGTGGTAGCGGTGCAGCGGGTAGTCGGTGTCGGCGCCGAAGCCGCCGTGCAGGTGCTGGGCGGTCTGCACCACGCGGCGTACTCCCTCGGAGGCCCAGATCTTCGCGACGGCGATGTCCCCGGCCGCGGGGAGGGGTCCGTCGGCCTCGCTGGAGAGGCGCCAGGCGGCCTGCCAGAGGGTGGCCTCCATGGCGCGGAGGTCGATGTAGCGGTCGGCGGCCTGGACGGCGACGGCCTGGAAGGTGGCCACGGGGTGGCCGAACTGTTCGCGTTTTCCGGTGTACTGGCTCGTCATGGCGAGGACGGCCTCTCCCAGGCCGAGGGCGAGCGCGCAGGTGCCGGTGGTGAGGACGTCGCGCAGTCGTTCCCAGGCGCCGTCGGCGTCGATGACGTCCGTGTGGTCGAGGTGCACGGCGTCGAGGCGGAGTTTGGCGAGGAGTTCGCCGTTGGTGGAGTACTGGTCGGTGAGGCCGAGGCCGTCGTGGGTGCGGGGCATGAGGGCGAGGACGGTGTTGCCCTCGGTGGTGCGCGCGGGCACGGCGATGATGTCGGCGCGGTGGGCCCAGGGGACGGCGGTCTGGAGGCCGTCGAGGGTCCAGCCGGTCGCGTCGCGGCGTGCGGTGACGGCGTGGTCGGCGGGTTCGTGGCCGGTGCGTCCCTGGGCGGCGGCGGTGAGGACGAGTTCGCCGCGGACGACACGGGGGAGCAGCGCGGCGGTCGTGCGGGGGTGGGCGTAGCGCTCGACGGTGAGGGCGACGGCGCTGGTCTCCAGGAGGGGGACGCGGGCGAGGACGCGGGCGGACTCGCGCAGGACGAGGCAGAGGGCGACGGGGTCGAGACCGGCGCCGCCGTGCTCGGGGGCCAGGGTGAGACCGAGGAGGTCGGCGGCGGCGAGGCGTGCCCAGAGTCGCCGGTCGAGGTCCTCGGCCACGGCGCCCGGGGTGAGGGCGGGGCTGGGGACCGCGTCGGGTGCGACGTCCGAGAAGACGGCCTTGGCCGCTTCGACGGCTGCCTGCTGCTCTTCGGTGAAGGTGAAGTCCACTGTGCTGCCTTCCCGTTGTCGACCCGATCCACCTGACGGTCCGTCAAGATAGAACAGGTTCCAGGGGAAGGGAATGGCGGCGCCGGCCTCACTTCGGCGGTGCCGCCACTCCGTCGGCGCTCGGGGCTCGTCAGCGGTCGAAGTCCAGCTCCACGTCCGGGGTGGCCGGACGGGACTGGCAGGCCAGGACGTATCCGGCTTCCGTCTCCTCCGGTTCCAGGGCGAAGTTGCGGTCCATCCGCACCTCTCCGCCGACGACGAAGGCACGGCAGGTGCCGCACACCCCGCCCTTGCAGGCGTACGGGGCGTCCGCGCGGGCGCGGAGCACGGTGTCGAGGAGCGTTTCGCCGCGCTCCACCGGCCAGGTGCCGGATCTGCCGTGCAGGGTCGCCGTCAGGGTGGCGTGCGCCGGGGCGTCGGCCGCGGGGGCCGGCGCGGACGCGGAGCCGTCGTCGACGTGGAAGATCTCCTGGTGGATCCGGCCGCGGTCGACTCCCAGGCCGCGCAGGGCCTGCTCGGCGCTCTGGACGAGGCCGAAGGGGCCGCAGAGGAACCAACCGTCGATCGTGTCGACCGGCAGCATCGCGGGCAGCAGTTCGGCGAGCCGCTCGCGGTCGAGGCGGCCGGAGGGAAGGCCTGCCTGCTGCTCCTCCCGGGAGAGCACCGTGACGAGCTGGAAGCGGTCGGGGTAGCGGTCCTTGAGGTCGGCGACCTCGTCGAGGAACATCGTGGACGCGGCGGTGCGGTCGCTGCGGATCAGGCAGAACCGGGCCTCGGGCTCGTGGGCGAGCAGGGTGGCCGCCATCGACAGGACCGGGGTGATGCCGCTGCCGCCGACGACGGCGGCGAAGTGGCCGGGGCGCGGGGTGAGCGAGAAGCGGCCCATCGGCTCCATGACCTCGACGAGGTCGCCGACGGCCAGTTCCTTGAGCGCGTACGTCGAGAACGAGCCGCCGTCGACGAGCCGGATGCCGACGCGCAGGACGGGAGGCTCGCCGACCGGGGAGGCGGGGGCGCAGATCGAGTACGTGCGCCGGATCTCCTGGCCCTGCTCGCCGGTGCGGCGCAGGGCGAGGTGCTGTCCGGGGAGGTGCCGGTACGCCTCGTGGAGTTCGGGCGGGACCGCGAAGGTGACGGCCACGGAGTCGTCCGTGAGGCGGTCGACCTCGCTCACCCGGAGCGGATGGAACCCGGCCCGTCCGGTGGCTGAGGACACCATCTACAACTCCTTGAAGTGGTCGAACGGTTCGCGGCAGGCGGTGCAGCGGCGCAGTGCCTTGCACGCGGTGGAGGAGAAGCGGCTCAGGAGCTCGGTGTCGGTGGAACCGCAGTGCGGGCAGCGGATCGCCAGGGTGAGGGGCACGGGGCCGCCGGCGGGGCCCTGGGGGCGGGGTGGGGCGATGCCGAACTCGGTGAGTTTGCGCCGTCCTTCCTCGCTGATGTCGTCGGTGGACCAGGCCGGTGCGAGGACCGTGACGACGGTGACGTCCGGCACGCCGTGCCGGTGGAGGGCCTGCTCGATGTCGGAGGCCATGGCCTCGATGGCGGGGCAGCCCGTGTAGGTGGGGGTGAGGGAGACTTCGACCCGGCCGGGGCCGAGGACCTGCACGCCCCGCATGACGCCGAGTTCCTCCAGGGTGAGGACGGGCAGCTCCGGATCGGGGACGGAGCCGGCGATGCGGCTCAGTTCCTCTTCCAGGGCCGTCGTGGTCACCACGTCGCCCCCGGGTGGCTGCGGTGCAGGTGCTGCATCTCGGCGAGCATCCGCCCGAAGGACTCGGTGTGGAGGCCCTGCCGGCCGGCGCCCGCGCTCCAGGCGCCGGTGCGCGGGCCGGAGGGCACGGTGAGCGTGGCCCGGCCGAGGACGTCGGTGACCGAGTCCAGCCAGGCGGCCTCCAGGGCCGGGAGGTCCAGGTCGAGGCCGTCGACGGGCTGGAACAGTTCGCCGGTGTACCGCCAGAGGGCGTCGCAGGCACGCTGCGTCCGCCGGTGGCTCTCGGCGGTGCCGTCGCCGAGGCGCAGGGTCCAGTGCTCGGCGTGGTCCCGGTGGTAGGCGACCTCCTTGACGGCCTTGGCCGCGAGGCCGGCGAAGGGGCCGTCGCCGGAGGCGAGCTGTCCGTACAGGAGGTGCTGGTAGGTGGAGAAGTAGAGCTGTCGGGCGATGGTGTGGGCGAAGTCGCCGTTCGGCTGCTCGACGAGTTGGCTGTTGCGGAAGGAGCGCTCCTCGCGGAGGTAGGCGAGTTCGTCCTCGTCGCCGACGAGGGAGAGCAGGATCCGGGCCTGGCCGAGGAGGTCGAGGGCGATGTTGGCCAGGGCGACCTCCTCCTCCAGGACGGGGGCGGAGCCGGCCCACTCCCCCAGGCGGTGGGAGAGGACGAGGGCGTCGTCTCCGAGGGCGAGCGCCGCGGCGGCGGTGAGGGTGTCGGTGGTGCCGGTCACAGGTGCTTCACCCCTTCCGGGATCTCGTAGAAGGTCGGGTGGCGGTAGGGCTTGTCCGCGGCCGGCTCGAAGAAGGGGTCCTTCTCGTCGGGCGAGGAGGCGGTGATGGCCATCGAGGGGACGACCCAGATCGACACGCCTTCGGACCGTCGGGTGTACAGGTCGCGGGCGTTGCGCAGGGCCATCTCCGCGTCGGGTGCGTGGAGACTGCCCGCGTGGGTGTGGGACAGTCCGCGGCGGGAGCGCACGAACACCTCCCACAGCGGCCAACCGTCGCTCGTCATCCCTGTGCCTCCCCGTGCTTTCCGGTGTGCTTGTCCGCGTAGGCCGCCGCCGCTTCTCTGACCCAGGCGCCGTCCTCGTGGGCCTGGCGTCGCTTGCTCAGTCGCTGGTCGTTGCAGGGGCCGTTGCCCTTGAGGACGTCCCAGAACTCGGTCCAGTCGATCGGGCCGAAGTCGTAGTGTCCGCGCTCCTCGTTCCACCGGATGTCGGGGTCGGGGAGGGTGAGGCCGAGGGCCTCGGCCTGCGGCACGGCGATGTCGACGAAGCGCTGGCGCAGTTCGTCGTTGGTGTGCCGCTTGATCTTCCAGGCCATGGCCTGGGCGGTGTGGGTCGACTCGTCGTCCGGGGGGCCGAACATCATCAGTGAGGGCCACCACCAGCGGTCCACGGCGTCCTGCGCCATCGCGTGCTGGGCCTCGGTGCCGCGGGAGAGGGCGAGCAGCGCCTCGTACCCCTGGCGCTGGTGGAAGGACTCCTCCTTGCAGACCCGGACCATCGCGCGGGCGTACGGACCGTAGGAGCAGCGGCAGAGGGGGACCTGGTTGGTGATCGCGGCGCCGTCCACGAGCCAGCCGATCGCGCCGACGTCGGCCCAGGTCAGCGTGGGGTAGTTGAAGATCGAGGAGTACTTCTGGCGGCCGGAGTGGAGCTTGTCGAGGAGCTCGTCGCGACTGGTGCCGAGGGTCTCCGCCGCGCTGTACAGGTACAGGCCGTGGCCGGCCTCGTCCTGCACCTTGGCCATGAGGATCGCCTTGCGCCGCAGCGAGGGGGCGCGGGTGATCCAGTTCGCCTCGGGCTGCATGCCGATGATCTCGGAGTGGGCGTGCTGCGCGATCTGCCGGACGAGGGAGGCGCGGTAGGCCTCGGGCATCCAGTCGCGCGGCTCGATCCGCTCGTCGGCGGCGACGGCGGCGTCGAACACGGCCTCGTAGGCGGCCTGCTCGGCCGCCGCGGCCGTGTCCGACGCGCCGGGCACGCCCGTGGTCCCTGCCGTCCCTGCCGTCACTGCGGTCATCAGACCCCCTACCGACCGATCGTTCGGTTGAATGACTTCAATGGTGGGTCGGCGGCCCGTATGGTGTCAACCCTGTGGATAACCGAGGTGGGCCGATCGGGATCGGGGCGGGATGGACGCGTACGTCGAAAAGGACGCGGTCGGGACGAGCGACGACGGGCGGAGACCCCCCGAGGGCGAGGGCCCGGACGCCTCTTCCGGAACCACAGGAGTCGGAACCGGGGGCGTCGGGATCATGGCCCTCTCGCTGCCCTACCAGGTCGTCGCCGCCGTGGCGCTCGCCGTCGTCGGCGTGTTCGCCTGCGTCCATCTGGCGATGGTGTTCCTGCACGTGGCGCCGTCCAACACGCTGACCAAGCGGCACGGCGAGGCCGTCAGCGACTGGATCTACCCCGAGTTCGAACAGAACTGGAAGCTCTTCGCGCCCAACCCGCTCCAGACGAACATCTCCCTCGAGGTCCGCGCCGAGGTCGCCACCGCCGACGGCGGCCGGGGCACCACCGCCTGGATCGACCTCACCGCCCAGGACATCGAGGCGATCCGCCACAACCCGATGCCCAGCCACGCGCAGCAGAACCAGCTCCGCAGGGCCGTGGACTTCTACCTCAACACGCACGACGACGGCCACCGCGCCAACGGACCGCGCGGCACCCTCTCGGAGCAGTACATCCGCCGGATCGCGATGCTCAGGCTCGACGCCCTCGAGCGCCCCGACGGACGGGCCCTCGGCCCCGACGTGCGGCGCATCCAGCTGCGCACCGTCTCCCGGACCGTCCCCGCCGCCCCGTGGAGCACCGAGAAGACGCGGACCACCCCCTCCTACCGCGACTTCCCGTGGTGGAGGATCACCGAGGCCGACCGGTCCGCCGGTGCCGCCACGAGCCGCACGGAGGCGGGCCGATGAGCACGTCCAGCGCCGCGCCCGCGCGTGCCCGCGAACCCTTCGACCGCCGGCTCGCCCGCGGGGTGCAGGCCGTCACCGGCCGCGCCCTCGCCCCGTACCAGAGCGCGATCATCCGGATCGGCTTCTCGCTGACCTGGCTGCTCTTCCTGCTGCGCGAGCTGCCCCACCGGCACCAGCTGTACGGGCCCGACGGCCCCTGGTCCTGGGAGCTGGCGCAGCGGCTGATCGCCGACAACCGGGCCTTCACCGTGCTCCTGTGGTCGGACGGCCGGCTCTGGTTCGAGGTCGTCTACGGGCTCGCGGTGCTCTCGGCCGCGCTGCTCCTCGTCGGGTGGCGGACCCGGGCCGTGTCCGTGGTCTTCATGGTCGGCGTGCTCTCGCTGCTGAACCGCTCCGTCTTCGTGGGCGACGGCGGCGACAACGTCCTGCACATCGTCTCGATCTACCTCGTCTTCACCCGCTGCGGCCGGGTGTGGTCCCTGGACGCCCGGCGGGCGGCCCGTGAGGACCGCGCGGCCCGGGCCGGGGAGCCCGCGCGCCGCGATGTGGTCGGACCGGTGCTGTGGGTGGTGCTCGGCGGCTTCCTCCTCGCCGCCACCTGGTTCGGCGACGTCTCCGGCGAGTGGTGGGTGCCGGTGCTGCTGTGGGTGCTGTGGCTCGGCAACGGGCTGTGGTGGCTGGTCCGCCGGATCGCCCCCGGGGAGCCGCGCACCCTGCTCGACGTCCTCGCGAACCTCGCGCACAACGCCGTCCTCGCCGTGATCATGGTCGAGGTCTGTCTGATCTACGCCACGGCCGGCTGGTACAAGATCCAGGGTTCGCGCTGGCAGGAGGGGTCCGCGCTGTTCTACCCGCTCCACCTGGACTACTTCTCGCCCTGGCCGGCCCTCTCCGAGCTGCTCGGCGCCAGCGGGATCATGGTGATGCTGCTGTCCTACGGCACGGTGATCGTCCAGGTCGCCTTCCCCTTCACGCTCTTCAACCGCAGGGTCAAGAACGTCCTCCTGGTCGTGATGATGATGGAGCACGCCGGGATCGCGGTGCTCCTCGGACTTCCGGTCTTCTCGCTCGCGATGATCTCCGCCGACGCCGTGTTCCTGCCGACGGCGTTCCTGGTGTGGCTGGGAGCCCGGGCGGCCGGGGGCAGGGACCGGCTGCTGAGGCGGACCCCCGCCGGGGCGCTGCCCGAGCAGCGCCGTACGGGTGAGGAGCACGGCCCCCGTACCCTCGTCGGGTGAGCACCACGGAAGAACAGCCCGAGCCGGTCCAGTACGACGAGGGGTTCGGCCCCGAGATCGGCGTCGGGCCGCACCCGGAGCCGTGGCCGCGGGACGAGCGGTACGACCCCGAGCTGCTCGCCGACGGCGACCGGCGCAACGTGGTGGACCGCTACCGGTACTGGACGCGCGAGGCGGTCGTCGCCGACCTGGACACCCGGCGCCACGACTTCCACGTGGCGGTGGAGAACTGGGGCCACGACTTCAACATCGGCTCGGTCGTGCGGACCGCGAACGCCTTCCTGGCGAAGGAGGTCCACATCGTGGGCCGCCGCCGCTGGAACCGGCGGGGCGCCATGGTCACCGACCGCTACCAGCACGTCCGGCACCACCCGGACACCGAGTCGCTGACCGCGTGGGCGGCGGCCGAGGGCATCCCCGTCATCGGGATCGACAACCTGCCCGGTGCCGTCCCGCTGGAGCGGACCGTGCTGCCCCGCCGCTGCGTGCTGCTCTTCGGCCAGGAGGGCCCGGGGCTGACCGAGGAGGCCCGCGCCCACGTGGAGATGGTCTGCTCGATCGCCCAGTTCGGCTCGACCCGGTCGATCAACGCGGGCGCGGCCGCCGCGATCGCCATGCACGCGTGGGTGCAGCGGTACGCGGAGATCGAGGCGCCGTGACCCTCGCGGGCTCTCGTGGAGGCCCGGAAGGCCTCCACGAGAGCCTCGGTCAGGCCTGGCGGCGTACCTCCACCACCCGGAAGCGGTTGGAGACGAAGGCGCCGTCGCACAGCGCGGCGTTCGCCGCCGGGTTGCCGCCGGAGCCGTGGAAGTCGGAGAACGCGGCCGTCTGGTTCACGTACACCCCGCCCGTGAGGTTCAGCGAGAGCTGGGCCGACTCCTCCAGGCAGACCTCCTCCACCGCGCGCTCGGTGTCCGCCGAGGTCGTGTAGGCGCCGACCGTCATCGCGCCCTTCTCACGGACCGTGCGGCGCAGCAGCTCCAGGGCGTCGGCGGTGGAGTCCACCGAGACGGCGAAGGAGACCGGGCCGAAGCACTCCGAGAAGTACGCGGCCTGGGCGTCCGGCTTGGAGCCGTCCAGCTTCACGATGACCGGCGTCCGGACCACGGCGTCCGGGTACTCCGGGTTGGCCACCTCGCGGGAGGCGAGCGCGACCTCGCCGAGCGCGGCGGCGGCCTCCAGGCGCGCCTTCACGTCCGGGTTGACCAGGGCGCCGAGCAGGCCGTTCGCCCGGGCGTCGTCGCCGAGCAGGCCGCCGACGGCCGCCGCGAGGTCGGCGACGACCTCGTCGTACGACTTCGGGCCCTGGTCGGTGGTGATGCCGTCGCGGGGGATCAGCAGGTTCTGCGGGGTGGTGCACATCTGGCCGCTGTACAGGGACAGCGAGAAGGCCAGGTTGGCCAGCATCCCCTTGTAGTCGTCGGTGGAGTCGACCACGACCGTGTTGACGCCGGCCTTCTCGGTGTAGACCTGGGCCTGCCGGGCGTTGGCCTCCAGCCAGTCGCCGAAGGCGGTGGAGCCGGTGTAGTCGATGATCCGGACCTCGGGGCGGACGGCCAGGGTCTTGGCGATGCCCTCGCCGGGGCGCTCGACGGCGAGCGCGACCAGGTTCGGGTCGAAGCCGGTCTCCGCGAGGACCTCACGCGCGACCTTCACGGTCAGCGCGAGCGGCAGGACGGCGCGCGGGTGCGGCTTGACCAGGACCGGGTTGCCGGTGGCGAGGGAGGCGAACAGGCCCGGGTAGCCGTTCCACGTGGGGAAGGTGTTGCAGCCGATGACCAGCGCGATGCCGCGGCCGACCGGGGTGAACTCCTTGCTCAGCTCCAGGGGGTCGCGCTTGCCCTGCGGCTTGGACCAGCCGGCCCGCCCGGCGGGCGTGCGGGTCTGCTCCTCGTACGCGTACGCCACGGCCTCCAGGCCGCGGTCCTGGGCGTGCGGGCCGCCGGCCTGGAACGCCATCATGAACGCCTGGCCGCTGGTGTGCATGACGGCGTGGGCGAACTCGTGGGTCCGGGCGGAGATCCGGGCGAGGATCTCCAGGCAGACCAGGGCGCGGGTCTCGGCGCCGGCGTCCCGCCAGGCGCCCATGCCCGCGCGCATGGCGGGGAGCAGCACGTCGAGGTCGGCGTGCGGGTACTCGATGCCGAGCGACGGGCCGTACGGCGAGGTCTCGACGCCGGTCCAGCCGTCCGTGCCGGGCTGGTCGAGGTCGAAGCGGGTGTTCAACGCGGACTGGTGGGCGGCGAGGCCCGCCGCCGCGTCGAGGGAGCCGTCCGCGCCGTACGCCTTGGGGTGCTCGGGGTACGGCGACCAGTAGGCGCGGGTGCGGATGGTGGCGAGCGCCTGGTCGAGTGTGGACCGGTGCTTCTCGGCCAGACGGTCGGTGGTCAGCTGAGCGGTGGCCATCGATGGACCAACTCCTCGTCGAGCTGGGCAGGGAGACGCGTACGGAGTTAGAGTAACCGAACGATCGGTCGGGACAAGGGGGTCCGTCGGTCCTGTGGAAAACCCATCGGGGAGGATCACTCCCATGAGCGCCAACGTGACCGTCAGGGGGAGCGACGACGTGACCGCCAGTGAGACCGCCGCCGTGGAGCAGGACCGCACCGCCGCCATCGGGCGGGACCGCGTCGTCGCCGTCGTCGGCACCGGCACCATGGGCCAGGGCATCGCCCAGGTCGCGCTGGTCGCCGGCCACCCCGTGCACCTCTACGACAGCGCTCCCGGCCGGGCAGCCGAGGCGGTCGCCGCCCTCGCCGCCCGCCTGGACCGGCTCGTGGAGAAGGGGCGCCTCGACGCCGCCGCGCGGGAGGCCGCCACCGGCCGGCTGCACCCGGCCGAGGACCCCGCCGAGCTCGCGGACGCCGCCCTCGTGATCGAGGCGATCGTCGAGGACCTCCCGGTCAAGCAGCGGCTCTTCGCCGACCTGGAGAAGATCGTCGGCGACGACACCGTCCTCGCCACGAACACCTCCTCGCTCTCCGTCACCGCCATCGCGGGAGGACTGCGGCTGCCCGGCCGGTTCGTCGGCCTGCACTTCTTCAACCCGGCGCCGCTGCTCCCCCTCGTCGAGGTCGTCAGCGGCTTCGCGACCGACGCGGACGTCGCCACGCGCGCGTACGAGACGGTGAAGGGCTGGGGCAAGACGCCGGTGCGCTGCGCGGACACCCCCGGCTTCATCGTGAACCGGGTCGCCCGGCCCTTCTACGCGGAGGCGCTGCGCGTGTTCGAGGAGGGGGGCGCCGACCCCGCCACCATCGACGCGGCCCTGCGGGAGTGCGGCGGGTTCCGGATGGGGCCCTTCGAGCTGACCGACCTCATCGGGCAGGACGTGAACGAGGCCGTCACCCGGTCGGTGTGGGAGTCCTTCCACCAGGACCCGAAGTTCACCCCCTCGCTGGCGCAGCGCCGACTCGTGGAGTCGGGGCGGCTCGGCCGCAAGTCGGGGCACGGCTGGTTCTCGTACGCCGAGGGCGCCGAGCGGCCCGAGCCGCACAACGCGCCGCCGGCCGAGGCGCCCGGGCGGATCGCCGTACGCGGCGGCCTGGGGCCCGCCGAGCCGCTGATCGAGCTCTTCGAGGAGGCCGGGATCGAGGTGCGGCGCAAGGGCGGCCAGGGATACGTCCTGCTGCCCGGCGGCGCCCGGCTCTGCCTCGCCGACGGCGAGAGCGCCTTCGAGTACTGCACCGACGAGATCATCTACTTCGACCTCGCGCTGGACTACGCGCGCGCGAGCCGGATCGTCCTGTCGACCGGCGAGCACACCTCGGAGGAGTCCCTCGCCGAGGCCGTGGGCCTCTTCCAGGCGCTCGGCAAGCAGGTGTCCGTCATCGGCGACGTGCCCGGCATGATCGTCGCCCGTACGGTCGCGATGCTCGCCGACCTCGCGGCCGACGCGGTCGACCGGGGCGTCGCCACCGCAGAGGACGTCGACACGGCCATGCGCCTCGGGGTCAACTACCCCGTCGGCCCGCTGGAGTGGGCCGGGAGGGTGGGGCACGCGCGCGTGCGCGACCTGCTCGCGGAGCTGCACGAGCGCTACCCGACGGGGCGGTACGCGCCCAGCCTGGCCACCGCCCGCCGGGGATACGCCGAGGAAGGGCAGGACTCCTGATGACCACGGTGAAGCGCGACACGTACACCCCCGAGACGCTGCTGTCGGTCGCGGTGCGGGTCTTCAACGAGCGCGGCTACGACGGCACGTCGATGGAGCACCTGTCCAAGGCGGCCGGGATCTCGAAGTCCTCGATCTACCACCACGTGGCGGGCAAGGAGGAGCTGTTGCGGCGCGCGGTCAGCCGGGCGCTCGACGGGCTCTTCGCGATCCTCGACGAGCCGGGGGCCGGGCGCGGCCGGGCCGTCGAGCGGGTCGAGTACGTCACGCGCCGCACCGTCGAGGTGCTGATCGCGGAGCTGCCGTACGTGACGCTGCTGCTGCGGGTGCGGGGCAACACCGGCACCGAGCGGTGGGCGCTGGAACGGCGCCGCGAGTTCGACCAGCGGGTGGCCGAGCTGCTGAAGGCCGCCGTCGCCGAGGGGGACCTGCGGGCCGACGTGGACATCCGGCTCGCGACCCGGCTCCTCTTCGGCATGATCAACTCGCTGGTGGAGTGGTACCGGCCCCATCCGGACACGACGGCGGAGCGGGAACAGCTCGCCGAGACCGTCGTCCACCTGGCCTTCGACGGGCTGCGGACGGCCCGCTGAGGCGTCGCGCCGAGCCCCTGCCGGCCCCCCCGTACGGCCGGCGGGGCACGGGCTTGCGCGCTTCCGTCCCCTCGTACGGGCCCGCTGATCCCCCGTACGGCCCACCGCGGGTCCGGAAGGCGGGGTCAGCGGCCCGGGGCGCGGTGGTCCGGGTCGAGGTCCGTCTCCTCGAAGACCAGCAGGGTCCGGGTCGAGAGCACCTCGGGGATCGACTGGAGCTTGGTGAGCACCAGCTCGCGCAGGGTGCGGTTGTCGGGGGTGTGGACGAGCAGCAGGACGTCGAAATCACCGCTGACCAGGGCGATGTGCGCGGCTCCCGGCAGGGCCTGGAGCTGTTCGCGCACGGTCCGCCAGGAGTTCTGGACGATCTTGAGCGTGATGTAGGCGGAGGCTCCGTGCCCCGCCCGCTCGTGGTTGACGCGGGCGCTGAAGCCTCGGATCACCCCGTCGTCGACGAGCCGGTTGATCCGCGCGTACGCGTTGGCCCGGGAGACGTGCACCCGCTCGGCCACGGAGCGGATCGAGGCGCGGCCGTCCGTCTGCAGGATGCGGAGGATGTCGCGGTCGACGGCGTCCAGCGGGCGCGCCGGAGGACCGGTGGACCCCGCTGCCGGCGCCGGGGCGACGACCTGCTCCCAGTCGTCGGCCATTTGTTCATCCGCCATGTGCCCCCGCCTCTCTCCGATGGACGACCTGCCCTTATCCCAGGCTGTGGAGAACCGTTTGTCCACAGGCTGGAGGTGCCTGTAGCCAAAATGCCTCCACGACCGAACAATCGGTAGGTGAGGCGCGCCACACTCGCGCCACCCGCCTTCGGGTCTTATGCCCGCTCCCATGAGGAGGTGGACTCGTTGCAACAGCGCAGTTCGACAGTCCAAGAGCCGCCCGGTGCCGTCCCCGCCGACCGGCACACCCCGCCGCCGATGTGGCAGCCGCGCGTCGACCCCGCCCCGCTGCTGCCGGAGGCCGAGCCGCTGCGCGTGCTCGGCACGGACGCCGTGGCCGACGCCGATCCCGCGCTGCTGCTCCGGCTCTACGCGGAGCTGATCCGCGGCCGCCGGTACAACACACAGGCCACCGCCCTCACCAAGCAGGGCCGGCTCGCCGTGTACCCGTCCACCACCGGCCAGGAGGCGTGCGAGATCGCCGCCGCCCTCGCCCTGGAGGAGCGGGACTGGCTCTTCCCCTCGTACCGCGACACCCTGGCGGCCGTCGCCCGGGGCCTCGACCCCGTCCAGGCCCTCACCCTGCTGCGCGGCGACTGGCACACCGGGTACGACCCGCACGAGCACCGCATCGCGCCGCTCTGCACGCCCCTCGCCACCCAGCTCCCGCACGCCGTGGGCCTCGCCCACGCCGCCCGCCTCAAGGGCGACGACGTCGTCGCCCTGGCCATGGTCGGCGACGGCGGCACCAGCGAGGGCGACTTCCACGAGGCGCTGAACTTCGCCGCCGTCTGGCAGGCCCCCGTGGTCTTCCTCGTGCAGAACAACGGCTTCGCGATCTCCGTGCCCCTCGCCAAGCAGACCGCTGCCCCCTCCCTCGCCCACAAGGCCGTCGGATACGGCATGCCGGGCCGGCTCGTCGACGGGAACGACGCGGTCGCCGTCCACCAGGTGCTCACCGAGGCCGTGGCCCGCGCGCGGCGCGGCGGCGGCCCCACCCTCGTCGAGGCGGTCACCTACCGGATCGACGCCCACACCAACGCCGACGACGCGACCCGCTACCGCACGTCCGACGAGGTCGAGGCCTGGCGGGCGCACGACCCGATCCTCCTGCTCGAACGGGAGCTGACGGAGCGTGGCCTGCTCGACGAGGACGGCAGGCGCGCGGCGGCCGAGGCCGCCGAGGCGATGGCGGCGGAGCTGCGCGAACGGATGAACGCCGACCCGGTGCTCGACCCGATGGAGCTCTTCTCCCACGTCTACGCGGAGCAGACGACACAGCTGCGCGAACAGGCGGCGCAGCTGCGCGCCGAGCTCGAAGCCGAGGGTGAGGCGTGATGACGACCGCGACGACCGGCCCCGCTGCGGCCAGGACCGGCGGGAACGCCGCGAAGCCGAAGCCCGCCACGATGGCGCAGGCGCTCCAGCGCGCCATGCGCGACGCGATGGCCGAGGACCCGACCGTCCATGTGATGGGCGAGGACGTCGGCACCCTCGGCGGCGTCTTCCGGGTCACCGACGGACTCGCCAAGGAGTTCGGCGAGGACCGGTGCACGGACACCCCGCTGGCCGAGGCGGGCATCCTCGGCGCGGCCGTCGGCATGGCCATGTACGGCCTGCGGCCGGTCGTGGAGATGCAGTTCGACGCGTTCGCCTACCCGGCGTTCGAGCAGCTGCTCTCCCACGTGGCGAAGATGCGGAACCGCACCCGGGGCGCGGTGTCGATGCCGATCGTCATCCGCGTCCCGTACGGCGGCGGGATCGGTGGCGTCGAGCACCACAGCGACTCCTCCGAGGCCTACTACACGGCCACGCCGGGGCTGCACGTCGTCACCCCGGCCACCGTCGAGGACGCCTACGGGCTGCTGCGCGCGGCCATCGCCTCCGACGACCCGGTGGTCTTCCTGGAGCCCAAGCGGCTCTACTGGTCCAAGTCCGACTGGTCCCCCGAGGCCCCCGCGCCCGTCGAGCCGATCGGCAAGGCCGTCGTGCGGCGCCGGGGCACCGGGGCCACCCTGATCACCTACGGCCCCTCGTTGCCGGTCTGCCTGGAGGCGGCGGAGGCCGCCCAGGCCGAGGGCTGGGACCTGGAGGTCGTCGACCTGCGCTCGCTCGTGCCGTTCGACGACGAGACCGTCTGCGCCTCGGTGCGGCGCACCGGCCGCGCGGTCGTCGTCCACGAGTCGACCGGCTTCGGCGGCCCCGGCGCGGAGATCGCCGCGCGCGTGACCGAGCGGTGCTTCCACCACCTGGAGGCGCCGGTGCTGCGGGTCACGGGCTTCGACATCCCGTATCCGCCGCCGATGCTGGAGCGGCACCACCTGCCGGGCGTGGACCGGGTCCTGGACGCGGTGGCGCGACTGCAGTGGGAGGCGGGCAGCTGATGGCACAGGTCCTTGAGTTCAAGCTGCCCGACCTCGGAGAGGGGCTCACCGAGGCCGAGATCGTGCGTTGGCTGGTGGCCGTCGGCGACGTCGTCGCCATCGACCAGCCGGTCGTCGAGGTCGAGACGGCCAAGGCGATGGTCGAGGTGCCCTGTCCGTACGGCGGTGTCGTCACCGCCCGGTACGGCGAGGAGGGCACCGAACTGCCGGTCGGCGCACCGCTCCTGACGGTCGCCGTCGGCGGCACGGGCGCGCCGGAGGAGCTCGCGGAGGCCGCTCCGGGAGCGACCCCCCCGGCGGGCCGGGCCGACGCCGATTCGGCCGTCTCCTCGGAGTACTCGGGCAACGTGCTCGTCGGCTACGGCACGGCCGGGCCCGCCGCCCGCCGTCGCCGGGTGCGGCACACGAACCCGGCGACCGCCCAGGCGCCGGCGACCGCTCCGGAGGCTCCGGTCGCGGCCCCGGCGGCTCCGGTGGCCCCGGCAGCCGGGGCGCATGCGGGGCCGGTGCCCGTCATCTCGCCACTCGTGCGGAAGCTGGCCCGTGACCGGGGCCTCGACCTGCGGGAGGTGCGCGGATCCGGACCCGAGGGGCTGATCCTGCGGGCCGACGTGGAGCTGGCCCTCGCGGCCGAGGAGCAGCCGGTCACCGCTCCGGCGCCCGCCCCGAGCGCCGCCGTGGCCCCCGTTGCGACGGCCGGCGAGCGGGTTCCGCTGCGCGGGGTCCGTGGCGCGGTGGCGGACAAGCTGTCCCGCAGCCGTACGGAGATCCCCGACGCGACCTGCTGGGTCGACGCCGACGCGACCGAGCTGATGGCGGCCCGGGCGGCGATGAACGCGGCCGGCGGACCGAAGATCTCGCTGCTCGCGCTCCTCGCGCGCATCTGCGTCCACGCCCTGGCCCGTTTCCCCGAGCTCAACTCCACGGTGGACACGGCCGCCCGGGAGATCGTCCGGCTGCCGTCCGTGCACCTCGGTTTCGCCGCCCAGACCCCGCGCGGGCTCGTCGTCCCCGTGGTCAAGGACGCGGGGACGAGGACGGCCGAGTCGCTGACGGAGGAGTTCGCCCGGCTCACGGAGGCGGCCCGGCAGGGAGCGATCACCCCGGCCGATCTGACCGGTGGCACGTTCACCCTGAACAACTACGGGGTGTTCGGGGTCGACGGCTCCACGCCGATCATCAACCACCCCGAGGCCGCGATGCTCGGTGTCGGCCGGATCATCCCCAAGCCCTGGGTCCACCAGGGCGAACTGGCCGTCCGTCAGGTGGTGCAGCTCTCGCTCACCTTCGACCACCGCGTCTGCGACGGCGGCACGGCGGGCGGCTTCCTGCGGTACGTGGCGGACTGCGTCGAGCAGCCTGCCGTCCTGCTCCGCACGGTCTGACGAGGAACGGCCGCACCGGACCCCCACCCGGTACGGCCGTTCGGTGCGGACCGGTCGTCCGGTGCGCGTCGGTTTCCCGTGCGGACCGGTCGTCCGGTGCGCGTCGGTTGCCGGTGCGCCCGGTCGGCCGTGCGATCCCGTCGACCGTGCGGTCCGGTCGGCCCCGTTGGTCGTGCGGCCCCGTCTGTCGTCGGTCCCGTTGCCGGTGCGGCCCCGGCGGCCGTGCGGTGTTGGCACGGGCCTGTCTCAGCAGGGGAGACGGTGCCGTCGGCGATGGGGCCGGGCGGCCCATACTGCTGGGGTGACCACCGCATACGACGCCGTCGTGCTCGCCGGGGGTGCCGCCCGGCGCCTCGGCGGCACCGACAAGCCAGGGCTACGGGTCGGGGGCCGGACCCTCCTCGACCGGGTGCTCGCGGCCTGTCCCGACGCCGGCCGGACCGTGGTCGTCGCGGCCCCCCGCCCGACCGCCCGCCCCGTCCTCTGGACCAGGGAGGACCCGCCCGGTGGCGGCCCGCTGGCCGCGCTCGGCGCCGGCGTCCGGGAGACCGGGGCCGACGTCCTCCTCGTCCTCTCCGCCGATCTGCCCTTCCTGGACGGGACCGTCGTCCGCCGCCTCCGTGACGCGCTCGACGCGACCCCCGGGGCGGAGGCCGCGCTGCTCACCGACGCCGACGGGCGGGACCAGCCTCTCGTCGCCGCGTACCGCCGCGCCCCGCTCCTGCGTGAACTGGCTCTCATCAGCGCCCGGAGAGGCACCCTCGACGGCGGCCCGCTGCGTCTCCTCACCGGGGGACTGGGCCTCACCCGGGTCGCCGCTGACCCCCTCGCCTCCTTCGACTGCGACACCTGGGAGGACATTGCCACGGCCCGGGCCCGCATCAGGGAGCATGGGACCGTGCTGGACGAATGGATCACCGCAGTCAAGGACGAACTGGGTATCGAACTGGACGTCAACACCGGCGTGCTGCTCGACCTGGCCCGTGACGCCGCCCACGGCGTGGCCCGCCCCGCCGCGCCCCTGACCACCTTCCTGGTCGGCTACGCGGCCGCCCGCGCGGGCGCCGAGGGTGGGCCGGAGGCCGTCGCCGAGGCCGCCCGCAAGGCCGCGGCGCTCGCGCAGCGCTGGGCCGCCGAGCAGGACGAGGCGGGATGATTCCGAAGGAGCCCCTCCCCGTGGCCCCCGGCACCGCCACCGGTGCGAAGGCCGGGCCGCCGCACCGGGCCACCGCCTGGCCCGAGGCCAGGGCCGCCGCCGCCCGCGCCGGGAGCACTGCCCGGGCCGGGAGCGGTGCACGGGCAGGAAGTGCCGACCGTGCCGTACGTTCCGACCGGGCCGGCGGGGAGCCGCGGCGCCTTCCGCTCGGGCAGGCGCTCGGCCAGGTCCTGGCCGAGCCGCTCCTCGCCCTCACCGACCTTCCCTCCTTCGACACCTCCGCCATGGACGGCTGGGCCGTCGCGGGTCCGGGCCCCTGGACCGTCCGTCCGGAGGCCTCCGTCCTCGCGGGGCACGCGCCCGCCGCCGCGCTGACCGACGGCGAGGCCGTGAGGATCGCCACCGGAGCCCCCGTTCCGTCCGGGACCACCGCCGTCATCCGTAGCGAGCACTCCCGTACGGAACGGGCCGGATCCCTCGCCGGGCCGGGTCTTCTGCTGCACGCGCTGCGTGACGTGGTCGTCGGGCAGGACATCAGGTCCCGGGGCCAGGAGTGCCGGTCCGGCGACGAGTTGCTGCCCGCGGGCACCGCCGTGACCCCCGTCGTGCTGGGACTCGCCGCGGCCGCCGGTTACGACGAGCTCCCCGTGCCGTCACGCCCCCGGGTCGAGGTCCTCGTCCTCGGCGACGAACTGCTCACGGCCGGGCTTCCCCACGAGGGGCTCATCCGTGACGCCCTCGGCCCGATGCTCGGCCCCTGGCTCGCGTCGCTCGGCGCCGAGGTGCTCGCCACCCGGCGGATCGGCGACGACGCCGAGGAGCTGTACGCGGCCGTCACGGGCTCCCCCGCCGACCTGGTCGTCACCACCGGAGGCACCGCCGCCGGGCCCGTCGACCATCTTCACCGCGTCCTCGACAAGGCGGGCGCCACGCTCCTGGTCGACGGGGTGAAGGTCCGCCCCGGCCATCCGATGCTCCTCGCCGACCTGGGCGACGGCCGTCGCCTCGTCGGCCTGCCCGGCAACCCGCTCGCCGCCGTCTCCGGGCTCCTCACGCTCGCCGAGCCGCTCCTCGCCGCCCTGGGCGCCCCGGGCGGCGCCGCGCCCGCCGGGAGCCGCGCCCCCGTCCAGGGCGAAGTGCACGGGCATCCCCACGACACCCGGCTCGTCCCGGTCGTCCGCAGGGGCGAACAACTCGTTCCGTTGCGCTACAACGGGCCGGCCATGCTCCGGGGCATCGCCGTCGCGGACGGCATGGCCGTCGTCCCGCCCGGTGGCGCCCGGTCCGGTCAGGAGCTGGACGTCCTCGACCTTCCCTGGCCGCCGACGTCGAGCGCCGTACCGGCGCAAGGAGCGTGTTTCACGTGAAACTTCCCAGTCGTGACGTGATGGCCCGCCGCGCGGAGGAGCGGATCTCCGGTCCACGGGTCCAGTTGCCCCGCAGGGTCGTCGAGAAGCCGCTGCGCCAGGTCGGCAAGCGGCTGCTCATGGCGCTCGGCGTGCTGATCGTGACGGTGCTCATCGTCTACGTCGACCGCGACGGGTACCACGACAACGCCGACGAGACGCTCGACTTCCTCGACAGCGTCTACTACGCGACCGTGACCCTCTCCACCACCGGATACGGCGACATCGTCCCGTACAGCGACTCGGCGCGGCTCGCCAACATCCTGCTGGTCACGCCCCTGCGCGTGCTCTTCCTGATCATCCTGGTCGGCACCACTCTCGAGGTCCTCACCGAACGGACCCGGGAGGAGTTCCGGCTGAACCGCTGGAGGTCCACCTTGCGCGACCACACCGTCATCGTCGGTTTCGGCACGAAGGGGCGGTCCGCGATCCAGACGCTCTGCGCGACCGGACTCCGCAAGGACCAGATCGTCATCGTCGATCCCTCCACGAAGGTGATCGAGACCGCGAACGCGGACGGCTTCGTCGGTGTCATCGGCGACGCGACCCGCAGCGACGTGCTGCTCCGCGCCGAGGTGCAACGGGCCCGGCAGATCGTCATCGCCACCCAGCGCGACGACACGGCGGTCCTGGTCACCCTCACGGCACGCCAGCTCAACCGGGGCGCGAAGATCGTCGCGGCGGTCCGTGAGGAGGAGAACGCGCCGCTGCTCCGCCAGTCCGGCGCGGACGCGGTCATCACCAGCGCCAGTGCCGCCGGACGCCTGCTCGGCCTGTCCGTGCTGAGCCCCAGCGCCGGCACAGTGATGGAGGATCTCATCCAGCAGGGCTCGGGCCTCGACCTCGTGGAACGGCCGGTGACCAAGAGCGAGGCCGGCAAGAGCGTGCGGGAGACCGGCGACCTGGTGGTGAGCGTGCTCCGCGGCCACCGGCTCCTCGGTTACGACGACCCGGCGGCCAGCCCGCTCCAGCTCACCGACCGGGTGATCACCATCGTGCGCGCCACCTCGGTGACCCCGCTCTCCACCCCGCCGGAGGACTGACCCGCCGGAGCACCGGCTCACCGGAGCACCGGCTCACCGGAGCACCGGCCCGCCGGACGAGTAGCCTCGCCGCCATGTATGCGATCACGATTCCGGAACCCGGCGGTCCCGAGGCGCTCGTCTGGGCCGAGGTACCCGATCCCGTGCCCGGCGAGGGCGAGGTGCTCGTCGAGGTGGTGGCCAGCGCGGTCAACCGCGCCGATCTGCTCCAGCGGCAGGGCTTCTACGACCCGCCGCCGGGCAGCTCTCCCTACCCCGGCCTGGAGTGCGCGGGCCGGATCGCCGAGCTCGGGCCCGGGGTGTCCGACTGGGCCGTCGGCGACGAGGTGTGCGCACTGCTCATCGGCGGCGGTTACGCGGAGAAGGTCGTGGTCCCGGCCGGTCAGCTGCTGCCGGTGCCGGAGGGCGTCGACCTGACCGAGGCCGCCGCGCTCCCCGAGGTCGCGTGCACGGTCTGGTCCAACGTCTTCATGCTCGCGCACCTGCGGCCCGGCGAGACGCTGCTCGTGCACGGCGGCGCGAGCGGGATCGGCACGATGGCGATCCAGCTGGCGAAGGCGGTCGGCGCGCGGGTCGCGGTCACCGCCGGAGGCCCCGAGAAGCTGGCGCGCTGTGCCGAGCTGGGAGCGGACGTCCTCATCGACTACCGCGAGCAGGACTTCGTCGAGGAACTGGCGAAGGCGACGGACGGCGCGGGCGCGGACGTCATCCTGGACATCGTGGGCGCCAAGTACCTGGAGCGGAACGTGAAGGCGCTGGCCGTGAACGGCCGCCTGGTCGTCATCGGGCTCCAGGGCGGGGCGAAGGGCGAGCTGAACCTCGGGGCGCTGCTCGCGAAGCGCGCCGCCGTCCTGGCGACGACGCTGCGGTCCCGTCCGGCGCAGGAGAAGGCGGCGATCGTCGCGGCCGTACGGGAGCACGTCTGGCCGCTGATCGGCGCGGGCACGGTCCGGCCGGTCGTCGACCGGACGCTGCCGATGCCGGAGGCCGCCGAGGGGCACCGGGCGCTGGAGGAGAGCGGACACGTCGGCAAGGTGCTGCTGCTCGCGCCGGGCGCCTGACCCGCACACGGAAGGAGGGGCCCGGCACACGAGGTGTGCCGGGCCCCTCCCGCGTATGGACGCGACCTACAGGTACGGTCCCGAGCGCACCGCGTGCCCGTGGCCCTGATCGTCGTCATCGTCGTGGGACGACCCCGGAGGCAGCGCGCGGCGCATCTGCTCCAGCTGGGCGCGGGCCGCCATCTGCTGGGCGAACAGCGCCGTCTGGATGCCGTGGAACAGGCCCTCGAGCCAGCCCACCAGCTGTGCCTGCGCGATGCGCAGCTCCGCCTCGGAGGGGATCGCCTCGTCCGTGAACGGCAGGGAGAGCCGCTCCAGTTCCTCGACCAGTTCGGGCGCGAGCCCGTCCTCCAGCTCCTTCACGGAGCTGGCGTGGATGTCCTTGAGCCTGACCCGGCTCGCCTCGTCCAGAGGGGCCGCCCGTACTTCCTCCAGAAGCTGCTTGATCATGCTGCCGATCCGCATGACCTTCGCAGGCTGCTCGACCATTTCCGTCACCGGGACCTCGCGGGGTTCGTCGTCGCCCTGAGTGCCGCCGAGCGCCATCCCGTCCTGTCCCACGATGAGGACCGGGGGGCTCTCCTGCGACCTGTCATTCCTCGGCATCTCCATGCCGCCATTCTCTCGTACGCATGCCTCACCACACGGTGTGCCCCTGTACGGGGGTGATCCACCCTCGTACAGGGGCACAGGTCGGGAACGAAGACCGTCAGGTCGCCGCGCGCCGGGCCAGCGCACCGCGCGAGCGGGTCACCAGGGCGGCGAGGAGCGCGGCGCCGAGCGGGACGGCGACGATCAGGCCGGCCAGCGTCTCCCAGGGGATGACGATCGGCACCTCGGGCGGGGTCAGGTCGCCGCTCCAGCCCTCGGCGAGGTTCTGCTCGTAGAAGCGGATCTGTTCGCGCTCCTCGGTGAGCCGGAGCCCGATGGCGGGCAGCAGTCCGGCGGCCGAGCCGAGGATCACGCCCATCGCGGCGACGACTCCGCACTGGAATCCGCTGAGCGTGCGGCGGACCCGGGGCGGGGCGCCCACGGCGGCGAGCGTCTTCAGATCGGCCTCGGCGTCGGCCTGGGCGAGTCCGGTGGCGATGCCGGCGGCGCCGATGGTGACCAGGCCCGCGAAGACGGCCAGCGAGAGCAGGATGATGCCGTATTCGTTGACGAACCCTTCTTCCAGGTGGACTTCGACGTCGCTGCCGAGCTTGGCGAGGTCGCTGTCGAGCTTCTGGCGCTGCTCGGAGTCCGGGAGCCGGTCGGTGCTGACGTACACGCCCAGCGGCGCCGTGGAGAGACCGGCGGCCTTCGCGGTGGCCGGGGTCATGAGGGCCTGGAGGCCGTAGGACTTCTTGTCGCCGGGCACCAGGTAGGCGGGGAGGGCGCTGACCTTGCCGGGGGCGGGACGGCCCTGCTCGGAGGCCTTCTCGGCGGCGGCGATGTCGGTGATCTGCTTGATTCCGACGGTGCCGTCCTTGCCGACCAGGGCACGGTTGAAGCTGACGATCCTGCCGTCGGCGAGGGCCTTCACGGTCGCGGGGTCGTCGACGCCGAGGACCTGGAGCAGCTTGGCGTCACCGACGAGCAGACCGCCGTCGGAGACGTACATCCCGCTGCCGGCGGAGCTCTTGCAGCGCCAGTCCTCCGTGAGCAGCTTCCGCCGCTGTTCGGGCGTGTACTTCTCCGAGGCGTCGCCGCCGCCCGGGACCGTCGCGTAGAGCGGGCACTCGTTCGCCGGAGGGACGAGGACCTCGTAGCGGCCGCAGCCCTCGCCCTCGCCCCAGGGCGGGCAGCCCGGCTTGCCGACCGAGACGCGCTCGACGTCGGCGCGGACGTCGACGGGGAAGTTGCGCTGGACGGCCTCGCGGACGGCGGGGACGTCCCGGCCGCCTTCTTCCTGGACGAAGGCGGAGGCGACGCCGTACGGCAGCGTGGCCTCGTATTCGGCCCTGTTCTGGGCTTCGCGGCCGGCCATGTACGTGGTGACGGCGACCGTGCCGGCGACGGCGGCGAGGACGGCGGCGACGGCGGGTGCCGTACGGCCCCGGTTGCGGACGGCGTCCCGCAGCGCGAGGCGCGGGGAGAGCGGAAGCCAGCGGCCGGTCCGCCCGAACAGGCCCACCAGGGCGGGGGTCATGGCGACGACACCGAGCTCGGCGAGGGCGGAGCCGGCCGCCACGAGGGTGACCTGCTCGGAGACCGTCGAGCCGAGGAGGGCGATCGCGCCGCCGACGACGAGGGCCGCCAGGCCGATCAGGGGCAGGACGCGGCTGCTGCGGCGGACCCCGCGCCGGCCGGTGAGCGAGGCGAGGACGGTCTGCCGGGAGGCGGTGACGGCCGGGACGATCGCGGCGAGCAGACCGGTCAGGACCGCGAGCAGCGCGATGCCGAGCAGTTCGAGGGGCCGGATGTCGAAGGCCCCGAACCGCTGGCCCATGGTGTCTTCGAGGACCGGCTGCAGCACCAGGGTCAGCACCAGGGCGAGGACGGTGCCGGTGACGGCGGCCGCGACGCCGATGACCAGACCGCCGCTCAGCACGATGGCCCGGATGTGGCTGCGGGCACCGCCGTTGGCACCGACCAGGCCGAGCTGGCGGCGCGAGCGGCGGGCGCCGACCGCGAAGGCGGGTCCGGCGAGGAGGCAGATCTCCAGCATCGCCAGACCGACGACGGTGGCGAGGGAGGCGAGTTCGGCGGTGTCGGCCCCCGGGCTGGCCTCGTAGCCGCCCCAGCCGTCCTTCTGGTTGAGCGGGACCTCGGACGCGGCGGGCGGGTCGAGCACCACGGCGCGCGAGACGACGGCGATGCCCTTGGTGTTGATCTCCTTGACGGTGTTCCACGTGAAACCACCGGACTTGCGCACCAGGTACGAGACGGAGGTGTCGGGCGCGGGCAGACCGGCCTTCTCGACCGCCTTCGCGTACGGGGCGAGGAAGGCGCCGGGCAGCGCGTTCACCTGGTCCGTGGTGAGGGAGTCGGGAAGTTCGTAGGAGCCGACGATCCGATACGGGCGATCGAAATTGCGGGCGGAAAGGGTCGAGCCGATCGCCAGGCCGCTCGTCTCCAGGAAGTGCGAGGTCGCCATGACCTCGTCGTCCTTCTCCGGGAAACGCCCCTTCAGGAGCGTCATGATGCCGTGGGCGATCGGGTCGGCCGCCTTGAGCTCGCGCACCTCGGTCCCGAGCAGACCGTGGGCCGTCGTCAGCTTGGCCGCGCCGAGGCCGTCCGTGAGGACGGTGGAGCCCGCCGGGACGCGCTTGAGGACATCGGTGCGGCCGCTCGGCCACGGTTCGTCCTCGTAGTCCTTGGCCGTCGTGTGCATCTCGCCGGTGGGGTCCTGGAAGATCGGGACGCCGCCGACCTCGGCGTCCCTGAAGCGTGCGTCGGCCGCGCCGATCGTCCGCTCCAGCCGCTCGGCGGGCGACAGTTCGGAGCTGCGGTAGGTCAGATCGAGGGCGCTGACACCCAGGATGGGCAGCGCGATCATCGCGAGGACGAGGGCGCTGCGGCCCTTGGAACGCCAGGCGTCGCGGCGGGCTATGCGGATCGCGGCCCGCCAGGAGTGGAGCCAGGTCTTCACGCGTCGGCCACCTGACCGGAGAGGAGCGAATCGGCCTCGCTGCGCACGGTCTGGTCGACGATGGCGCCGTCCCGCAGGAACACGACCCGGTCGGCCCAGGCGGCGAACCGCGGCTCGTGGGTGACGAGGACTCCGGCGGCGCCCGCGTCGCAGCGGGAGCGGAGCAGGGCGAGCACGGACTCGCCGGTCTCGGAGTCCAGGGCGCCGGTCGGCTCGTCGGCGAGGACGAGGCGACGGTCGCCGACGAGGGCGCGGGCGATGGCGACGCGCTGCTGCTGGCCGCCGGACATCTCGTCGGGGAAGCGGTCGGCGAGGTGGCCGAGTCCCATCTCCTCCAGTGCGGCGACGGCCTCGACGCGCGCCTTGCGGGCGGAGGTCCCGTCCAGCTCGCGGGGCAGGGCGACGTTCTCGGCGGCGGTCAGGGCCGGGATGAGGTTGTAGTCCTGGAAGACGTAACCGATGCTGCGGCGGCGCAGGGCCGCGAGTTCCTTGACGCTCGCGGTGGTGATGTCGGTGTCCTCGACGATCACCCGGCCCGAGCTGGGGGTGTCCAGACCACCGGCGATGGTGAGCAGCGTGGACTTGCCGGAGCCCGACGGGCCCATGACGGCGACGAGTTCGCCGGGGTACACGGCGAGGTCGATGCCGCGCAGGGCGTGCACCTCGGTGGCGCCCGCGCCGTGGACGCGGGTCAGGTTCTGCAGTTGCAGCACGGGCTGCTGTGTCGACATGGAGGGGTCCCCCCGTTGGCCGTACGCGGCGGTCGGGCCGGGTACGGGAGCGTGCGGTGGAAGGTGGTGCGTCAGAGGTGTGGACGGGGCGCGAGGGTGCGGTCGACGCGCCCCGGGATCACCGGTGGTCGAAGGGCGCTAGGAGGCCGGAGGCACCGGGGCGGCAGGGACGGCCGGGGCGGCAGGGACGTCCGCGGTCGCCGGGTTCACGGGCCCGGACGACGGGCTGCCCGCGGCGGTCGCCGGGTTCGCGGGTCCGGTCGCCGGGCTCCCCGTGGCGGCCGTCGCCGACAGGCGGATCAGGCGGGACTCGCAGTGGTCCAGCCAGCGGGCCTCCGCCTCGGTCTGGAAGATCAGCTGCTCCAGGACGAGCAGCCAGGCCACGTCGTCCCGCTCCCGGGCCCCGCCGCCCTCGACGGCGAGCAGGGCCCGCGCCTTGAGCCGGGTGTAGTCCTGCATCGCCTTCACGGTGTGCCGGCGCTGGGACTGGATGACGTCGCGGATGTCGACGCCGGGCGCGCCCACGGCCATGGCGAGCTTGATGGCCAGCTCGTCGCGGGCGGGGCTGGTGCGGTCCACCGGCTTCTCGAACCAGGTCCTGAGCTCGGCGCGGCCGTCGTCGGTGATCGCGTAGAGCGTGTGCCCGGCCGGGTCCTCGCCGCCCTGGGCGACCATGCCGTCGCGCTCGAGCCGGCTGAGGGTCGTGTAGACCTGGCCGACGTTGAGCGGCCAGGTGGAGCCGGTGCGGGACTCGAACTCCGTACGGAGCTGGGAGCCGTAGCGAGGGCCGCGTTCGAGGAGGGCGAGGAGCCCGTGGCGGATCGACATACTCAGTATGTATACCGGGTATGTCGCGGCGGACAACCGTCCTGAGGGGGAAGGGGAAGGTCCGACTCAAGGGGGACCCGGAGGCCCCGGCCGGGTCAGCGGCGGCGCATCCGGAGCCCGAGGAATCCGATCCCGAACCCCATCAGGGCCAGCCCCACGCCCAGGGTCAGGACGGGAATCCGCTGGTCGACGAGGGCGGACGAGGCCTCGCCCGCCAGTCCGGGAGCATCGGCGGGCAGGCTGGCGGGCGCCACTCCGGGCGGCAGCGGGTCCCCCTCGCGTACCGGTTCGCGGGCCTCCTCGGCGGCCTCGCGATCGCGCGGGGTCGTAGCGGTTTCGGTACGAGGGGGGCGGGGCGGCGGCTTCCTGGCACCCGCCGGGTCGACGGGCGCGGCGGACCCGGTGCGGCCGGGGCGGGGCTTCCCCTCCCCCGCGGGCCGCCCCGCGAAGGGGGCGGAACGGCTGGGGGCGGGGGCGTCGGAGGGCTCGGCGCTCGGCTCCGGCGGGGAGGACGGCGCCTCCGTCCCGGTGGGTGCGGGCGCCGGGGAGACGGGCGCCCGGGTGCCCCCGTGGCCGCTCGGGGAGACGGCCGGAGGGGTGGTCGGCGCGCCGGGCGGAGAGGCGGACGGCGAGGGGGGGCCCGGCGGCGCGGTCGAGGAGGGCGCGGTGGAGGACGGGGCCGCCGATGTCGGGGCCACGCCGCTCACCGAGGTGCCGGGCACCTCCGCCGCGTACGCGAAGGAGGTGGCGTACAGGGCGTAGAGGCAGACGAACGAGCAGGTGAGCGCGGGGCGGAGAGCCCGCGCGCGTGTCCTGCGGAGTGCTGGAGTCACCGGGTGACCCCCTCCCGTGCCGAGCCGCGGAGACGTTCGACTCAGCGTCACATGCCCGATCCGTCCCGGCATCCGGGACGGGGCCAGGGGGCGTACGGCGTCCTCCGGGACTACTGCGGCGGGTTGCCCGTCGAGATCTTGAGGGTGAACTCGGCGTCCTCGTCCGTGACGTCCTCACCGGCCGGCGGGTACTGCTCCAGGACCGTGCCCTCGCCGTACGTGGCCTCGTCCACCGGGGTCTGGGTCATGATCTTCCAGCCCGCGGCCTGCACGCACGCCTTCACCGACTGGATGTTCTTGTAGGTGAAGTCGGGGACCTCGAACTTGGCCGGGTCGTCGGTCGACTCCGAGGGCTGCGTGCACTTCTTCGTGTCGATGGTCTTGGTCAGGTCGGGGCCCTTGTGGCCGGGCGCCGCCGTCTGGTTCTGCCGCGTCTCCGTGCCGCCGGTGCCGCCGGTGCCGCCGGCCTGCGGGTCCTCGTCCTTGTTCAGGTTGAGCGCCACGAGCAGGCCGCCGATCGCGAGCAGCGTGACGGCGACCGCGCCGACGAGGACCGGGGTGTTCCGGCGGGAGCCGGAGCCCGGGCCGCCGGTCGGGGCGGGGGCGGACAGGGGCGCCGGCGTCGGGGCGTACGGAGCGGGAGCCGGCGTCGGGGCGTACGGCGCGGGCGTCGGCGCCTGCTGCGGGTAGCCGTACGACGGGGCGGGCGCGGGGGTCGCGGGGCCGTACGGGCCGGGCTGCGGCGTCGGCGGCAGGTAGGGCTGCTGCACGCCGGGGTGCGGGGTCGGCGGCGGGGTCTGGCCGACGGGCGGGAAGACCGCCGAGCCGACGCCCGCGCCGCTGTTGACGGGACCGCCCTGGACGATCATCGGCGCACCGGTCTGGCCCGCCGCCAGGACCCGCAGGCACTCGTCGCGCATCGCGGCCGCGCTCGGGAACCGCTCGTTCGGGTTCTTCCGCAGCGCGCGGGCGACGAGCGCGTCCATCGCCGGCGTCACCGAGCGGTTGACGGAGGACGGGGCGACCGGCTCCTCCTGCACGTGCGCGTAGGCGATGGCGAGCGGAGAGTCGGCGTCGAAGGGGAGACGGCCGGTCAGCAGCTGGAAGAGCATGATGCCGACCGAATAAAGGTCGGAGCGGGCGTCCACCGGGCGGCCGAGGGCCTGCTCGGGGGAGAGGTACTGGGGGGTGCCGACGACCATGCCGGTCTGCGTCATCGAGGTGACCCCGGACTGCATGGCCCGCGCGATGCCGAAGTCCATGACCTTGACCACACCGCGCTTGGTGGTCATCACGTTGCCCGGCTTGATGTCCCGGTGGACCAGGCCCATCTCGTGGCTGACCTCGAGAGCGGCCAGCACGTCGGCCGTGACCTTCAGCGCCTTGTCGGCCGGCATCGCGCCGTACTGCTGGACGTCCGAGGCGAGGACCGAGCCGAGCGGCTGCCCCTCCACGTACTCCATGACGATGTACGGCATGACGGCGCCGTCGAGGGTGTCCTCGCCGGTGTCGAAGACCGAGACGATGTTCGTGTGCGACAGCTTCGCGACGGCCTGCGCCTCGCGGCGGAAGCGCTCGCGGAAGGACTGTTCCCGGCCGAGCTCCGTGTGCAGCGTCTTGATGGCGACCTGCCGGTCGAGCGCGCTGTCGTAGGCCAGGTAGACCGACGCCATGCCGCCCTCGCCGAGAAGGTCGCGCAGCTGGTACCGGCCGCCCGCGACCGAACCGCCCGCATAGCGGCCCTGTGCGCCGTCCTGGCTCATCTGTGCTTCCCCCTACGCGCGCGTGGCGGCGTCGATCCGGAATTTCCTGGCCAAGTCTGCCCCAGGGCAGTGACACGTCAAGCCGGGTGCCCGTTCCGTGACCCTCCGCACAGGAAGCGTTTCCGCACGGCCGGAGTAAACCCGTCGAATTTGCACAGGTGTACGTCGAAGGGGTTTGATGGCCGGTCCATCTCGGACCGTGGTGTCGTACGGAGCCTGTAGCGTGACGACTGGACACGGCACGACAGACGACGGCGAGGACTGATGGCACCCGAATCCGGAGCAGGTGGCGGTGTGCCGGACGCGTCGGCGGAATCATGGGGCGAGGGCGGCGTCGTCGGCGACGGCCGCTACCGCCTGACGCACCGTCTGGGCCGGGGCGGCATGGCGGAGGTCTTCGCCGCCGAGGACGTACGGCTCGGCCGCACCGTGGCCGTCAAGCTGCTGCGCGCCGATCTCGCCGAGGACCCGGTCTCCAAGGCCCGCTTCACCCGCGAGGCGCAGTCCGTCGCCGGGCTCAACCATCACGCGATCGTCGCCGTGTACGACTCCGGCGAGGACCTCGTGGGCGGCCGGCCCGTGCCGTACATCGTGATGGAGCTGGTCGAGGGCCGCACCATCCGCGACCTGCTGCTCAGCGCCGAGGCACCCGGCCCCGAGCAGGCGCTCATCATCGTCTCCGGCGTCCTGGAGGCGCTGGCCTACTCGCACCAGCACGGCATCGTGCACCGCGACATCAAGCCGGCGAACGTGATCATCACGCACACCGGCGCGGTGAAGGTCATGGACTTCGGCATCGCGCGCGCCCTGCACGGCGCGCAGTCGACGATGACCCAGACCGGCATGGTCATGGGCACCCCGCAGTACCTCTCCCCCGAGCAGGCCCTCGGCAAGACGGTCGACCACCGCTCCGACCTGTACGCCACGGGCTGCCTGCTCTACGAACTCCTCGCGCTGCGGCCCCCCTTCACCGGTGAGACCCCGCTGTCCGTCGTGTACCAGCACGTCCAGGACGCCCCGATCCCGCCGTCCGAGGTGGCGCCGTCCGTGCCGCCGGAGCTCGACGGCCTGGTCATGCGCTCGCTCGCGAAGGACCCGGACGACCGGTTCCAGAGCGCCGAGGAGATGCGCGGCCTCATCCAGTACGGCCTGCAGATGCTCCAGCAGCAGGGCGGCCACATCGGCACGTGGAACACCGGGCCGGTCGAGATGCACGAAGGCGGGCACACCCCGGTCGGCGGCATGGCCGCGACGGCCGCGATGGGCCACCCCGTGCACGGCGAGACCGCGCAGGGACCGATCCTTCCGCCGATGAACCCGAACGACGGCGGTTACGACGGCGGCACGGGCGGCACCGGCGGCTACGGCCAGGACGGGTACGCCGCGCAGAACGGCGGCAGCGGCGGCCGGGGCAAGGTGTGGCTGCTCGCCGCGCTCGCGCTGATCGCGATCGTCGCGGGCGTCGCGTACGCGGTCAACAAGACGGGCGACCCGGGCAGCGACGTGAAGCCGCCGACGACCACCGTCAGCACCTCGCCGTCGACCGCCTCCGAGGCGCCCACCCCCTCGGAGGAGCCCTCCGAGGAGCCCACCCAGGATTCGGGCACGTCGACCGGCGGCGAGACGCAGCAGCCGTGGAACCCGCCGACGACGCGGCAGCCGACGCAGCCCACGGGCACGCCGACGACCGAGACGCCGACGGAGCCGACGACCACGCCGCCGACCGATCCGACGAACACGCCGACGGAGCCGACGGGCGAGCCGACGACCGGTGCGCCCACGGAGCCGACCGGCCAGCCGACCGACGACTCCTCCGGCGGCAACGGCAACCCGGACACCCCGCCGCCGGGAACGGGCACCGAGACCGGCTGACGGCTCGGGGGCACCGGGACCGGCTGACGGCTGGGAGCCGGGGCGCAGAGGCCGGCTGACGGCTTCCTGGCGGCGGCGACTGCGACGGAGCCATGCCCGTCGTGTTCGCCGTCCTCGCCGTCCTCGTCGTCTTCGTCGTCTTCGTCGTGTTCGTCGTGTCCGTCGTGTTCGTCGGGCTCAGCCGGCGAAGGCGTCGCGGACCGCCGCGTACTCACGCGTCCACCAGACCGCCAGGGCCGACACCGCGGGGAACTGCGGGTCGGCCCGCCGGTCGTGCAGCTGGTAGCGCCAGCGCAGGGTCCAGAAGTCGTTGAGCCGCTCCCACCACACCCGGTGCGCCGCCGCGGCCAGCTCGGCGCCGTCCGCCCCCGTCGCCCGCCGGTACGCGCGCGCGTACGCCCGCACCTTCTCCAGGGCCAGCTCCCCCTCCGGCCGTACGAAGAAGATCGCGGCGGCCCTGACCGCCTCCTCGGCCCTGGGGCGGACCCCGAGCCGGTCCCAGTCGACGATCGCGGCGGGCTCCGCGCCCCGGTACAGCAGGTTCAGCGGGTGGAAGTCGCCGTGCACCCACCCGGCGGCGGAGGCGGCCGGCGGCCGGTGGTGGGCGTGCTGGGCGAGCAGCCTGCGCCGCTCCCTGAGCCGGTGCTCGGCGAGCGCGTCGAAGCTGTCGCGGGGGCGGTGCGCGCGGGCGAGGCGGAGCAGCTCCTCGATGGCCCGGAAGGTGTCCTCGGGGCGGGCGCTCTCGTGCTCGCCGCCCGGCGGTGGGGATTCCATGACCTGCTCCAGGCAGGTGTGGACGCGGCCGAGGAGGGTGCCGAGGCGGCGGGAGCAGCCGGTGGAGAGCTGGGCGCCGTCGCGGTGGCGGCCGTCGACCCAGGGGTGCAGGGCGTAGCAGTGGCCGCCGACGAGGGCGACCGTGCGGCCCCGGCTGTCGGGGAGCGGCGGCGCCACGGGCAGGCCGAGGGCGTGTAAGCGCTGGGTGGCGCGGTGCTGGCGGGTGATGGTGGCCCGGTCCGAGGTGGGGGCGTCCAGGTGCTGCTTGAGGAAGTACGCCCCACGGGTGGTGGAGAGCCGGTAGCCGCGGTTGAGCAGGCCCTCGGTCACGGGGACGCAGGAGAGGGGCTCGCCCACGTCCGTGTAGCGGCGCAGGAGGGGGCGGACGGGCGGAGCGTGGGGTGCAGATGAGCGCGGCACTCCGCAGATGTTAGATCACGCTGCGTGGCGGAGGCGTCGCCCGGAGGAGCGGGGTGCGGAACCGGCCGGGTTCCCGGTCTCCGCGTGCCCGCCGCAGTCGAGTTCGTGGACCGTCACGAACTGCGGCTCGATCCGCATGAACACCGGGGCGAAGGGCTCGCCGTCCACCCGCACCGGCTCGGGGCCGAAGGCCGCCAGCTCCTCCGCCGTCGGCTCGACGGTCTCGGCCGTGCCCGTGAACTGCACGGACCAGATGTGCTCGGCGCCGGAGTCGCAGTTGTCCGCGCCGTACGCGACCACGCTGCCGTTGCAGGCGCGGTGGTAGCCGAGACCCCGGTGCATCCGGAGCAGGACGCGGCCGTCGGCCACGACGTGGCGGGCGGGAGCGACGAACGGCATCGCCCGCATGCTCGTCGCCACCCGGCCGTACGACACGCGGCTGAGCAGCTCGATGGCGCGGATCTCGTCGGAGGACATGGCCTCCACTCTCCGTCACCGGCGCCGTGTCGGAAAAGGGACCCCTGCCCCGGTTCGATCGGGACGTAGGTCCCGAGGACGGGCCGCCGGCCCCGCTCCGTCGCCCCCCGCCCCGCCCCGTCCGTACGGGGCGGGCACGGGTCGGTGCCGGAGACCGAGGACGTCAGTGGCGCTCGGCTTGGAGCCGGGCCACGTACGCCGCCGCCTGGGAGCGCCGCTCCATGCCCAGCTTCGACAGCAGGCTGGAGACGTAGTTCTTGATGGTCTTCTCCGCGAGGTGGAGCCGCTCGCCGATGACCCGGTTGGTCAGGCCCTCGCCGATCAGGTCGAGGATCCTGCGCTCCTGATCCGTCAGGGAGGCGAGCTTGTCGTCGCCCTTCGGGTTGTTGCCGTCGCGCAGCCGCTCCAGGACCCGGGCGGTCGCCACCGGGTCGAGCAGCGACCTGCCGGCCGCGACGTCCCGCACGGCGTTCAGCAGCTCGTTGCCCCGGATCGCCTTGAGGACGTAGCCCGAGGCTCCGGCCATGATCGCGTCGAAGAGCGCCTCGTCGTCCGCGTACGAGGTCAGCATCAGGCACTTGATCGACTCGTCCTGCGAACGGATCTCCCGGCACACCTCCACCCCGCTGCCGTCGGGCAGCCGGACGTCGAGCACGGCGACGTCCGGACGGGTCGCGGGGATCCTGACCAGCGCGTCCGCCGCCGTCCCGGCCTCGCCGACGACCTCGATGTCGCCCTCCACGGAGAGCAGCTCGTGGACGCCGCGCCGGACGACTTCATGGTCGTCCAGCAGAAATACCCGGATTTTTCCTTCTTCGCGCACGCGGTCAGTCTCACATATTGGGTCTTCCGGCGCCCGGGGTGCGCGGGATAACGTGCCGGTTGTTCCGACGACGGCGTCGGGCCGTTGTCCATGCTCTGACCAGGGATGAGTCCCCCTTTTCTCGATTTACTTGGAAATCCAAGCAAAATCGCAGGTCAAGTGGGGTTTCGCGGGAATGCCGCGTCATGGGTAACGTGCCTATGACGGCGCTCGCCGGGGCACCTTTCACGCCCGACTCCGGCCGCGTCGCACCCACCCCGTGCGAAGGTACGGACAAGGCGGAGCCGCACTGGCCTCACCGGCGAACCCGGGGGCCGGACCGACGGAGGAGCACGCACGTGACCGTGGAGAGCACTGCCGCGCGCAAGACGACGCGACGCAGCAGCGGCACCAAGCGCACCGCAAGCGCGAGCACGAGCACCACCAAGAAGGCGACGGCCGCCACGGCCACGGAGCCCGAGCTCGTTCAGCTGCTGACGCCCGAAGGGGAGCGCGTTCAGCACCCCGACTACGACATCGACCTGAGCGCCGAGGAACTGCGCGGTCTGTACCGCGACATGGTCCTCACCCGCCGCTTCGACGCCGAGGCGACCGCCCTGCAGCGTCAGGGAGAGCTGGGCCTGTGGGCCTCGCTGCTCGGCCAGGAGGCCGCCCAGATCGGTTCGGGCCGGGCCCTGCGCGACGACGACTACGTCTTCCCGACCTATCGGGAGCACGGCGTCGCCTGGTGTCGCGGGGTCGACCCGACGAACCTGCTGGGAATGTTCCGCGGCGTGAACAACGGCGGCTGGGATCCCAACAGCAACAATTTCCACCTGTACACGATCGTCCTCGGCTCGCAGACCCTGCACGCCACCGGCTACGCCATGGGCATCGCCAAGGACGGCGCGGACTCCGCCGTGCTCGCCTACTTCGGCGACGGCGCCTCCAGCCAGGGCGACGTCAACGAGTCGTTCGTCTTCTCCGCGGTCTACAACGCCCCCGTCGTGTTCTTCTGCCAGAACAACCAGTGGGCCATTTCCGAGCCCATCGAGAAGCAGAGCCGCGTCCCGCTCTACCAGCGCGCCCGCGGCTTCGGCTTCCCCGGCGTCCGCGTCGACGGCAACGACGTCCTCGCGTGCCTGGCCGTGACCCGGTCCGCCCTGGAGCGCGCCCGCCGCGGCGAGGGTCCGACGCTCGTCGAGGCCTTCACCTACCGCATGGCCGCCCACACCACCTCCGACGACCCGACGCGCTACCGCCGCGACGCGGAGCGCGAGGCGTGGGAGGCCAAGGACCCGATCCTCCGGCTGAAGGCGTACCTGGAGAACGAGGGCCACGCCGACGCGGCCTTCTTCGAGGAGCTGGAAGCGGAGAGCGAGGCCCTCGGCAAGAACGTCCGCGAGGTCGTCCGCGCCATGCCCGTCCCGGACCACATGGCGATGTTCGACCACACGTACGCGGACGGGCACGCGCTCGTCGACGAGGAGCGCGCGCAGTTCGCCGCCTACCAGGAGTCCTTCACGGGCGGAGAGGCCGAGTAACCATGGCTGTTCAGAAGCTTCCCCTGGCGAAGGCGCTCAACGAGTCGCTGCGCAAGGCCCTGGAGACCGACCCCAAGGTCGTCATCATGGGCCTGGACGTCGGCAAGCTCGGCGGTGTCTTCCGGATCACCGACGGCCTGCAGAAGGACTTCGGCGAGGACCGGGTCGTCGACACCCCGCTCGCCGAGTCCGGCATCGTCGGCACCGCGATCGGCCTCGCGCTGCGCGGCTACCGGCCGGTCGTGGAGATCCAGTTCGACGGCTTCGTCTTCCCGGCGTACGACCAGATCGTCACGCAGCTGGCGAAGATGCGGGCCCGTTCGCTCGGCACCGTGAAGATGCCGGTCGTCATCCGCATCCCGTACGGCGGTGGCATCGGCGCCGTCGAGCACCACTCCGAGTCCCCCGAGTCGCTCTTCGCGCACGTCGCGGGCCTTAAGGTCGTCACCCCGGCGAACTCCTCCGACGCCTACTGGATGCTCCAGCAGGCGATCCAGAGCGACGACCCGGTGATCTTCTTCGAGCCCAAGCGCCGCTACTGGGACAAGGGCGAGGTCGACACCGAGGCCATCCCCGGCGAGCTGCACAAGGCCCGGGTCGCCCGCGAGGGCACGGACCTCACCCTCGTGGCCTACGGCCCGATGGTGAAGACCTGCCTGGAGGCGGCCGCGGCCGCCGCCGAGGAGGGCAAGTCGATCGAGGTCGTGGACCTGCGCTCGATCTCCCCGCTCGACTTCGACACCATCCAGGCCTCGGTCGAGAAGACCCGCCGCCTGGTCGTCGTCCACGAGGCGCCGGTGTTCTTCGGCTCCGGGGCGGAGATCGCCGCCCGGATCACCGAGCGCTGCTTCTACCACCTGGAGGCCCCCGTCCTGCGGGTCGGCGGCTACCACGCGCCGTACCCGCCGGCGCGCCTGGAGGAGGAGTACCTGCCGGGCCTGGACCGCGTGCTCGACGCCGTCGACCGCTCGCTGGCGTACTGAGGAGAGCACCGTGACGATCCGCGAATTCAAGATGCCCGACGTGGGCGAGGGCCTGACCGAGGCCGAGATCCTCAAGTGGTACGTCCAGCCCGGTGACACCGTCACCGACGGGCAGGTCGTGATCGAGGTCGAGACGGCCAAGGCCGCCGTCGAGCTGCCCATCCCCTTCGACGGGACGGTCCACGAGATCCTCTTCCCCGAGGGCACCACGGTCGACGTCGGCCAGGTCATCATCTCGGTGAACGTGGGCGGCGGCGCCGAGCCCGAGGCCCCGGCGGCCCCGGCCGTGGCGGCCGCCCCCGTCCAGGAGCCGGTGGCCGAGCCGGAGGCTGCCCAGCCGGAGGGCCGCCAGCCGGTCCTCGTCGGCTACGGCGTGGCCGCGAGCTCCACCAAGCGGCGCGCGCGCAGGACGCCGGGCGCCCCGGCGCAGGCGGCCGAGGTCGTCGCGCCCGCCCCGGTGGTCCCCGAGCAGCTGAACGGCCACGGTCCCGCGGCCGGCCGCCCGCTGGCCAAGCCGCCGGTGCGGAAGCTCGCCAAGGACCTCGGTGTCGACCTGGCGACGGTCACCCCGACCGGCCCGGACGGGATCATCACCCGCGAGGACGTCCACGCGGCGGCCGCTCCGGCGCCGGCCCCGGCCGTCGAGGCCCCGGCGCCCGTGGCGGCACCGGCCCCTGCCGCGGCGCCCGCCGCCGCGACGGCCGTGGCGTCCGACGCCCGGGAGACCCGTGTACCCATCAAGGGCGTGCGGAAGGCCACGGCGGCGGCGATGGTCGGTTCGGCCTTCACCGCCCCGCACGTCACCGAGTTCGTGACCTTCGACATCACGCGCACGATGAAGCTGGTCGAGGAGCTCAAGTCCGACAAGGACATGGCGGGCCTGCGGGTCAACCCGCTCCTCCTCGTCGCCAAGGCCGTCCTGGTCGCGGTCAAGCGCAACCCGGAGATCAACGCGTCCTGGGACGAGGCGGCGCAGGAGATCGTCCTCAAGCACTACGTGAACCTGGGCATCGCCGCGGCCACCCCGCGCGGTCTGATCGTGCCGAACATCAAGGACGCGCACGCCCAGACCCTGCCCGAGCTCTCGCGGTCCCTGAGCGAGCTCGTCGCGACCGCCCGCGAGGGCAAGACGACCCCGGCGGCGATGCAGGGCGGCACCTTCACCATCACCAACGTCGGCGTCTTCGGCGTCGACACCGGCACGCCGATCCTGAACCCCGGCGAGTCCGCGATCCTCGCGGTCGGTGCGATCAAGCTCCAGCCGTGGGTCCACAAGGGCAAGGTGAAGCCGCGTCAGGTCACCACGCTGGCCCTCTCCTTCGACCACCGCCTGGTCGACGGCGAGCTCGGCTCCAAGTTCCTGGCGGACGTCGCCGCGGTCCTGGAGAACCCGAAGAGGCTCATCACCTGGGCGTAGTGACGCCGTTCGTCCGTTTCACGTGAAACATCCGGCGGTGGCTGATGCCACCGCCGGATGTGTTTCCGCGTCCTCGTACGTGGTAGGACTGTTCCGCTTCGCGAACGGGACGCACACACGGACGCACAGGGGGAAGCATGGCGGTCACGGTGCCCGGCTGGGCGGACACACTTCTCGACCTCATAGGCGTGGCCTGGCCCAATGTGGACGAGGACGCCTACCGGGACATGGCCGACGCCCTGCGGGAGTTCGCCTCCGACCTGGAGGACGACGGACAGCTCGCGAACAACCACGTGCAGCGGCTGCTCTCCTCCGGACACGGCGAGGCCCTCGACGCCCTCAACGGGCACTGGGGCAAGGTCAAGGACAAGCACATCAAGGACATCGCCTCGGCGGCGCGCACCATCGCCGGCGGCGTCGACGCCGCCGCGACGGCCGTCGAGGTCATGAAGGGCGCGGCCCTCGTCCAACTCGGCTACCTGGCCTCGGAAGCAGGCATCGCCCTCTCCCTCATCCCGGTCACCGGCGGGCTCTCCGCGCTGATCGGCGCGGGCGCGATGCGGGCCACCCAGGAGGTGGTCAAGCGCCTCATCAAGGAGTGCATGGAGGAGGCGGTCTCCTTCATCGTCTCGGCGATGACCGAGCCGGCCGTCGCCGCCCTGGAGAACCTCGCCGCCGACCTCGTCGTCCAGCTCGGTGCCACCGCCCTCGGCCTCCAGGACGGGGTCGACCTCGACCAGGCCAAGCAGGCGGGCGCGAACGGATTCAAGGACGGCGTGCAGTCCTCCAAGGACGCACTGAACCTCGCCTCCGCGGGCGGCTCGGGCGCCGGCCCCGGCGGTGGCAAGGGGTTCTCCATCGACCACGCCGAGCACGATCACGCCGGGACCCAGCTCAACGGCGTCAGCGTCGCCATCCACGGCAAGACCAGCGGGAAGCTCACCAAGGCCAGGTCGCACCACGGCCGCACCCGTGGCCGTGACTCCATCGCCCAGGCCCTCGACCCGGTCCTCGACAAGGCGATGGACGCCCTCGCCAAGTCCGCCACGACCATGGGGGACCACGTCGGCAAGACGCTGCCCAAGGCGGTCAAGCAGATCTCCGTCGACCACAAGAACCACGACGACGACGTGCGCGCCCGTCTCGCCAACGAACGCCGCAAGGACGAGGACGGCGGCGGCAGGGGCCCCGGGGGCGGTGCGAACGACAAGCGCGGCCCGTCCACCGTGAAGCCCGACTCGATGAGGGACGCGAAGGACGATCCGCGGGGCAAGGGAACCCCCGTCAACACCCGCCGCTGCGCGACCGACCCGGTCGACATCGCCTCCGGCGAGATGGTCCTCACCCAGACCGATCTGGCCCTGCCCGGCGTCCTGCCCCTGATCCTGCGCCGCACCCACCTCTCCGGCTACCGCTACGGCCAGTTCTTCGGCCGCAGCTGGGCCTCCACCCTCGACGAGCGGATCGAACTCGACCCCAGGGGCGGCGCGCTGCTGGCCCGTGAGGACGGCTCCGTCCTGGTCTATCCGAGGCTCCCGCAGGGCGAGGACGACGAGGTGTGGCCCGTCGAGGGGGCCCGGCTGCCGCTCTCGCTCGCCGACGCGGGCGCGCTCGGCGAGGTCACCTACGCGATGCGCGACCCGCACGCCGGACTCACCCGCCACTACACCGGCAACCCCTTCCGCGGCACGCTCCACTACTGGCTCCGCTCGATCGAGGACCGGCACGGCAACGTCGTCCACATCCAGCGCGGCGACGACGGCCTGCCCGCCTCGGTCGTCCACGAGGGCGGCTACCGCGCCCTCGTCGTCACCGACCCGGACGCGGGGCGGGTCACCGGCCTCTCCCTGTACGCCCCGGAGGGGGCCAGGACCCTCACCTCGTTCGGGTACGACCCCTTCGGCAACCTCGACACCGTCACCAACTGCTCCGGCCGCCCGCTCCGGTTCACCTACGACGACCAGGCCCGCGTCACCTCCTGGACCAACCGCAAGGGAGCCGTCTACCGGTACGTGTACGACGGCGCCGGCCGGGTCGTCGAGACCATCGGCCCCGACGGCTTCCTCTCCTCCCGTTTCGCCTACGAGACCGACGCCGCCACCGGACACCGCCTCACCCGCTTCACCGACTCCACCGGGGCCGTCTCGGTCGTCCGGCTCAACGAGCTCGGGCAGGTCGTCGCCGAGACCGACCCGCTCGGCAACACGGTGCTGCGGAGCTGGGACCGCCACGACAACCTGCTCTCCCGCACCGACCCGCTCGGCAACGAGGCCCACTTCACCTGGGACGACCACGCCGACCTCATCCGCATCCGCTTCCCCGACGGCACCGAGGCCACCACCGCCTACGACGCCCTGCACCTGCCGGTGGCGGTCACCGGGCCCGACGGCACGACCTGGCGCCAGACCTTCGACGCGCGCGGCAACCGCACCGAACTCCTCGCCCCCGACGGCGCGGCGACCCGCTTCACCCACGACGCCTTCGGCGCGCTCACCGCACGCACCGGCCCGGACGGGGCCACCGAGCGCTTCACGACCGACGACGCCGGTGTCACCCTCACCGCCACCGACGCCCTCGGCCACACCTACGCCGTCGCCCGCGACGCCTACGGCCGCCCGCTGCGCGGCACCGACCCCACCGGCGCCGTGACCACCATGGAGTGGACGCCGGAGGGCTGGCTCTCCCGCCTGACCGGACCGGACGGCGCCACCGAGAGCTGGACCTGGGACGAGGAGGGCAACTGCGCGTCCCACACCGACGCGACCGGCGCCACCACCCGCTTCGAGTACGGCCACTTCGACCTGCTCACGGCCCGGACGGGCGCGGACGGGGCCCGCTACGAGTTCCGCTACGACACCGAGCTCCGGCTCACCGAGGTGCGGGGTCCGCAGGGGCTGACCTGGACGTACGCCTACGACGCGGCCGGCCGGCTGGTCGCCGAGACCGACTTCGACGGCCGCACCGTCCGCTACGCCCACGACGCCTGCGGCCGGCTCGTCGGACGCACCGGCCCGCTCGGCGACACCACCGCCCTCGCGTACGACGTCTGCGGCCGCCTCCTCACCAAGGAGGTCGCCGGCCGGACCACCCGGTACCGCTACGACGCGGCCGGCCGGATCATCGAGGTCACGGCCCCCGATTCCACCCTGACCCTGGAACGGGACGCCCTGGGCCGGGTCCTCGCCGAGACCGTCGACGGCCGCACCCTCCGGTACGAGCGGGACGCGGCGGGCCGGGTGGTGTCCCGCACCACGCCGACGGGCGCGGTGTCGACCTTCGCCTACGACCCCGCCGGGCGGCGCACCGAACTGGTCAGCGGCGGGCACGCCGTGCGCTTCGGCCGGGACGCCCGGGGCCGTGAGCTCAGCCGGGTCTTCGGCGAGGCCGACCGGCCCGTGACGCTGGCCTCCGAGTGGAACGCGGCCGGCCGACTGGCCGGGCAGACCCTCACGGGCCCCCGCGGCGAGCTGCGGTCGCGCGGCTACGCCTACCGGGCCGACGGCTTTCCGGAGGAGGTGACCGACCGGCTGAGCGGCCGCGTCACCCTCTTCGGCCTCGACGCGGTGGGCCGGCCGACCGAGGTGACCGGGCACGACTGGTCGGAGCGGTACTCCTACGACGCCCTGGGCAACCAGACCCACGCCGAGTGGCCGGACCGGGCGCTGCGGGACGAGGGCCGGGGCGCGCGCAGCTACGGGGGCACCCGGGTCCTGGCCGCCGGCGCGGTCCGCTACGCGTACGACGCCGCGGGCCGGGTGGTGCTGCGACAGCGGACCAGGCTCTCCCGCAAGCCGGAGACCTGGCGGTACACCTGGGACGCCGAGGACCGGTTGACCGCCTGCCGGACGCCGGACGGGACGCTGTGGACGTACGCCTACGACCCGCTGGGCCGGCGTACGGCCAAGCACCGGATGGCGGAGGACGGGCTGACGGTCGTGCAGTCGGTCCGGTTCACCTGGGACGGCAGCCGGCTCGTCGAGCAGACGGACTCGGCCCAGGGCACCACGCTCACCTGGGACTACGACGGTCACCGACCGCTCGCCCAGCTGGAGCGCCGGGCCCGTGACGCGGAGTCGGGGCGGGCGGAGACGGACGCGCGGTTCTTCGCGATCGTCACGGACCTCATCGGCACCCCGAGCGAACTCGTCGACGAGGACGGGGAGGTCGCCTGGCACAGCCGGACCACCGTGTGGGGCCAGGCCACCTGGAACCGGGACGCCGTCGCGTACACCCCGCTGCGTCTCCCCGGCCAGTACGACGACCCGGAGACGGGCCTCCACTACAACCTGCACCGCCACTACGACCCGGCGACCGCCCGCTACACCAGCCCCGACCCGCTCGGCCTCGGTCCGGCACCCAACCCGGTCGCCTACGTGATCAACCCGCACGTCCGGATGGACCCCGAGGGCCTGATCGCCAAGGGGTGCACGGAGGACGGCGGCTGGTACAGCGGACTCCAGCCGGCGAACCTCAAGAAGGACGACGGGACCCGGCGCACCGACGTCGACATGGAGATCAACCACATCCCCGCGAAGGACTCCTACGCCCACCTCGACCAGGCCGGTTTCCGGAAGACGAAGAGCGGCGGCGCGGGCATGGGCCCGGCGATCCGCATGGAGTACGACGACCACCGCGGCGTGACGAGCACCGGCTCCAGCAAGGAGGCGGACCAGTGGCGCGCGGACCAGCGGGCGCTCATCGACGCGGGGCGCTGGGACGAGGCGATGATGATGGACATCAACGAGATCCGGGCGCTCTACGGGGACAAGTACGACACCCACATCGCCGATATGATCGACAGCCTCAAACACAACCGCAAATTCCAGAAGATGCTGACGGACCGCGGCTGGACGATCGATTACGACATCCTGAAATAGAAAGGCACGGTGGGCAGATGGACCTGTTGCTCGAACCCCCGCACGGCGTCGGGCCGGTGCGGCTCGGGATGACGCTCGACGAGGCGGTCGCGGCCGTGTCGCCCTGGGGCGAGCCCCGGGTCCGCACCCGCCCCAACCGGGTCCTGGTGACCCTCTCGACGAAGTGCGACACGGTGGGCGTGGAGGTGCTCCTGGAGGAGGAGGACACCGTCACGGCGGTCGAGTTGTGGTGGCCGGGCGAGGGCCGGGAGACCTCCACCCGGGTCCTGCTCGACGGCGAGGACGTGTTCCGGACCCCGGCCGACGAACTCCTGGCGCGGGCGGCGGGGCGCGGCTGGACGGTCGACGCGGAGAATCCGGAGAATCCGGTGGTCCCGGGGGTCTCGCTCGGTTTCACGCGGCAGACCTCGCAGGAGGTCCCGCGGAAAGCGGACGGAATTCCGGTCCATTTCACCTCCGTTCTCGTCGCGGGTGAGAAGTACTACGACTACCGCTACGAGAACGCGGGCTGAGTCCGCGCTCCGCACGGCCGGCCCCGTCCATGATGCGGACGGGGCTCCCCCTTGCACCCTTGTTGTATCTATCCTGTGCGCATGCCATCAGCGCCCGCCGGTCCCGCCGCCCCGCCCACCAGGCAGCCCCCCGCGGCCGACCGCGTCTACATGCACGTCAAGCAGGCCGTACTCGACCGGCGCTACGAGGGAGGGACCCTCCTCACCGAGGGCGAACTCGCCCAGGCCGTCGGGGTGTCCAGGACCCCCGTCCGCGAGGCGCTGCTCAAGCTGGAGATGGAAGGGCTGCTGAAGCTCTACCCGAAGAAGGGCGCCCTCGTCCTCGCCGTCTCCGCGCAGGAGATCGCCGACGTCGTCGAGACCCGGCTGCTCGTCGAGGAGTTCGCCGTCCGCCGGGCCGTGCCCGCGCCCGCCGCCCTGATCGCCCGCCTCGAAGAGCTCCTGGAGGAGCAGAAGCGGCGCGCCGGGGCCGGCGACCTCGCCGAGGTCGCCGTCACCGACCGCTGCTTCCACGCCGAGATCGTCAAGCACGCCGGCAACCAGATCCTCGTCCGCCTCTACGACCAGCTCCGCGACCGCCAGCTGCGCATGGGCGTCGCCGTGATGCAGTCCCAGCCCGACCGCGTCGCCAAGAACATCACCGAGCACGCCGAGATCCTCGACCGCATCAGGGCCGGCGACGTCGAGGGCGCCGCGCACTGCGTCCGCCAGCACCTCAGCTGGGTCAAGGTCCTGGTCCGGGGTGAGGACCGATGAGCCCGGTCAGCCTGCCCGACGACCCGCCCGGCGGCCGCCGCGCCGCCCTCGTCTGGGGCGTCGGCGTCGCCGTCTACTTCGTCGCCGTCATCTTCCGCACGTCCCTGGGCGTCGCCGGCCTCGACGCCGCCGACCGCTTCGACGTCAACGCCTCGGCGCTCTCCACCTTCTCCATCCTCCAGCTGCTCGTCTACGCCGGCATGCAGATACCCGTCGGCCTCATGGTCGACCGGCTCGGCACCAAGAAGGTCCTGACCCTCGGCGTCGTGCTCTTCACCGTCGGCCAGCTCGGCTTCGCGCTCTCCCCCTCGTACGGCACGGCGCTCGCCTCCCGCGCCCTGCTCGGCTGCGGCGACGCCATGACCTTCATCAGCGTCCTGCGGCTCGGCAGCCGCTGGTTCCCCGCCCGCCGGGGCCCGCTCATCGGCCAGGTCGCCGCCCTCTTCGGCATGGCCGGCAACCTCGTCTCCACCGTCTTCATCGCCCGCGCCCTGCACGGCCTCGGCTGGACGACCACCTTCGTCGGCAGCTCCCTCGCCGGCGCCGTCGTCCTCGTCCTGCTGCTGCTCTTCCTCAAGGACCACCCCGAGGGGTACGAGCCGGAGCCGACCAGGCACGCGGGCGCCGCCTACGTCCGCCGCCAGATCGCCGCGTCCTGGCGGGAGCCCGGCACCCGGCTCGGCATGTGGGTGCACTTCACCACCCAGTTCCCCGCCATGGTGTTCCTGCTGCTCTGGGGCCTGCCGTTCCTCGTCGAGGCGCAGGGCCTCTCCCGGTCCACCGCCGGGACGCTGCTCACCCTGGTCGTGCTGTCGAACATGGCCGTCGGCCTCGCGTACGGGCAGATCATCGCCCGCCACCACGCGGCCCGCGCCCCGCTCGCCCTCGGCACGGTCGCGGCCACCGCCCTGCTGTGGGGCACGACCCTCGCGTACCCCGGCGACCACGCGCCGATGTGGCTGCTCGTCACCCTCTGCCTGGTCCTCGGCGCCTGCGGACCGGCCTCGATGATCGGCTTCGACTTCGCCCGCCCGGCCAACCCGCCGGAGCGCCAGGGCACCGCCTCGGGCATCGTCAACATGGGCGGTTTCATCGCCTCGATGACGACGCTGCTCGCCGTCGGCGTGCTGCTCGACGCGACCGGCGACGACTACCGGATCGCGTTCTCCTCGGTCTTCGTCCTGGAGGCGTTCGGCGTCGTGCAGATCCTCCGCCTCAAGGCCCGCACCCACCGCAGGGAAAGGGAACGGCTCGTCGCCAGCCGCGTCGAGGCCGTGCACGTCCCCGTATAGAGAGCGCCGCGACCTGCCGGGGCGCGGAGCGTGCCGCGATCCACCGGGGCGCGGAGCGTGCCGCGATCCACCGGGGCACGGCGAGCGCCGCTACCTATCGGGGCGTCACCGCGAAGTTGTCGAGGATGGCCCGCGCCAGCTCCTCGTCGCCCTCGGTCTTGATCCGGTCGGCCACCTCGGCCGGCCGGACCCGGCCGCAGGCGAGGCGCACGAACGTCTCCCAGTCCGTCGCCAGCGTCACCGCGGGGCCCAGCGACGGCGCGCCGTCGATCGAACCGCGGCCCTCCGCGTCGACCCGCACCGTCCGCAGGAACTCCACCGGACCGGTCACGTCGAGCACCACCGCCGAGGACGGGGGCGCCCCGGCGTCCTTGGCGACCACGTCCGGAAGCGCCTCCAGGAGCACGTCCCGGGCCACGAGCGCCCCGGCCGAGTCCAGGTTCCCCGGCACCCCCAGCGCCGTCCGCAGGTCCTGCTCGTGCACCCACACGTCGAAGGCACGCGTGCGGTAGCCCTGTTCGAGGGTCTGCTCGGCGCTGAGGGGAGCGCGGATCAGATGGTCGGGGGAGCGGTTCTCGTTGCGGAGCTGCCGGGCCCGCCGGATGAGGATGTACTCCAGCTCCGAGGTCATCTCCGGGGCGGTGTGGTGCCGCCGCACATCGACCTGGACCTCCATGTAGCGCGCGAAGTCACTGCGCACGTGGTACAGGTCGCGGGGCAGGGAGTGGATCGGCCGCGGGTCGCCGAGCATCTCCGTCTCCATGCCGATCACATGGGAGACGATGTCCCGCACCGACCAGCCGATGCACGGGGTCGGCCGGTTCCACTCGCCCTCCACGAGCGGCTGCACCAGCTCGGCTATCGCCTCGATGGAATGGGTCCAGGCGTCGGCGTAGTTCTGGAGGCTGGGATGGACGGTCACGGGACCCCTCGGCGGTTCTTCGGTGCGCGGGCTGAAAACACGACTGGGTGGGAGGCTCGGACGCTAAGTTACGCTGCCCGAAGGCACCCCGGCAGTGCTTTCGTGTGACGATCGTAGGCCGGTGTTGACGGCTCGAATGCCAGGACGGTGGTAGTGTGCGCGCCTCGCTGATCCAGATCGCGGTAGACCCGGACGAACCGGTCGACGCCCGCCGCGCCCGCGCGGCGCGCCTCGTGAGGGAGGAATCCGGCCACGCCGACCTCGTGGTCCTGCCGGAACTGTGGACCGTCGGCGCCTTCGCGTCCGACCTCTTCGCCGCGGAGTCGGAGCCGTTGAACGGCCCCACCCACCGGGCGATGGCGGAGGCCGCCCGCGACGCCGGGGTCTGGCTGCACGCCGGCTCCTTCGTCGAGGCGGAGGGCGGCGCCCTCTACAACACCTCGCTCGTGCTCTCCCCCGACGGCGAACTCGCGGCCTCCTACCGGAAGATCCACCGCTTCGGCTTCGACAAGGGCGAGGCCGTGCTGATGGCCGCCGGGGAGGACCTCGTCACCGTCGACCTGCCGCACCTCACCGTCGGCGTCGGCACCTGCTACGACCTGCGCTTCCCCGAGCTCTTCCGCGGACTCGTCGACGCCGGCGCCCAGGCCTTCGTCGTCCCGGCGGGCTGGCCCGCCCGCCGCCGCGCCCACTGGTCGCTCCTGGCCCGGGCCCGGGCCGTCGAGAACCAGGCGTACGTCCTCGCCTGCGGCACCGCCGGCACCCACGCGGGCGTGGAGCAGGCCGGGCACTCGATCGTCGTCGACCCCTGGGGCGAGACCCTCGCGGAGGCCGGCCCGGACGAGGAGGTCCTGCGGGTCGTCCTCGACCCGGCGAAGGTCCGGACGACCCGGGAGGAGTTCCCGGCGCTCAAGGACCGCGTGCTCGGCGTCGCGACGCCGAGACGGACCCGGTGACCCACTCGGGCGGGGCCCGCCCGGACGGGGCCGACCCGGATCAGGCCCGCCCGGACGGGGCCCGTCCGGGCGAGGCCCTCGCCGCCTTCGCCGTCCACTCCGCCACCAGGCACCCGGCCGGGCACGCCGACGTCCTCGGCGGCAGCGCCGTCTTCAAGGACCCCGAGCTGTACGACGGGGTCCGCCACCACTCCGTCGAACAGGGCGCGTCCACCGGTCCCTTCGCCGCCGGAACGGTCCGGCCCTCCGTCGGCACCGAACACGTCGAGGAGCTGCGGGCGGACCCGGAGCAGGCGCTGACGAAGGCGGGTTGACGAAGGCGGGCTGACGAAGGCGGGCTGGGCGAAGGCCTCCGGAGGGAGGTCAGTCCTCCCGTTCCCGCTCCGCCATCCGGATGACGCACACGGCGACCGCGATCTGCAGCGCCGCGTCCGCGTCCTCCCGGACCACGTTCACCGCGTACGTCTCGCGGACGTGGAACCACTGCCGGGAGATGTGGGCCAGGAGTTCGCCCTCGTACTCGACGGTGAACTCCCGGTCCAGGATCCGGCCGCTGACGTCCAGTTCGGTCCCGTCGACCAGCGTCACCCGGTAGTGGTTGCGGAGCAGGGAGAGCCGTTTGCGGCGGACGGTCGCGAGCGGCCCCTCGTCCCGCTCGATCGTCATCGCGTCCCGCAGGCTGAACATCTTCTGCCGCAGCGTGACGAGGACCCGCCCGTCGGGGTCCTTCAGCTCCAGGGTGTCGCGCAGCCGCAGGGCCTTGCCGTCGACGAGGAAGGCGGGGCGGCCCTGCTCGTCCTCGATCCAGTAGTCGTCGCCGATCGCGAAGATCTTGTCCCGTACGAGATATTTCACGTGCCCATGTGTGCCCGTCCGGGGACGCTTCTCACCCGAAGTAGCGGGTGAACGGGTCCGGGGTCGCGCCGAGCACCTCCCCGAACGGCGCGTCGAGCTGATGGATCAGCAGCACGGTGAAGGCGATGAACCCGGACAGCCCCATCACCATCACCACGTGGGTCGTACTCCTCTTGATCCCGAAGAGGAACATGAACGCCAGCGTCAGCGCGCCGCCGATCAGCAGCCCCGTCCACAGCACGGGGGAGAGCCGCTCCTGCGCCGCAGCCTCCCGGCCCCGCCGCGCGTCGTCGACGTAACCGAGCTGGGCCAGGACCTCCTGGGCGGCGATCTGCTCCGGCACCCTGGCCCCGTCCCCGACCTCGCCGGCCTTCCGGAGCCGATCGAGCAGCTGCCAGCCGGACGGACCGAGCGGCTCGCGCTCCGTCATCGCCGGCCACTCGACGTCGACGACGTGGTCGGCGTACGTGCGGGCCGCGTCCCGCAGCGGTTGCCGCTGGGCGGCGGGGAAGGCGTCCGCCAGCAGGTACGTCTGGTGCAGGGCGCTCGCCTCGGCCTGGACGTTGTCGGCGGCGTCGGTCCGGGTGTCCCAGACGGACACCAGACAGAGCCCGAGCACGATGGCGTACAGCACCGACACCATCATGGCGATGTACTCGGCGACGTCCTCGCGCGGCTCCTCGTCCTCCCCGACCGGCAGGAGCCTGGTCTTGACGACGACGGCGAGGGCGGAGACCAGCGCGACGCCGAGCACGACGACGAGCGTCTCGAACAGGGCCACGGTCACCTCCCCCGGCTGCCGAGCAGGGCGGCCGCGACGGCCGCCGGGATCAGGAGCAGCAGCAACATGCCCACGACCCCGAACTCGTGCGCCTCCCGCGCCCGCCGCTGCAACCGCCCCAGGAACCCCTCGTCGCCGACGGCGTCGGTGGCCCTCTGCCGGTCGGCGGTGACGGGCGGCGTGTCCGGCAGGGACTGCGGCACGTCCTTCGGCACGGCTTTCGGCACGGCCTTCGGCGGGGTCACGGGGGCGGGAGCGGCACCCTCGACGAGAGCGGCGGCCGGGGGCGCGGCCCCGGGAGCGACGCGGGTTCCGGGGGCTCCGGGCGCGGCCCCGCCGACCGCTGCGGCACCAGCGGCTCCTCCAGCACCAGCGGCTCCTGCCGCGCCCCCGACTCCCTGGGCACCAGCGGCGGCCCCTGCCGGATTCGCGGCGCCTCCAGGGGCCCCGGGGGCACCTGCTGCCGCCCCGGCCGCTCCCAAGGCACCAGGAGCGCCAAGGGCGCCAGGGGCACCAGGGACACCAGCAGCACCGGCAGCACCGACAGCACCAGCAGCACCAGCAGCACCGGCGGCACCGGAGACCCCTCCGGAACCGATCACCCCACCCGTCCCGACCGCTCCACCCGCTCCACCCGCCCCACCATCCCCTCCGACAGCCCCACCGTTCCCCCCACCTCCGCCACCTCCGCCACCTCCGCCACCCCCGGGGTTCGTGACGATGAAGGCGGTGGAGGAGCGGGCCGTGAGCAGGGGGGCGGGGACGAGCCGGCCGTCGGGTTCGTAGGTCGGGACCCGGTCGCTGCCGGTGGCGAGTCCGGTGCTGCGGTGGGTGCCCGGCGGGCGCCGGACGGTGGCCGTGCAGCGGGCCGAGGCGCCCGGGGGGAGCAGGTCGACGGTCCCGGCGCGTCCGCCGCAGTCGACGGCGTCGGGGCCGAGCCGCAGGGCGGGGTCGACGACGCGTACGGCGTGGAGGACCTGGTTGCCCCGGTTGGCGACGGTGTACGTGACGGCGGCCCGCTCGCCCCCGACCGAGACCCGCTCGGTGAGCGTGAGGCCCCCGGCGACGCCGACGTACCCGGAGCGGGCGGTCGCGCTGCTCAGCGCGTCGAGGGAGGGGACGTCCCCCTGGGCCCGCGCGGTGGCGAGGCGCACCCCGGGCAGGGCGGGGAAACGGGCGACGCACTCCATCTCCCCGAGCGCGGCGAGCCGCTGCCGGGGGCACCGCACGGTCCCGTCGGGCACGCCGGGGTCGACGACCCGCACCCCGTACAACTGCGCCTCGCCCAGGTTCTCCAGCCGGTACCGCTTCATGACCTGCGCCCCGACCCGTACCGCCGGCGGCCGTTCCGCGCTGTCGGAACGCCCGTCCACGGTGACGGTCATCCGCAGGGCCCCGTCCCCGGACCCACCGGCCCACGCGGCCCCGGGCAGCGCGAGCAGCACCGCCACCAGCAGCCCACCGCTCACCCGACGGCCGTAATAGTCCGATGATCTGCCCGCACGCCTCATGGGGCCCATGCCACCGCCCACCGCCGCCCCGCCCCCGCCCGGGACACGCCCCGTCCCCCCACCCGGCCCCCACTTTCCACTCGTACGGCACCCTTGAACCATGAACGACTCCGCGCCCACCCCCGCGCCCCGACGTGCCCGTGTCCGTGCCCCCGAGCTGATCGGCAAGGGCGGCTGGCTGAACACGGGCGGAGAAGAACTGACCCTCGCCGACCTGCGAGGAAAGGTCGTCCTGCTCGATTTCTGGACCTTCTGCTGTGTGAACTGCCTGCACGTCCTCGACGAGCTGCGGGACCTGGAGGAGAAGCACCGCGACACGCTCGTGATCGTCGGGGTGCATTCGCCGAAGTTCGTGCACGAGGCCGAGCACCAGGCCGTCGTGGACGCCGTCGAGCGGTACGAGGTGCACCACCCGGTGCTCGACGACCCGGAGCTCGCGACCTGGAAGCAGTACGCCGTACGGGCGTGGCCGACGCTCGTCGTGATCGACCCCGAGGGGTACGTCGTCGCCCAGCACGCCGGCGAGGGGCACGCCAACGCGATCCGGACGCTCGTCGAGGAGCTGGAGGCCGAGCACGAGGCCAAGGGGACGCTGCGGCGCGGCGACGGGCCGTACGTGGCGCCCGAGCCCGTCGCGACGGACCTGCGCTTCCCCGGGAAGGCCGTCGTCCTGGGGAACGGGCACTTCCTGGTCTCCGACACCACCCGGCACCAGCTCGTCGAGCTGGCCGAGGACGGCGAGACCGTGGTCCGGCGGATCGGCGAGGGCGTCTTCCGGGAGCCGCAGGGGCTGGCCCTGCTGCCGGACGGCAAGGTCGTCGTGGCGGACACCGTGCACCACGCCCTGCGCGCGTACGACCCGGAGAGCGGGGCGATCGAACTCGTCGCCGGCACCGGGAGGCAGTGGTGGCAGGGGTCCCCGACCTCCGGCCCCGCCCTCGAGGTGGACCTCTCCTCGCCGTGGGACGTCGCCTGGTGGCAGGGCAAGGTGTGGATCGCCATGGCCGGCGTCCACCAGCTGTGGACGTACGACCCGGAGAGCGGGACCGTCGAGGTCGCGGCCGGGACGACGAACGAGGGCCTCGTCGACGGGCCCGCCGCCGAGGCCTGGTTCGCGCAGCCCTCCGGGCTCGCGGCCACCGAGGACCGGCTGTGGATCGCCGACTCCGAGACCAGCGCCCTGCGCTGGATCGACACCGAGGGGGTCGTGCACACGGCGGTCGGCACCGGCCTGTTCGACTTCGGGCACCGCGACGGCGCCGCCGACCAGGCCCTCCTCCAGCACCCGCTGGGCGTGACCGCGCTGCCCGACGGCTCGGTCGCCGTCTCCGACACGTACAACCACGCCCTGCGCCGCTTCGACCCCGCCACCGGCGAGGTCACCACCCTCGCCACCGATCTGCGCGAGCCCAGCGACGCGGTCCTCGTCGGCGGGGACGTCGTGGTCGTCGAGTCCGCCCGGCACCGGCTGACCCGGCTGCGGCTGCCCGAGGAGGCCGTCCGGGTCGAGTCCGCCGCCTACCGGACGCAGCGCGAGGCCACCGGGATCGCCCCGGGCCGGCTCCGGCTCGACGTCGTCTTCCAGGCGCCGACCGGGCAGAAGCTGGACGAGCGGTACGGCCCCTCGACCCGCCTCCTGGTCTCCTCGACCCCGCCGGAGCTGCTGCTCGGCGGCGAGGGCACCGGAACGGACCTCTTCCGGGAGCTGGACCTGAACCCGGAGGTCACCGAGGGCGTCCTGCACGTGTCCGCGATGGCCGCGTCCTGCGACGACGACCCGGCCAACGAGTACCCGGCCTGCCACGTCCACCAGCAGGACTGGGGCGTCCCGGTGAAGATCACGGCGGACGGCGCCGCCCGCCTCCCGCTGATCCTGGCCGGCATGGACGGCTAGTCAGCGGAGGAGCCCCTGGTTCCTGGACGGGCGCCCCGCGGCCCCGTCCAGGCACCCCTCCACCCAGGCCGCCGGGTCGTGCACGGCCCTCTCGCCACCCATCCCCTGCCGCTCCATGAGCGCGCACTCCCCGGCGAGCAGCGCCTTCGTGCGCGAGCCGTCGACGTCGTAGCCGCGGATGCGGCTCGCCTGCACGTATCCGCCCTCGTAGGCGACGTCCGTGCCCCACGGGGGCCGTTCGTTGTAGGTGCCGATCAGAACGCCGGCCGTCGCCGTGCCCAGGAGCACGGCGACGGCGACGGCGGTGACGAACTTCCGCGCCGGCGGACCCTCATGACGATGCATGGGGACGACGCTGCCAGGCGGGACCTTTCGCGGATGTTTCCGCGGGGCAGCGGGGCGCGGGGCGCGTTCTCAGCCCTCCAGGAAGGCGACGAGCGCGTTCGCGAGGAGGTACGGGTCGTCCGCGCCGCAGAGCTCGCGGGCGCTGTGCATGGAGAGGATCGCGATGCCGATGTCGACGGTCGAGATGCCGTGCCGGGCGGCGGTGATCGGGCCGATCGTGGTGCCGCAGGGCATGTCGTTGCTGGAGACGAAGGACTGCCAGGGCACCCCCGCCTTCTCGCAGGCGGCGGCGAAGACCGCGCGGCCGCTGCCGTCGGTGGCGTACCGCTGGTTGACGTTCACCTTGAGGATCGGGCCGCCGTTGACGCGCGGGTGGTGCGTCGGGTCGTGGCGCTCCGTGTAGTTGGGGTGGACGGCGTGGCCGGTGTCGGAGGAGAGGCAGACCGTGCCGGCGAAGGCGCGGGCCCGGTCCTCGTAGGAGCCGCCGCGGGCGTAGACCGAGCGCTCCAGGACGTTGCCGAGGAGGGGGCCCTGGGCGCCGGTGTCGGCCTCGGAGCCGTTCTCCTCGTGGTCGAAGGCGGCGAGGACCGGGACGTACGGGAGGTCGTCGCGGCCCGCGAGGGAGGCGAGCGCGGCGACTCCGGCGTGGACGGAGACGAGGTTGTCCATGCGCGGGCCGGCGAGGAGCTCGCGGTCGCGGCCGAGGTAGGCGGGGGCGTCGACGGCGTGGACCATGAGGTCCCAGCCGCTGACGTCCTCGGCGTCGACGCCGGCCTCGGCGGCGACGAAGGAGATCAGGTCGCCCTCGTGGACCTGCCCGATGCCCCAGACGGGCTGCATGTGGCGCTGGCGGTCGAGCTTGAGGCCGTCGTTGACCTGGCGGTCGAGGTGGATGGCGAGCTGCGGGACGCGCAGCAGCGGCCGGTCGACGTTGACGAGGCGGTGGCCGCCGTCCCGGAGGGTGAGGCGGCCGGCGAGGCCGAGGTCGCGGTCGAGCCAGGTGTTGAGCAGGGTCCCGCCGTAGATCTCGACGGCGACCTGGCGCCAGCCCTGCGCGCCCATGTCGGGCTGCGGCTTGACGCGCAGGTTGGGGGAGTCGGTGTGGGCGCCGACGATCCGGTACGGGGTGTGGGCGGCGGCGCCCTCCGGCACGTACCAGGCGATGATCGCGCCGCCGCGGACCACGTACTTCCCGCCGCTCGTCCCGTCCCAGGCCGCGGTCTCCTCGACCTTGCGGAAGCCCGCCTTCTCCAGCCGCTCGGCGGCGGTCGCCACCGCGTGGTACGGCGAGGGCGAGGCCGTCAGGAAGGCCATCAGGTCGTCGGTGTGGCCGCGGTCGAAGGGGCCGGCGGTGGGGCGGGAGGCTGCGCTGCTCATGGGGTTCACCTTACGCACGAACCGGAATGCGAATACGGGACCCCGGAAACGGCGAACCGGGCGGCGGGGCGGACGGGTCGGACCGCCCCCGGCAGCAAGAACGGCCCGCCCCCCTCCCCGGGGACGGGCCGTTCCGTCAGGACGTGGCGCGTCTCTAGAACGCGGCCTCGTCCAGGTCCATCAGCGAGCCGTCGACGGCCTCGGCCAGCGCGCGCTCGGCGGAGACGCCGGGCAGGACGTTGGCGGCGAAGAACTTCGCGGCCGCGATCTTGCCCTGGTAGAAGGCGACGTCCTTGCCGGAGGCCCCGGCGGCCAGCTTCTCGGCGGCGACGGCCGCGCCGCGCAGCAGCAGGTAGCCGACGACGACGTCGCCGGAGGCGAGCAGCAGGCGGGTGGTGTTGAGGCCGACCTTGTAGATGTTCTTGACGTCCTCGCCGGTGGCGGTGAGGTCGGTGATCATCGTGCCGACGATGGCCTCCAGGTCGACGGCCGCCTTGGCGAGCGCGTCGCGGGCGCCGGCCAGCTCCTCGCCGCCGGTGCCGACCGCGAGGAACTTCTTGATCTCCTCGGACAGCGCGTTCAGGGAGGCGCCCTGGTCGCGGACGATCTTGCGGAAGAAGAAGTCCTGGCCCTGGATGGCCGTGGTGCCCTCGTAGAGGGTGTCGATCTTGGCGTCCCGGATGTACTGCTCGATCGGGTACTCCTGGAGGAAGCCGGAGCCGCCGAAGGTCTGGAGCGACTGCGCGAGCTGCTCGTAGCCCTTCTCGGAGCCGTAGCCCTTCACGATCGGCAGGAGCAGGTCGTTCAGGCCGTGGAGCGCCTTGGCGTCCTCGCCGGCCGCCTCCTTGATCGCGATCGAGTCCTGCACGGAGGCCGTGTAGAGGACGAGGGAGCGCATGCCCTCGGCGTACGCCTTCTGCGTCATCAGCGAGCGGCGGACGTCGGGGTGGTGCGTGATGGTGACCTTGGGCGCGGCCTTGTCCATGAAGTTGGCCAGGTCGGTGCCCTGGACGCGCTCCTTGGCGTACTCCAGGGCGTTGAGGTAGCCCGTGGAGAGGGTGGAGATCGCCTTCGTGCCGACCATCATGCGGGCGAACTCGATGATGAGGAACATCTGGCGGATGCCGTCGTGCTTGTCGCCGATCAGCCAGCCCTTGGCGGGGTGCTGGTCGCCGAAGGTCATCTCGCACGTGTTGGAGGCCTTGAGGCCCATCTTGTGCTCGACGTTGGTGGCGTAGACGCCGTTGCGCGCGCCCAGCTCGCCGGTCTCCCAGTCGAACTCGTACTTCGGGACGAGGAAGAGGCTCAGGCCCTTGGTGCCGGGGCCGGCGCCCTCGGGGCGGGCGAGGACGTAGTGGAGGATGTTCTCCTCCATGTCGTGCTCACCGGAGGTGATGAACCGCTTGACGCCCTCGATGTGCCAGGAGCCGTCCTCCTGCTGGACGGCCTTGGTGCGGCCGGCGCCGACGTCCGAGCCCGCGTCGGGCTCGGTGAGGACCATGGTGGAGCCCCAGCGCTTCTCCACGGCGATCTGCGCGACCTTCTTCTGCGCCTCGTTGCCCTCGGTGTAGAGGATGCCGGCGAAGGCAGGGCCGGAGGAGTACATCCAGACGGCCGGGTTCGCGCCGAGGAGCAGCTCCGCGTAGGCCCAGATGAGGGAGCGGGGGGAGACGGTGCCGCCGATCTCCTCCGGGATGCCCAGGCGCCAGTACTCGGACTCCATGAAGGCGTTGTACGACTTCTTGAAGGTGGCCGGGACGGGCGCGGTGTTGGTCTCCGGGTCGAAGACCGGCGGGTTGCGGTCGGCGTCGGCGAAGGACTCCGCGAGCTCGTTCTCGGCGAGGCGGCGGATCTCGTCGAGGATGCTCTTGGCGGTCTCGACGTCCATCTCCTCGAACGGCCCGGTGCCGTAGACCTTGTCGCGGCCGAGGACCTCGAAGAGGTTGAACTCGATGTCGCGGAGATTCGACTTGTAGTGCCCCATGGCGACGGCTCCGTAAGGCTCGGGGAGGGAGGTTCCTCGTACACGTACCAGCGAGTAGCAACACGCTCTCTCCGATGATGCTACCCGTCGGTAATAAGAAGCAACCCCTATCCGGCCATCTGTGACGTCCGCGACGTCGGCCGGCCGTCGCCGGAGGGGCGCCGTCGGGGTCCTGCGGGGGCGGCGCGCTCGATAGTCTTGGCCCCATGTACGGCTACGAGCAGAACCCGGGTGCCCAGCAGCAGTACGCGCCGCCCCAGCAGGGGCAGTACGCGCCGCAGGGCGGCATGCAGGGCGGTGTCCCCGGTGGGTACGCCCAGCAGCAGCCCCCGCTGTACCCGGAGCCCTCGCCGCCCTCCCTCGCGGACGCCGTGCGCGCCTTCACGACCGGCACCCTGGCCGCCGAGGACTTCCAGCAGATCTTCGCGACCTCCAAGGTCTACTGCCCGCGCGGCGACAACCCCGGCTTCCTGGCCCTGCACAACACCCAGCAGCCGGTGATCCCGATGTTCACCTCGCTCAAGGAGCTGCGGCGGTACGCGGGCAAGGAGTCGAAGTACTTCGTGATCACCGGCGCCGAGGTGATCGACCTGCTGCCGACCGGCTACGGCTTCGTCCTCGACATGGAGGGCGACCACCGCATGGTCTTCGACGCGAAGGCCGTGGAGCAGATGGTCGACTTCGCGATGCGGCGGATGTACGGCTGACGGACGCTGGACGCACGTGGGAACGCCCGGGAGGAATTCCTCCCGGGCGTTCCGCGTTCCGGGTGGCAGGAAGTTCATCGTTCAACTAAAGTGGACGTACAAGGTCGCACCTAGGAGGTCCGGTCATGCCCGCTGTGACTGTCGAGAACCCGCTCACCCTGCCGCGCGTCGCCGCCCCCGCCGACGCCGTCTCCCGCCCCGTGCTCGCCGTCACCACGGCCCCCTCGGGCTTCGAGGGGGAGGGCTTCCCGGTGCGCCGCGCGTTCGCCGGGATCAACTACCAGTACCTCGACCCGTTCATCATGATGGACCAGATGGGTGAGGTGGAGTACGCGCCCGGAGAGCCCAAGGGCACGCCCTGGCACCCCCACCGGGGCTTCGAGACCGTCACCTACATCATCGACGGGACCTTCGACCACCAGGACTCCAACGGCGGCGGCGGCACCATCACCAACGGCGACACCCAGTGGATGACCGCCGGCTCCGGCCTCCTCCACATCGAGGCCCCGCCGGAGTCCCTCGTCGTCAGCGGCGGCCTCTTCCACGGCCTCCAGCTGTGGGTGAACCTGCCCGCCTCCGACAAGATGATGGCCCCCCGCTACCAGGACATCCGCGGCGGCCAGGTCCAGCTGCTCACCACCCCCGACGGCGGCGCGCTGCTCCGCGTCATCGCCGGCGAGCTCGACGGCCACGAGGGGCCCGGCATCACCCACACCCCGATCACGATGATCCACGCCACCCTGCGCCCCGGCGCCGAGATCAGCCTGCCCTGGCGCGAGGACTTCAACGGCCTCGCGTACGTGCTCGCCGGCCGCGGCACCGTCGGCACCGACCGGCGCCCGGTCCACACCGGCCAGACCGCCGTCTTCGGCAAGGGCGGGGCGCTCACCGTCCGCGCCGACGAGAAGCAGGACGGCAACGCCCCGGACCTGGAGGTCGTCCTCCTCGGCGGGCAGCCGATCCGCGAGCCCATGGCCCACTACGGCCCGTTCGTCATGAACACCCAGGCCGAACTGCGCCAGGCCTTCGAGGACTTCCAGGCCGGCCGCCTCGGCACGGTCCCGGCGGTCCACGGAATGGGCGAGTGACGGCGGACACCCGTCGCTGACGGGCCGTCACCCGGACGGCCCGTCAGCGCGCGACGCCGCGCCGACGGGCGTGGTCCGGTGGTCGGGTGCAGCCGAGCCGAGCGCCCCTCCCACCCGAGCCCCTGCTCCCCGAACCCGCCCGCCGGTTCGCCGCCTGGTGCGTCGTCCTGCTGCTCGCCGCCGGGGTCGCCGCCGTCCTCGTCTGGCTCTGCGCCGTCCTCAAGACGGCCGTCACCCCCGTCCTCCTCGCGATCCTCGGCACCGCCCTCCTCGGCCCGCTCCACCGGCGCCTGCTGCGGATGAAGGTGCGCAGGGGGCTCGCCGCCGCGCTCACGGTCGTCGCCGTCCTCGTGGTCGTCGGCGGCGCCACGTACATCGTCGTCGCCGCCCTCATCGAGACCGGCGACCAGATCATCGCCTCGGTCCGGCGGGCCGCCTCCGACATCGCCGACCACCTCGGCGCCGCCGGCACCTCGCTCGACGACCTGGCCGGGAACGCCGAGAAGCTCCTCAAGGAGTTCGGCGGCACCGCCGCCTCCGGCGTCATCAGCGGCCTCAGCGTCGTCGGCCAGATGCTCGCCACCGCCGTCCTCGCCCTGTTCCTCATCTTCTTCTTCCTCAAGGACTCCGACCGGGCCGCCGGCGCCCTGCGCTCCCTGGCCCCCCGCGGCACCGGCGACCTCGTCGAGGCCATGGCGCGCCGCGCCTTCGAGGCCGTCGAGGGCTTCATGCGCGGCACCACCTTCATCGCCCTCGTCGACGCCGTCCTCATCGGGATCGGCCTGGTCGTCCTCGACGTGCCCGGCGCCGTGGGGCTCGCCGCGCTCGTCTTCGTCACCGCCTACATCCCGTACCTCGGGGCCTTCCTCTCCGGCGCCGTCGCCGTCCTCGTCGCCCTCGCCGACCGGGGCTTCGTCATCGCGCTGTGGGTGCTCGGCGTCGTCCTGGCCGTCCAGGTCGTCGAGGGCCACGTCCTCCAGCCCCTCGTCCAGAGCAGGACCGTCCAGATGCACCCGGCCGTGGTCATGCTGGCGATCACGGCCGGCGCGTCCGTCGCGGGCGTCCTGGGCATGTTGCTCGCCGTCCCGCTGACGGCCGCCGCGACGGGGATCCTGGGAGAGCTGCGCAGACGGTACGGAACCCCTGCGGAGGAGGACTAGGGGGTCTCTCGCCGATCGGGCCGGGCTGCTGGGCGCCGGATCGGTGTCGGGTCGCAGGGCTTGAACGAGCTCGGACCGCCGGGCGTCAGGCCGATGTCGGGCCGTGGGCGTCAGGCCGACGTCGGGTTGCCGGGCCCGCACGAGGCCGGGAGCCGTTCCGGGGCCCCCTGGCCGGGTCCCACGAACGGATCCGAGTCCGGTTCGTTCAGCTCGAACCAGATCGCCTTGCCCTCGCCCCGCGGGTCGACGCCCCACGCGTCCGCCAGCATCTCCATCAGGAGCAGGCCCCGCCCGCTCGACGCCATCTCGCCCGGGTGCCGCTTGTGCGGCAGCTCGTCGCTGCCGTCGGAGACCTCCACGCGCAGCCGCCGCGTCTTCTCGCCGCAGGCGACCTCCGCCACCAGGAGCGCGTCGCCGTCGGTGTGGACGAGGACGTTCGTGACCATCTCGGAGACCATCAGGACCGCCGCGTCGAGCTGGTCCTCGTCCGACCAGTCGTGCAGCAGCTGCCGGACCTGCTCGCGCGCCTCGGCGATCCGCTCCGGCTCCGCCTGGGCGATCGTCATCAGGGTGCGGCGCGGGGCCTCCTGGACGGCGCCGACGGGCCGGCGGGAGAGCAGCAGGACGGCGATGTCGTCCTCGCGGCGGTCGGCGAGCGGCCCCGTCGTGTGGTGCGAGCCGGGCCCGTGGACGGCCTCCACGAGGGCGTCGGCGAGCCGCTCCAGGTCGTCGCCGTCATGGGACTCCAGAAGCTCCCTGACCCGGTCCCAGCCGCTGTCCAGGTCGTGTCCGCCGGTCTCCAGGAGCCCGTCGGTGCAGATCATGAGGGTCTCCCCGGGGTCCAGGGTGAGCCGGGTGGTGGGGTAGTCGGTGTCCGGGTCGATGCCGAGCGGCAGCCCGCCGGCCGTGGGCCTGAGGAGAACCGTTCCGTCGTTCATCCGTACCGCCGGGTCCGGATGGCCCGCGCGCGCGATGTCGACGGTCCCCGTCTCCAGGTCGACCTCCAGGTAGAGGCAGGTCGCGAAGCGCGGACCGCCGTCCTGCCCGTCGTCACCGTCCGTGATCCCGTAGAGGAAGCGGGAGGCGCGCGCGAGGGCCGCGTCCGGCCGGTGGCCCTCGGATGCGTACGCGCGCAGGGCGATCCGCAGCTGCCCCATCAGACCGGCGGCCCGCACGTCGTGCCCCTGCACGTCGCCGATGACGAGGGCGATCCGGCCCGGGCCGTGCCCGCCGGTGCGGGAGGAGCCGCCGGGCAGCCGGATCATGTCGTACCAGTCGCCGCCGACCTGGAGACCGCCGCCGGTCGGCACGTACCGCGCGGCGACCCGGATGCCGGGGATGCCCGGCCCGAGGACCGGCATCATCGTCCGCTGGAGTCCGAGCGACAGCTCGCGCTCGGACTCGGCCACGCCCGCGCGTGCGAGGGCCTGCGCGAGCATCCGCGCGACGGTCGTCAGCACGGAACGTTCGTCGGGCGTGAACGCCACCGGGTGCTTGAAGGCCGCCATCCAGGCGCCCATCGTGCGCCCGGCGACGACGAGCGGCACGAAGGCCCAGGAACGGCGCCCGAAGCGCTGCACGAGCGGCCAGGTCGTGGGGAAGCGGCGCAGGTACTCCTCCGGGGTCGGCAGGTAGATCGCCCGCCCGGTCCGCACGACCTCGGCCGCCGGATAGTCCGTGGCCAGCGACATCGACGAGAACGGCCCCTCGTCGCCCTCGCTGTGCCCGTGGTGGCCGATGATCGTCAGCCGGTCGCCCGCCACCCCGAAGACGGCGAGCCCGTCCGGCGAGAAGCCGGGCATCGACAGCGAGGCCGCCACCCGCAGCACCTCGGCCGTCGACCGCGCCTCGGCGAGCGCCCGCCCCGCGTCGAGCAGGAAGGCCTCGCGGGAGCGGCGCCAGTCACCGGTGACGGGGGTGCGGGCGGCGGTGCCCGGCAGCTGCTCGGCGACCTCCTGGAGGGTGCCGACCAGTTGGTAGTCGTTCCCCTCGACGAGCGGCTTCGACCTGCTCCGTACGGTACGGATCACCCGTCCGTGCTCGTCCATGATCCGCAGTCGGGCCTCGGCGAGGGTGCCCTCGGCGACGGCGAGGTTGACCACCCCGTCGATCTCGTTCCAGTCGACCGGATGAAAACGGGACCGCACGGCCGCCTCGGTGAGCCGCACGGGCTCGGCGGGCAGCCCGAGCAGCCGGGCGGCCTCGGCGTCGAGCGAGACGATCCCGGACGCGTTGTCCCAGCGCCACAGGCCGGTCGCGATCGCGGCCAGGACGTCCTCGGTGCGCATTGCCCCACTTTATGAATATCGGACAGCAGGCCGCCACCGAGGGTATTCGAGATGCGATCTTGGCCCGGCCGGTACTCTGGGTGGGTCTGCCCTCGTGTCCCGTGACATCTGTGACAGCGGTCACGGCCGGCGGCGCCCCACCCCGAGATCCCGAAGACTGGATGAACGACGATGCATCGGTACAGGTCCCACACCTGCGGCGAGCTCCGCGCCTCTGACGTCGGCACCGACGTCCGGCTGAGCGGCTGGCTGCACAATCGGCGCGACCTGGGCGGCATCCTCTTCATCGATCTGCGCGACCACTACGGCATCACGCAGCTCGTCGCCCGGCCCGGCACCCCCGCCGCCGAGGTCCTGGACAAGCTGACGAAGGAGACCGTCGTCCGCGTGGACGGCAAGGTCGTCTCCCGCGGCGCGGAGAACGTCAACCCCGAGCTGCCCACCGGCGAGATCGAGATCGAGGCCGCCGAGGTCGAGGTCCTGGGCGCCGCCAAGCAGATCCCCTTCACCATCAACACCGACGACGGCGTGAACGAGGAGCGGCGCCTGGAGTACCGCTTCCTCGACCTGCGCCGCGAGCGCATGCACCGCAACATCATGCTGCGTTCCGCCGTCATCGCCTCCATCCGCTCCAAGATGGTGGCCCTCGGCTTCAACGAGATGGCGACCCCGATCCTCGCCGCGACCTCCCCCGAGGGCGCCCGCGACTTCGTCGTCCCGTCCCGTCTGAACCCGGGCAAGTTCTACGCGCTGCCGCAGGCGCCGCAGCAGTTCAAGCAGCTGCTGATGATCTCCGGCTTCGACCGGTACTTCCAGATCGCGCCCTGCTTCCGCGACGAGGACGCCCGCGCCGACCGCTCGCCCGGCGAGTTCTACCAGCTCGACGTCGAGATGAGCTTCGTCGAGCAGGAGGACGTCTTCCAGCCGATCGAGAAGCTCATGACGGAGCTCTTCGAGGAGTTCGGCGGCGGCCGCCACGTCACCTCGCCGTTCCCGCGGATCCCGTTCCGCGAGTCGATGCTCAAGTACGGCAACGACAAGCCCGACCTGCGCACCGACCTCGAACTCGTCGACCTCACCGACGTCTTCGAGAACTCCGAGTTCAAGGCCTTCGCCGGCAAGCACGTCCGCGCCCTGGCCGTCCCGGACACCGGCGACCAGCCGCGCAAGTTCTTCGACTCGCTCGGCGACTTCGCGGTCTCGCTGGGCGCGAAGGGCCTGGCCTGGGTCCGCGTCGGCGAGGGCAACGCCCTGACCGGCCCGATCGCCAAGTTCCTCACCGAGGAGAACGTCAAGGTCCTCACCGAGCGCCTGGGCCTCCAGCCCGGCCACGCCGTCTTCTTCGGTGCGGGCGAGTTCGACGAGGTCTCCAAGATCATGGGTCCGGTCCGCGTCGAGGCCGCCAAGCGCGCCGGCCGGTTCGAGGAGAACGTCTTCCGCTTCGCGTGGATCGTGGACTTCCCGATGTACGAGCGGGACGAGGAGACCGGCAAGATCGACTTCTCGCACAACCCGTTCTCCATGCCGCAGGGCGGCCTGGAGGCCCTGGAGACCCAGGACCCGCTGGACGTCCTCGGCTGGCAGTACGACATCGTCTGCAACGGCATCGAGCTCTCCTCCGGCGCCATCCGGAACCACGAGCCCGAGATCATGTTCAAGGCCTTCGAGATCGCGGGCTACAGCCGCGAGACCGTCGAGAACGAGTTCGCGGGCATGCTCCGCGCCTTCGAGTACGGCGCCCCGCCGCACGGCGGCATCGCCCCGGGCGTCGACCGCATCGTCATGCTCCTCGCCGACGAGCCCAACATCCGCGAGACCATCGCCTTCCCGCTCAACGGCAACGCCCAGGACCTCCTGATGGGCGCCCCGACCGAGCTGGACGAGTCCCGCCTGCGCGAGCTGAACATCCAGCTCCGCAAGCCGGTCGAGAAGAAGACGGAGGACCGCCCGGTCACGGAGTCGGTCCACCCGGAGGCGGGACGCTAAGCCTCCCGCTCGCGCGGCGAAGGGCCCGGAATCCTGAGGGATTCCGGGCCCTTCGCGTATCCGATCCGTCGTCGCTCGTCCTACTGGAGGTGCTGGGCGATGGTCTCCCCGAACCAGCTGTGATGTCTCACGGTTCTGATCACTCGTCGAGAGACACCAGCACGGATCCTTCCCTCAGGCCAGCGAGGGGGCGGCCGGAAAGATGCACTCTCGCATTGTGCGGAGGATCGAAGAATTCTACCTGTCGATTGTATCGGTCAATTTGATCCAGGGTGAACGGTCGGACCGGGTGAGCTGATTCTTCGCCCTCGATGAGAAACTCCTGACCGACCCGCGCGACGCCACCGATACAGCGGACGATACAGGTTCCCCCGCCGTCGACCATCTCCTCGACGGAATAAATTTGAAGCCTACTGCTGTCCGCCATGTCTGTATGCCTCCTGGATAAACCTGGCCACCTGCTCGGGATTCAGTTTGGGTACGTCGAACCTGAGGGCGTCAGTGATGTCCCCGTAATCGTTGATCTTCGGGACATGGATGTCCATTCCGGCAAGAATGTCTCTTGCGGCACTCGAGGGTATTGTCGCTCCGGCGCGTCCGGCAAGCTCGCCTGCAGGAAGCCCCACTGCTACTTCTGCCTCTGGTGGAATGAATCCGCGTTCCATGGGCACCCCTTCCAGAGAACTTCTTGGTATGAGGTGCACGACGGCATCGCCGTATTGCTCTGAATGTCGTGCGAACACAGTAGCAACACCGGGATCGGTCGATGTCGGGGTGAAACCAGATGCTGCCGTGCCGTTTCCGGGTCGTAGTAGCGGAAGTAGTTGTAGTGCAGCCCCGACTCCGGGTCGAAGTACTGGCCCGGGAAGCGGAGTGGGGTGTACGTCGTGGTGTCGCGGTTCCAGGTCGTCGTGCCCCAGAGGGTCGTGCGCGTGCGCCACGCCAAGGCCCCCGATTCGTCGACCAGTTCCGTCGGGGCGCCGATCAGGTCCGTGACGACGGCGAAGAAGCGCTCGTCCGTGGAGTCCGCGGCCGTGCGGCGTTCCGTCTGGGCCAGGGGGCGCAGGCCCGCATGGTCCCAGGTGACGGTGACGTCGGCCGTCGTCTGTTCGCAGAGGGTCGTGCCGTCCCAGGTGAAGTGGACCGTTTCCAGAGGGGACTGCTTGGAGATGCGGCGGCCCAGCGGGGCGTACGCGTACCGCCATAACGTGCCGAAGCTCTACTCGACGATCGCGCTGAACTCCTGCAAGGACCTGAGGTAGTCGTTCACCGCCCCGTCCCCGGCTGGGAGGCGTGACAGGTCCTCTTCCGCGAGCTTGCGGACAGGACGGAGAACCGCCCGCGCGAGCCCGTCCAGAGCGGCCGTCCCCAGGACCTTCCTCCGGGTCGACACCACCACCAGGCCGCCGCGCGTGCGACGGAAGTCACGTATCACCTGCCGCAGTTCGGTGTCGGTGAGATCGCCGGGTTCCCGCAGGGTGGGGTCCGGTGTGTAGTCCTCCAGCGTCAGGAACACGCGGTCGAAGAGCTCGGCCAGAGCTCCGCCCCTCCGCTCGCCTGCGCCACCCTCCGGGTCTCCCACCATCCTTCGGCGAAGTCGGCCGCCGTGCACCGTCCTCGGGTGAAGTCGTCCAACAGCGACAGCAGTTGTGCCGATGCCGTCCCGGGTGCGACATCCGCCGAGCGGAACCACACCCTGTGCACGGGTGGGTAAGCGCGGGCGATCTCCACGGTGCGGGGCCACCGTCCCTTCACCGTCCGGGCGTGGCGCCCGAACCGTGCCCGTGCCGCGTCGGTTCCCTCCGCCACGGCGGCGGCCAGAAAGTCCCGGGTCCCGGTGATGAGCGCGTACCCCGGTTCGGGGAACAGCAGGGCCTCAGCCCCGCCCGGGGCGAGCAGGAGGGCCGGTGGAGCGATGTCGACGAGGTCGGTTTCCGTAAGGCGCAGGTCGACGGCCGGGCCCTCGTGGGAGGCGAGGCGCAGGATTCGGTCCGCGCCCACCGCACGGCAGCCCGCCGCGAACCTGCGTGCCACCGTGGTGTCCAGACGCTTGCCCACCGGCACCGGCACCGGCACCGGCACCGGCACCGGGACGACGGGCCGTCGGTCAGGCTCCACGGCGCTCTTCGTCGAACCGGTGCACGATGATGCACTTGTCGTACTCCTCGTCGGACACGGCGCACATGATCCGCCCGTCCACGGAAACGGCCAGGAACTCCGTGAGGCCGGTGCCTGCCAGGGTGCGGGAGGGCGGGCCGGTGCCCACGAGGTCCTTCACGCGCGCCCAGTCCGCCCCGTGACCGCCCCGGCCCGGTGTCGGCAGGTAGAACTCGCCTTCCGTCGTGGCGAGTCGGGCGGTCGCCGTCAGGGAATCCCACCGGCGGTCCAGTTCCGCCGCGACGTCGGGTCGGGCAGGGCCGACCGTGGCGGTCGGTTCGCCTCGTACCCCGCGAAGGCCTGGAAGGCCCGGTGGACATCGGGCAAGCGGGGCGACCTGTCGAGGTCCAGGACCTGGAGGCCGCACGCTTCGAGCTTCCGGTGCCGGTCGGGTACCGGGGCGTGCACGGGGACGTCCCCTCCTGGGTCGACATGCCTCGGCCGTGGTCGTCACCGGGCCGGCACCGGGCCGCGAGGGCCCGCAAAGCCTTTCCCCGCGGTGCGTCACGTCCCGGTTCCGCGGGCCGGCGAGAAAGTGATTCTCCGGCGGCTGTCACATTCCTCGTCCCGGCTCCGTCAGTGGGGTGTCCGGCTCGGTCGAGGCGGACACGGAACGGGCCCGAGGAGCCGAGATGTTCGCCGAGATGTCCACCACCGCCATCGTCGTCACCGCCGTCGCCGCGTTCATGGCCGGCTTCTCCGGGGTGTCGATCTTCGCCAAGGCGAAGTTCGTCGTCGAGCCGCTGGCCGAGTACGGCGTGCCGCGGGCCTGGTGGAACCTGCTCGGGGCCGCCAAGGTCGCCGGGGCCGTCGGGCTCGTCGTCGGGTTCTACGTCCCCGTCATCGGGACCCTCGCCGCGATCGGGCTCATCCTGTACTTCACCGGAGCGGTGATCACCGTGCTGCGGGCCCGCGCGTACGGCCACGCCCCCTTCCCGCTCGTCTACATGGCGCCCGCCGTCGCCGCCCTGGTCCTGACCTGGTGACCCGCCGTACGGCATCGAAAAGGCCGCCGCCCCGGATCCATGCCGGGACGGCGGCCTTCTTCGTACGTCAGTGCGTCAGTCCTTCTTCGGGTCCTCCAGGCGCGGGAACAGCACCGCGCCCTTCGTCACCGTCGCACCGGCCGGGAGCTGCCCCCACGTCGCCGACGACTGGACCGGCTGCTCCGCCAGGGCGCCCAGGGACGACTCGGCGCCCAGGGACTCCCAGAGGGCCTGCGAGGTCTCCGGCATGATCGGGTTGAGGAGGACGGCGACGGCGCGGAGGGACTCGGCGGCCGTGTAGAGGATGGTGGCGAGGCGGGCGCGGCCCTCCTCGCTCTCGTCCTTCGCGACCTTCCACGGCTCCTGCTCCGTGATGTAGCCGTTGACCTGCTTCACGAAGTCGAAGATCGCCAGGATGCCGGCCTGGAAGTCCAGCTCCTCGCCGATCTTCGCGTCGGCCGTCGCGACGGCCTTGGCCAGGCCCTCGTGGATCGCCTTCTCGGCGTCGCCGTCGGCCGTCGACGCCGGCAGCTCGCCGCCGAAGTACTTGCCGACCATCGCCGCCACGCGCGAGGCGAGGTTGCCGTAGTCGTTCGCCAGCTCGCTCGTGTAGCGGGCGGAGAAGTCCTCCCACGAGAACGAGCCGTCGCTGCCGAAGGCGATCGCCCGCAGGAAGTACCAGCGGTACGCGTCCACGCCGAAGTGCGAGGTCAGGTCCTGCGGCTTGATGCCCGTCAGGTTCGACTTCGACATCTTCTCGCCGCCGACCATCAGCCAGCCGTTGGCCGCGACCCTGCCCGGCACCGGCAGGCCCTGCGCCATCAGCATCGCCGGCCAGATCACCGCGTGGAACCGCAGGATGTCCTTGCCGACCAGGTGCACGTCGGCCGGGAAGGTCTCCTCGAACTTCGCCGGGTTCTCGTTGTAGCCGACGGCCGTCGCGTAGTTCAGGAGCGCGTCGACCCACACGTAGATGACGTGCTTCTCGTCCCACGGGATCGGGATGCCCCAGTCGAACGTCGAGCGCGAGATCGACAGGTCCTGGAGGCCCTGCTTGACGAAGTTCACGACCTCGTTGCGGGCCGACTCCGGCTGGATGAAGCCCGGGTTCGCCTCGTAGAACTCCAGGAGCTTCGGGCCGTACTCGCTCAGCTTGAAGAAGTAGTTCTCCTCCTTGAGGATCTCCACCGGCTTCTTGTGGATCGGGCACAGCTTCGTGCCGTCCTCCGCCTCGATGAGGTCGCCGGGGAGCTTGTACTCCTCACAGCCCACGCAGTACGGACCCTCGTAGCCGCCCTTGTAGATCTCGTCCTTGTCGTACAGGTCCTGCACGAACTCCTGGACGCGGTCCGTGTGGCGCTTCTGCGTCGTACGGATGAAGTCGTCGTTCGCGATGTTCAGGTGCTCCCAGAGGGGCTTCCACGCCTCCTCGACGAGCTTGTCGCACCAGGCCTGGGGCGTGACGTCGTTCGCCTCGGCCGTGCGCATGATCTTCTGACCGTGCTCGTCCGTGCCGGTGAGGTACCACACCTTCTCGCCGCGCTGACGGTGCCAGCGCGTGAGCACGTCGCCTGCGACGGTCGTGTAGGCGTGGCCCAGGTGAGGAGCGTCGTTGACGTAGTAGATGGGGGTCGTGACGTAGTACGCCTTCGCCCCCTGCTTCTCGGATCCAGTGGCCGCCATGGTCGAAATCCTAACGGTCGTACGAAGATCCACTCACATCCCCGAACCGGGGGTGTGGATGATGAACGGCATGCGTGTACTCGTAGCCGAGGACGAGCTCGACCTCGCCGCCCTCCTCGCCACCGGCCTGCGGCGGGCCGGCTTCGCCGTCGACGTCGCCCACGGCGGGGACGACGCCCTGGAGGCCCTCGGGCTGCCTCCGTACGGTGCCGACGGGACGTACGCCATCGGCGGGACGTACACCGTCGGCGGTCCTCGCGCCGTCCCCGGCCCCTACGACGTGCTCGTCCTCGACCGCGATCTGCCCCGCGTCCACGGCGACGACGTGGCCCGGCGGCTCGTCGCCGCCGGATCGCCCACCCGGATCCTCATGCTCACCGCCTCCTCCGCCGTCGAGGACCGCGTCGACGGCCTCGACCTCGGCGCCGACGACTACCTCGGCAAGCCCTTCGACTTCCCCGAGCTCGTCTCCCGCGTCCGCGCCCTCCGGCGCCGCTCCGCCCGCCCCGCCCTCCCGCCCCTCCTCGCCCGCGACGGCCTCCTCCTGGACACCGTCCGGCGCACCGCCGTCCGCGACGGGCGGGACCTCGACCTCTCCCCCAAGGAGTTCTCCGTCCTCCAGCTCCTCCTGGAGGCGGACGGCGCCGTCGTCTCCGCCGAGGAACTCCTCGAACGCGCCTGGGACGTCCACACCGACCCCTTCACCGGGGCCGTGCGGGTCTGCATGAGCAAGCTGCGGGCCAAGCTGGGCGAGCCGGGCCTCATCCGGACCGTGCAGGGCGTGGGGTACGCGCTGTGAGCCGCCCCGGGCTCCTCGGGGCCGGGTCCACCATCCGCACCCGCATCGCGCTCGTCTACGGAGGCGTCTTCCTCGTCCTCGGAGCGGTGCTGCTGCTCCTCGTGAACCTGCTGGTCAGGGCTGGTACGGACGCCGACGCCGACGCGATCGTCGCGCGGGCGGACGAGGGCGACGTCGTCGTTGCCGAGGCGTACCGGATCGGCGACGACGTCAGCCGGGCCGCCGGCGAGCAGATGCTCATGTGGTCCTCCCTGGCCCTGCTCGTCGTGGCCTGCGGCGCCGTCGTCGTCGGCTGGTGGACCGCCGGGCGGGTCCTGCGGCCCGTCCACGAGATGACCGCCCGCGCCCGGCGGCTCTCCGAGCGGAACCTCGGCGACCGGCTGGCCGTGCGCGGGCCCGACGACGAGCTCAAGGAGCTCGGCGACACGATCGACGCGCTGCTCGGACGCCTGGAGAACGCCTTCGACAGCCAGCGCCGCTTCATCGCGAACGCCTCCCACGAGCTGCGGACCCCGCTCGCCACCCAGCGCGCCGCGATCCAGATCGGACTCGACGACGACTGCGACGTCCGGCAGGTCCTCCTCGACGCCAACCGGCGCAGCGAGCGCCTCATCGACGGGCTGCTGCTCCTCGCGCGGAGCGAGCGGGGGCTCGCCGAACAGGACCACGTGCGGTTCGGGGAGGTCGTGGCCGAGGAGTACCCGCACGCGCGCGTGGTCGCCGACGGCGGTGTCGTACGGGGGAGCCGGGTGCTGCTCGCGCAGCTCGTGCGGAACCTCGTCGCGAACGCCGTCGGCCACAACGTGCCGGGGGGCGAGGTCGCCGTACGGGCCGAGGGCGGTGTCCTGACCGTCGTCAACACCGGGCCGGTCGTCCCCGCAGGGGAGGTCGACGGGCTCTTCGAACCCTTCCGGCGGGGGGAGGGGCGGGACCGGACGGGGCCCGGCGCGGGGCTCGGGCTCTCCATCGTGCGGTCGATCGCCGTCGCGCACGGCGGGGCCGTACGGGCCGTGGCGCGGTCCGCAGGGGAGGGCGGCGGGCTGGTGGTGACGGTGACCCTGCCGGTCACCGCCACCGTCACCGCCGTCCGCGGCTAGAGCTCCAGGCCGGTGAGCAGGCCCCGGTAGAACGCCGCGTGCGTCGTCTCCCCGGGGGTCGCGCCCGCGAAGTACGTCGACGTGCGGGGGGTGCCGTCGAGCTTCCGGAGGTAGTCGAAGGCCTTGTTGTCCTCCTCGCCCCAGACCACGAACCGCCAGGTCAACGGCTTCTCCGCCGCCTCGGCGAGGGCCTGCGTCGCGGCCGTCCTCGACTCCGGGGCGCCGTCCGTCTGGAACACGACGAGCGCCGGGCGGGCCGGGTCGTTCTTCTCGTGGTGGGCCAGGACCTCTTCGACGGCCCGGTGGTAGTTGGTGCGGCCCAGACGGCCGAGGGTGCCGTTGATCTCCTCGAGCCGGGTGGGGGTGAGGTCGGCGGGGGTCAGGGCGACCGTGCCGTCGATGTCCGTCGAGAAGAACACGGTCGTGACCTCGGCGTCCTCGTCGAGGTGCGCCGCGAGCGCGGTGACCTGCTCGGCGAGCCGCTGCACGGAGCCGTCCTTGAAGTACCCGCGCATCGAACCCGACCGGTCCACCACGAGGTACACGGCCGCCCGCGTCCCCGTGAGCCCCTGCTTCTTGAGCTGCGCCCCGGCGGCCTTGTACGCGTCCGCGAGGTGCGGGGCGGCGGCCTTGACCGCGGCGAGGGGGAGGGCGGGGGCGACGGGCGCGGGGGCCCCGTCGGTCGTGACCTCGACGTCCTGGGCCTCCGGCTCGGTGGCCGCGACGGCGACCGGCTCGTCCGTGACGACGACCGCCTCCGCCTCCGCCGGGGTGTCGGTCTCGGCCTGCGGCTCGTCGGCGGCGTCGGCCTCCGCCGGGGTGTCGGTCTCGGCCTGCGGCTCGTCCGCGACGGTCGTCTCCGGCTCCGCCGGAGCGGTGGCCTCGGCCCGCGGCTCGTCCACCTCGGGCTCCGCCGGGTTCGTGTCGTCCGCGACGACGGTCGCTTCCGCCTCGGCCCGGGCCCCGTCGGTCGTGACCTCGACGTCCTGGGCCTCCGGCTCGTCCGTGGCGTCGGCGCCCGGCTCGGCCGGGGCGGCGGGCTCGTCCGTGGCGTCGGACGCCTCCGGCTCCGCCGCCTCGGCCGCCGCATCCGCTGTGACAGCGGTCGACTCCTCGACGTCCGGCTCCGCCGCGTCCACCACGGCCTCGACCTCGGCCGCTTCCGCGGCGACCGGCTCCGCCTCCGCAGGAGCGTCTGCCGTCTCCGCGGCGACCGGCTCCGCCTCCGCGGGAGCGTCTGCCGTCTCCGCGGCGACCGGCTCCGCCTCCACGGCCTCCGCGGACTCCGCCTCCACGGCAGCGGCCGTCGCGGGCGCCTTCCCGGTCTCCCCGGCGTCGGCCGTCCGCGCCCTCGGGATCTGCGGGTTGTCGAAGGCGGCCGCCACCAGGTCGTCCGCCGCTCGGCGGGCCGCGGTCTCCGGGGCCTCCGCGGACTTCGCCTCCTCCACGGCCTCCGCGGACTCCGCCTCCTCCACGGGCTTCGCCGTCTCCGCCGTCTCCGGGGCCGCCGCGGGCGCCTCGGCCTCCTTCGGCTTCGCGGGCGCCACCGCCTCCACCGCCTCCGGGGTCTCACGCGTCTGGGACGGGACGGAGGGTGCCGGGGACTCCTCGCGGTCCCGGCCGAACACCTTGCGCAGCATGCTCCGAATACCCATGGGCGAACCCTTTCGCATGAGTGGGGGTGCAGTGTGAATGTCCGTACTGGGCGTTTCGGGACTTTCATCCCTGGCCAGGGCGGATACGTAAGGTTAGCGGCCGCCCCTTGCGCCTCCGATGACCCGGTCGCCGCCGGTCGGCGTGCGTTCACGCGTCGTTCACTCCGGCGCCGTCCCCGTGCGGATCTCCGCACATAGCGTCACCGCCGAAGCAATCCCGACGTCATGTCGGCGCGGTCTGCGCCGGAGGAGGACGAAGTGCGCAAACTGCTGCCGCTGCTGAGCACGAACCCGCACGGAGGCGGTCGTTCCGCCCTCACCTGCCGGTTCCGTTGCGGTGACGCCTGCTTCCACGAGGTGCCCAACACCAGCGACAACGAGTACATCGGCGACGTCATAGCCGGTGCGCTCTCCCGCCGTTCCGCGCTGCGCGCCGCCGCCGCCGTGACCGTCGTCTCCGCCGTCGGCGGGGCCGTGACCGTCGGGAGCTCCCCCGAGGCCGTCGCCGCCCGGCCGCAGAAGCCCGTCGACGGCGCCCGCGGCCTGCGCTTCGCGCCCGTCGCGCCCAACACCGCCGACCGGGTCACCGTCCCCGCCGGGTACGAGCAGAACGTGGTCATCCGCTGGGGCGAGCCCATCCTCCGCGGCGCGCCCGCCTTCGACTCCGAGAACCAGACCGCGAAGGCGCAGGCCGGCCAGTTCGGTTACAACAACGACTTCCTCTCCCTCCTGCCGCTGCGCCACGAGCCGCACCGCCAGGTCCTCGTCGCCAACCACGAGTACACCGACGAGGTGCTGATGTTCCGGGGGTACGACCCCCAGAACCCGACCCGCGAGCAGGTCGAGATCGCCTGGGCCGCGCACGGCCTCGGTGTCGTCGTGGTCCAGGAGGAGCACCGCACCGGCAGGCTCACCGCCGTCACCCGGCACCGGCTCAACCGGCGCCTGACCGCGACCAGCGAGTTCGAGCTCACCGGCCCGGCGGCCGGCGGCGACCTCGTCAGGACCTCCGCCGACCCGGACGGCCGCACCGTCCTCGGCACGCTCAACAACTGCTCCGGCGGCACCACCCCGTGGGGCACCACGCTCCACGGCGAGGAGAACATCAACCAGTACTTCGCCAACGGGTCGAGCGCCACCGACAAGCGGTACGGCGTCGGCACCGGCGCCTCCGAGCGGAAGTGGGAGCGCTTCGACAAGCGCTTCGACCTCGAGCAGGAGCCCAACGAGGTGCACCGCTTCGGCTGGGTCGTCGAGCTCGACCCGTACGACCCGGAGTCCACGCCCCGCAAGCGCACCGCGCTCGGCCGCTTCAAGCACGAGGCCGCGCAGCCCCGGCTCACCGAGGACGGCCGCCCGGTCGTCTACATGGGTGACGACGAGCGGTTCGACTACCTCTACAAGTTCGTCTCGTCCAAGCGGATGAGGAGGGGGTCGTCCCGCGCCGCCCACGAGCACAACCTCACCCTCCTCGACGAGGGCACCCTGTACGTCGCCGCGTTCACCGGCGACTCGCCCGCCGGCGAGGTCGACGGCACCGGCAAGCCGCCCTCCGACGGCGAGTTCGACGGTTCCGGGGTGTGGATCCCGCTCGCCACGGCCGGTCCCGACGGTGCCGTCTCGCACGTCCCCGGCATGACCGCCGAGGAGGTGTACGTCTTCACCCGTCTCGCCGGTGACAAGGTCGGGGCGACGAAGATGGACCGCCCCGAGGACGTCGAGCCGTCCCCGCGCACCGGCCGCGTGTACGTGGCGCTGACCAACAACTCCAACCGCGGCAAGGCGGGGTACGCGCCCGCCGACGAGGCGAACCCGCGCAACGCCAACAAGCACGGCCACATCCTGGAGCTCTCCGAGCACGGGGACGACCCGTCGGGCGACGGCTTCGCCTGGCGGCTGTTCCTCGTCGCCGGCGATCCCGCCGACCCGGCCACCTACTTCGCCGGCTTCCCCAAGGAGAAGGTCTCCCCGATCTCCTGCCCGGACAACGTCGCCTTCGATCCGCACGGCAACCTGTGGATCTCCACCGACGGAAACCAGCTCGGCTCGCACGACGGCCTGTTCGGCGTCGCCACGCGCGGCGAGCGGCGCGGTGAGCTCAAGCAGTTCCTGACCGTGCCGACCGGCGCCGAGACCTGCGGGCCGCTCGTCCAGGACCGCCGCGTCCTCGTGGCCGTGCAGCACCCGGGCGAGGTCGACGGCGCCTCCGTCGAGAAGCCCGCCTCCGTCTGGCCCGACGGACCGGGGAGGATCGTCCGCCCGGCGGTCGTCTCCGTCTGGCGCGAGGACGGCCGCGACATCGGCGTCTAGCGGGATCCCGGGGCCCGGGAGCGGGTCACTCCGCTCCCAGGCCCTCCCTGAACCTCGTGAACTGCTCCTCCGGGTCGCCCGTGTACGACCACGGCACCCACGCCGCCCGCGTGCCCAGGAGACCCATCAGCTCCCGGGCGATCTCGACCTGCCCGGCGTAACAGGCGGCGTGGGCGAGGAAGTTCAGGTCGCCGACCTCCTCCGGCGCGACCGGGCGCCCGGGGTCCCGTCCGCCGATCCAGCGCGCGTGGGTGCGGCGCAGCTCGGTCACCGCCAGTTCGTGCTTCCAGTGCTGGTCGAAGCCGCGCACCGGGCCCCGGCCGAGTGCCCCGTCCGCGATGTACCGGTACTCCTCGACCCGGGCCACCTGCACCAGGACCGGCAGCGGCGAACCGGGCGGTGCCACGCCCGCCGCGTCGCGGGCGAAGTCGTACATGCTGCCGTGCGTGCCGTGCCACCGCGCCGACCAGTAGCGGAGGACCTGGATGTGGCCCTCGGTGTTGTACGGGTCACGGCGCCGCAACTCGTCGAACCAGTGGCGCAGTTCGCGGCGCGGCACCCCGCCCTCGTACAGCCGGGCCACCGAGAGCAGCGACACCCAGGGCATCGGGTCGGCCGGCGCGGCCTCGGCCGCGCTCCGGCAGGCGTCGACGGCGGCGTCGATCCGGCCCCGGTCGACGACGGCGCCCCGGCCGGCCGCGATGGCCGTGTCGAAGACCCGGACCACCTCGGTCGCGGCCCGCAGCACGGCGACGTCGGGGTTGCCGGGCTCGGCGGCCCGCCAGGTCTCGACGGTGGAACTGCCGGCGGCGGCGTGCGAGAGGAGCCGCAGCCGGTGGGTGCGGCGCGCCCAGTCCGTACCGGTGGCGGCGAGCAGGTCCCGTACGCCCTGCCAGCGGCCGATGACGATGTCGTGGCGCGCCTCGGTCAGCGCCCGGTCCCCGAAGTCCGGGTCGAAGTCGGGCGCGAAGCGCGTCGGACGCGCCGGGCGCACGGAGCGGCGGCGTACGGCCATCGGGGGCCTCCTTCGGGTTCGGCTGCCGTCAGAAGTCGCTGTTCGCAGAAGTTCGTACGGGTCGGGAGTCGCTCTTCGCAGAAGGCCGTACGGGTCAGAAGTCCGTCGCGTAGCCCTTGTCGCGGGTTCCCGTGCGCGGGCGGGCGGCCGGGGTCGAGCCCTCCGCCGCCGCGAGCGCGCGGACCGCGTCCAGGCGGGCCGGGCGGTAGTAGTCGCTGCCCTTGCGCCAGTACACGAGGAGCGGGACCACGCCGAGGAGCAGACCGCCGAGGCCGATGGTGAGGGCGGTCGTGGAGAGTTCGCCGAGGGACTCGACGAAGGCCCAGAGCATGAACGCGGAGCCGAGCAGCGGCCACAGGCCGCCGAGGACCAGGTTCCGCACGGAGCGGAACAGCACCGCCTTGTACGCGACGACGGCGGCGATGCCCGCGAGGCCGTAGTAGAAGGCGATCTGGAGGCCGATCGCGGCGACGGCGTCGCTGAGGATCCGCTGCACCGAACCGGCGGCCGCGGCCGCGCAGAACATCAGGAGGGCGGCGCCGCCGACGGCGGCGATCGCGACCCACGGGGTGTTCCAGCGGTGGTGCACGCGCCCGAGCACGGCCGGCAGGGTCCGGTCGCGGCCCATCGCGAAGAGCGAGCGGGTGACCTGGAGGAGCGTGGTCTCCAGGGTGGCGACGGTGGACAGCAGGACGGCCACGACGAGCAGTCTGCCGCCGACGCCGGGCCAGATCGCCTGGCCGAGGACGGCGAGGACGTTGGGTCCGGCGGCGCGGATCTGCTCGGCGCTCAGCAGGACGTTCACGGCGACGGTGAAGGCCTCGAAGAGGAGGAAGACGAAGCCGACGCCGACGAGCGCGGCGAACCCGGCGGTGCGGCGGCTGTTCCGGGTCTCCTCGCTGAGGTTGCTGGTGACGTCCCAGCCCCAGTAGTAGAACGCGGCGATCAGCGCCCCGGCGGCGAAGGTGTCCGCACCGTGGAAGCGGTCGAGGGCGAACCAGGACCAGTCGAAGGCGGTGGCCCGGCCCCGGTGCGCGACGGCGGCCAGGACGAAGGCGAGCAGGATCAGCATCTCGACGCCGGACATCACCAACTGCGCCCGTACGGTGAGCCGGGCGCCGCCCAGGACGACGAGCAGCATCATCAGGAACCAGCCGGCGCCGACGGCCGCGGCGAGCGGGGTGTTCGCGGCGAGGTCCGGGTCGACGAGGGAGAGCGTGAGGGAGCCGGCGGGCAGCGAACCGGCCACCATGAACACGGTGGCGGCGAAGACGAGCGCCCAGCCGGCGAGGAAGCCGAGGAAGGGGTGGAGCGTGCGGCCCACCCAGGAGTACCCGGCACCGGCGTTGACGTCGATGCGGCCGAGGCGGGCGTAGGCGAGGACGATGCCGAGCATCGGTATCGCGCAGTAGAGCAGCGCGGCGGGCCCCGCGAGGCCGACCGCGCCGAAGAGGACGGCGGTGGTCGCGGCCAGCGAATAGGCGGGGGCGCTCCCGGCGACGGCCATCACGATCGTGTCGAAGGTACCGAGGACGTTGGGCTGGAGCCCTCTGTTCGTGGTGGTGCGCATGGCGGGTCCTCGGGGGCGCGGGGGCTGAGGCAGGGCTGGGTGGCCCGTCCGTCGGGCCGGTTGCCGACGGCGGCGGGCGCGGATCACGGTGAATCGAGCGCATCGTAGTCGCCCGGGTGGATTCCGGTAACGGTGGTGGGGAGGGTTCCGTTCCGTGACCGCCGGTAAGTTCTCCCGTACGCCCTCCGGGAGGGTTTTACCGCAGGTCGGGACCGGCGATGGCGCGGGCCGCGCCGACCTCCTGACGGAGCGGCGCCAGCACTCCGTTCTCGTCGCCGGCGAGTTCCGCGCGGACCTCCACGAGGGTGTCGGTGTCGCGCAGTCCGTCCGCGAGCTCCCGCAACTCCCGCCGCACGGCGGCGACCTCCGCCGGGTCGGGCGCGGGGGCGCCGTGGTCGACCCGGATCCGGGCGGCGGTCGTCGCGTCCACGATCCGCTCCACGGCGACGACGAGCGGCCACCAGGCGGCGGCGCGGGTGCCCGTCGGCGGCGGCTCGGTCAGGGCCCGCTGGAACTCCGAGCGGACGGTCGACAGGTCCCGGTAGAGCTTCCGGCGGGCCCGCAACCGCCCGCCCCGGTCCGGGCCGGCACCGTCGAACGCGCAGGTCACGTACGCGGCGGTGTCCACGACCGCGTCCGCGAGCCGGTCGCCGATCCGGGCGTGCCAGGACTCCGGCCAGAGCAGGTAGCCGGCGACCAGCGCGATCCCGCAGCCGATGAGCGAGTCGTAGAGCCGGGGCAGGACGAGGTCGAAGCCCTGGTGGTTGAGCGTGTCGGAGAGCAGCAGGATGACCGGGGTGATGGCCGCGGTCTGGAAGGCGTACCCCTTCGCGGAGAAGGCGGGGATGAGCGCCGCGAGCACGACCATGACCGGCACGTCCCACCAGCCGCGCGGCACCTGGGAGAGGACCAGGGCGGCCAGGACGAGCCCGGCGGCCGTGCCGGCGGCGCGGAGCACGGCCCGCGAGAAGACCGAGCCGAAGTCGGGCTTCATGACGAACGTGACGGTGAGGGCGACCCAGTACGAGCGGGGCACGGGGATCAGCGAGACGAGGGCCTGCGCGAGGCCGACGCAGAGCGCGAGCCGCAGCCCGTACCGCCAGGACGCCTCGGAGAACAGGACCGCGCGGGCGGTCCGGCGGGCCCGGACGCGGAGCGAGGCGGGGCGGCCGAGGCGGTCGTCCGCGTCGTACGGATCGGGGTCGGCCTCGTGGACGACGGCCGACGCGTGCCGCAGGGCGTGGTCGACGGCCCGCTCGGAGGGGCGCTCGGGGACGGGCAGGTCCAGGGCGGGGGCGCCGGTGCGGCCCTCCTCGACGGCGTCCGCGAGCCCCCGCACGGCGGCGGGGACGGCGGGCGGGAGCGGACCGAGGAGTCGGGCGCGCAGATGGGCGGCGGGGGCGGCCTCGACGAGCGGGACGACGACGTTGAGCTGGGCCAGGATCCGCACCAGCGGGGCGGCGCGGCCGTGCTGGCGGGCCCGGTGGGCGAGGACCAGGTCGTACGCCCGGTTGAGGGAGGCGGTGACGGCCTGCCGCTTCCCGTCGTACGCGTCGGTCCCGGCGGCCTCGTACAGCTCGGCGACGGCCCGGTACGTCTCCGCCACGGCCCCCCGCTCGGGGGCGGCGCGACGCATCGGCCAGCCGAGGAGGGTGAGGGCGAGGACGAGGAGACCGCCGAGACCGAGGAGGACGGGCGCCCTCCACCACGGGTCGGGCATGGGCAGGCCCGCGCCGACGACCGCGTTGAGCAGCAGGAGCAGGCCGGAGACGGAGGCGACCGCGCCGATCGAGGAGATCATCCCGGAGACGAGGGCGACGAGCGTCAGGACGGCGACGGCGAGCCATCCCTGCCCGAAGACGAGGGTCCCGAGGGTGACGCCCAGCGCGCCGAACGCCTGCGGCACCGCGATGTTGAAGACCCGCATCCGGTAGGCGTCGGCGGTGTCGCCGATCACGCCGGAGAGCGCGCCCATCGAGACCAGCGCCCCGTACGCGGGCCGCCCCGTCGCCAGGCCGACGGCGAGCGGCACGGACAGGGCGACCGAGGCGCGGGCCACGGCGGCCCAGGGGATCGGCGCGGGGGCCGGCTTCAGGCCGGCGGTGAGCCAGGCGGGCGGAGTGATCCGTACGGGCCGAGCCATGCGACCAAGGTACGCCGCACCGCCCGCCCCCGTTGCGAGCTGCACCCCCCGGACCCCCGTTGCCCTGACCCGCACCGGATGCGCGCCGCGCGAAGTGGTGCGGGTTAAGGCGCAGAACGCGGAGGCGCCGCTGGAGCGCGCCGTCCCGTGTGCCCACCCGTCCCGCCCAGCGGGACGATTGCCCACACGGCGGGCGGCGGGAGGGGCACCGCCCCGCCGGGTGCGGGCAGCATGGGCAGGGGGCGGGGGCACCGCCCCGCCGGGTGCGGGCCCATACGGAGGGCGGGTCCGGGGGTCAGTTGCGGTAGGACTCGACCTCGGCGGCCGGGCGGAGGGCCGCCGTGTCCGGATCCTCCCCGAACTCGGCCTTCGCGCGCCGCTGCCGCAGCAGGTCCCAGCACTGGTCGAGGCGTACCTCGAGTTCCGCGAGGCGGGCGCGTTCCTCGGGCAGGAGCCCGCCGGTGCGCTGACGCAGGGCGCGCTCCTCCTCGACGAGGGCGCCGATGTCGTCCAGGATCTCGTCGTTGTCCATGCCTCCCAGCGTGGCGGATCGGCGCCGGGTGCGCAGGTCGGGACGAGGGGCGACCGCGCGTCTCAGTGGCGCAGCGCCTGTGCGATCTCGGCCTTGGTCCCGCCCGAGAGGGTCCGGTTGCTGCGTGCCGTGCCGGTCTCGGACTTTCCGGGTTCGACGCCGTCGATGTTCAGGACGACGGAGTCGAGGTAGTTCCCGTCCGCGTCACGGAAGTTGACCAGGATCGTGTAGTCGGCCTTCCGGTCCTCGGGGTTGGTCGCGGTGACCTCGGCGACCGTGCGGTCCCCGTCGGTGCGCGTCGCCCCGGCGCGTACGTCACCGGTGGCGTTCACACCGTCCTTGACCTGGTTCATCTTCTCCTGGGCGGCCGAGGCGACGGCCGCCGTGGCGGAGGAGACGATCTGGCCGGCCTTGTCCTGGGCGGTGTCGCAGCCGGTGAGGGCCAGGAGGGCGGCGGCGAGGACGGTTCCGGTTCCTCGTTTCATGGGCCGGCGTCTCAGAACCGCTCGTCCCGGCCGTACGCCTCGTCCGTCGCCAGTGCCCAGATCACGAAGATCGAGATGGCCATGGAGAAGAGCGCCCACCACGGCTGGTAGGGCAGGAAGAGGAACTGGAGGAGGAGGTTGAGGGAGGCCAGGGAGATGCCGGCGATCCGGCCCCACTCGGCGCCCTTGAGGATGCCGAAGCCGGTGACGGCGACGATGACGCCGAGGATCAGGTGGATCCATCCCCAGGTGGTGAGGTTGAACTTGAAGACGTAGTCGCCGACCCGGGTGTAGACGTCGTCCTCGGCGATGCCCGCGATGCCCTGGAAGACGTCCATGAATCCGGTGACCAGCATGAGGACGCCGGCGAAGAGGGTTCCGCCGACGGCCCAGGCGCCGGCGGTGCTCTGCTGGGTGCCCGCTTTGCGGGGGGTGGTGTTCTGGCTCATGGCCCCATCGTCGGGGCGTCCGTGCGGTTCCGAACCTTCAGCTAGGCCGAACGAGTGAGCGAAGGAAGGCGTCGAGGGCCGCGTCGAACTCCTCGGGCCGCTCCAGGTTGGGCAGGTGCGCGGCCCGCTCGATCACCGTGAGCGTCGAGTGGGGGAGCAGGGCGTGCATCTCCTCCGCGTCCGCCACCGGGGTGTACGCGTCGTCGCGGCCGACGACGACGAGCGCGGGGACCGCGAGGGCGGCGAGCGTCCCCCGGTGGTCGCGGCGCTCGGCCCGGCCGCGCAGGGCGGCCGCCGCGGCGACCGGGTCGGTGGCGCACATCATGCGGTGGACGTGCGGCGCGGCGTGCGTGTTGTACGGGGCGACCATCCGGTCCAGCACCTCGTCGGCGTAGCCGCGCATGCCCTCCCGCAGGAGCCGGTCGGCCATGGCGTTCCGGGCCTTCCCGCCCTCCTCGGTCTCGGCGGCCGGGAAGGTGTCGGAGAGGACGAGGCCCCTGACCCGCTCGGGACGGCGGTGGACGAGCTCCATGGCGATCTGGCCGCCCATCGAGAGGCCGGCGACGACGCAGTCCTCGATCCCCAGCGCGTCGAGGAGGCCGACGAGGTCCTCGGCGAAGTCGCCGAGGCGGGTGGAACCGGTCGTCGGGCCCAGGGGCGTGGCGCCGTAGCCCCGCAGGTCGGGGGCGACGACGCGGTGGGTGCGGGAGAAGCGGTCGATCTGCGGCTGCCACATGGTGTGGTCGAAGGGATGGCCGTGGACGAGGAGGAGGGCGGGGCCGGTGCCCCGGTCCTCGTGGAAGGTGCCGGTGGCGGGGGTTTCGGCGGTGGGCATGACGGCAGGCTAGGCAGCCCCGACTGCTCGGTGCAATAAGATCTTTGCTCTCGGTGCAATGGGGAGGCGGGCCGCTGTGGACGAGTACCGGAGGATCGCGGACCGGGTCGAGGCCGCCGTACGGGACGGGCGACTGCGCCCCGGCGACCGGCTGCCGCCGCAGCGGGTCTTCGCCCGCCGCCACGGGATCGCGAACTCGACGGCGATCCGGGTCTACGGGGAGCTGGCCCGCCGCGGCCTCGTCGTCGGCGAGGTCGGCCGCGGCACCTTCGTCCGCGCCGCACCCCCGCCGCCCGGGCCCGCGCTCGCCGAGGCGACCGGCGCGGCGCCCGTCGACCTCCAGCTCAACTACCCCGTCGCCGAAGGCCAGTCGGAGCTGATGGCCCGCGCGCTCGCGGCGCTCGCCCGGCCCGACGTGCTCGCCGAGGCCGTCTCCCGACCGGCCGCCGCCGCCGGCACCCCCGAGGCCCGGGAGGCCGCGGCGGCCGTCCTCGCCCGGCCCGGCTGGGCGCCGGACCCCGACGGCGTCCTGTTCGCCGGGAACGCCCGCCAGGCCCTCGCCGCCGCGCTCTCCGCCCTCGTCCCGCCCGGCGGCCGCCTCGGCGTCGAAGCGCTCACGTACCCGCTGGTCAAGGCGGTCGCGGAACGGCTCGGCATCCGGCTCGTCCCCCTCGCCCTCGACGCCGAAGGGGTGTGCCCCGAAGCCCTGGAGGCCGCCCACCGGGCCGCACCCCTCGCCGCCGTCTACCTCCAGCCCACCCTGCACAACCCGCTCTCCACGACGGCCGGGGAGGGACGACGGGCCGAACTCGCCGAACTGCTCCGCCGCCTGGACCTCACCGCCGTCGAGGACACCACCTGGGCCTTCCTCGTCCCCGACGCGCCCGCCCCGCTCGCCGCGCACGCCCCGGAGAGGGTCCTCCTGGTCGACAGCCTCTCCAAGCGGCTCGCCCCCGGTCTGACGGTCGGCTACCTCGTGGTCCCCGCCCGGCTCCGCGCCGCGGCCGCCGACGCCCTGCGCTCCGGTGCCTGGACGGCCGGCGGACTCGCCCTCGCCGCCGCCACCCGCTGGACCGGCGACGGCACCGTCGCCGAGGCCGTCGCCGCCAAACGGGCCGACACCGGGGTCCGGCACGCCCTGCTCCGGCGGCGGCTCGCCGGCCACGCGCTCCGGACCTCCCCGCACGCCTACTACGGCTGGTGGGAGCTGCCCGCACCCTGGCGCGCCGAGACCTTCACGGCGGCCGCCGCCGCACGGGCGGGCGTGGCGGTCACCCCCGGCAGCGCCTTCGCGGTCGGCCGCTCCGCCGCCCCCGACGCCGTCAGACTGGGCCTCGCGTCACCGCCGGTCGCGGTACTGGACGAGGCCCTGGCCCGGCTGGCGGCGGTGGCGGCGGAGGGCCCGTGATCCACTTGCGGGCCGTCGGGCGGAGGTGTGCCCTGGAGGGTGCGGGAACCAGGGGGGCCGGACGTGAAGGAGCTCCTGCCATGGCCGCACACGCAGCGGTGCCCACCCGGCGCCGAGTCAGCACGAACGGCTGGGGACTCCCGGTCGCGATCGGCGTCCTGTACGGGTTCTACGCGGAGGTCAACGCCCGCGACGGCGGCGCGCTCAGCTGGGGGCAGTTCTGGCTGGGCCTCGTCTCCGCCGTCGTCCTGGCCGGTGCCCTGTACGCCCTCCGGCGGTACGGTCACGCCCTGCCCCGCGAGGCCCGCGCCGTCGCCTGGGGCGCGCTCGCCGGCATCGCGGTCGGCTTCCTCTACAGCGTCACCGACGCGAGCATCTACTCGTCGGCGCTGCTGGGGCTGATCGTGGGGGTGGTCACCGGCGGCGCGGCGTTCTACCTCTTCTACACGCACGAGGACGCGGCGGGCCGTCCCGCCCCGTGGTGACCCCTCACGGGCCGCTCCCCCGTCGTGGGCGGTCGTTCCGCCGAGGCGGGAGGACCGCCCGCGCGGGCGGGTGGGAACCGGTCGGCGGGCGCCGCCCGCGCGGGGGCGGCCCTCCGGTCACGACCGGACCGCGCCCCGGACGACGACCGTCGGGCACGGCGCGTGCTGGGTGACGTGGGAGGAGACCGAGCCGAGGACCGCCGCCTTGAAGCCGCTGTAGCCGCGGTCGCCGACGACCAGCAGGCTCGCGCCCTCGGCCGCCTCGAGGAGGGCCTGGGCGGCGTTGCCGCCGACCACGGTGCGGGTGACGGCGGCGGCCTCCTGCGAGGTGAGGGCGCCGTCCAGGGCCTGGTCGAGGATCCGCTCGGAGAGCTGCTGGGGGTCGAACTGCAGCGGGACGCCCGGCATCATGGTGTCCCAGACCGCGGGGTACTCCCAGCTGGTCACCGCCTGGAGCGAGTCCCCGGTGAGGGCGGCCTGCGCGGCCGCCCACTTCAGCGCCTTCAGGGACGGTTCCGATCCGTCCACGCCCACCACGATCCTGCCGCCGGCCATCGCCGACCTCCGTTTCGCCGTCGGGTCCCCGGGCGGGCACGGCCTCCCGGGGTTCCCTCACAACGTAACAAAACGGGTCAGTCCAGGCGCAGGTCCGCCAACTGCTTCTCGAACGGGACGATCTCCTCGTCGTCCGTCCTCCGGGCCGGTCGGGCCGCCACCGTGTCCGCGAACTCCTCGCCCGCGCGGGTGATCCGGGCCGGCAGGCCCTCCGTGTACTCGTCGCCGCCCGAGCCCCAGTCCTCCGAGGCCGCGTAGACCGCGGTGGGGACGACGAGGGCCCGCAGGTGGGCGAAGAGCGGCCGCAGGGCGTGGTCGAGGACGAGGGAGTGGCGGGCCGTGCCGCCCGTCGCGGCGACGAGGACCGGGGTCCCCGTGAGCGCCGCCGGGTCGATCAGGTCGAAGAAGGACTTGAAGAGCCCGCTGTAGGAGGCGGTGAAGACGGGGGTCACCGCGATGACCCCGTCCGCGCCCGTGACCGTGTCGATCGCCTCCCGGAGCGCGGCCGGGGGGAAGCCCGTCACGAAGTTCTTCGCGATGTCGAGGGCCAGGTCGCGCAGTTCGACGACCTCGACGTCGACGGCGTACTCCTGCTCGGCCAGCCGGTACCGGGCCGCCTGGAGCAGCCGGTCGGCGAGGAGCCGGGTGGAGGAGGGCGAGCCGAGTCAGGCGGACACGGCGACCAGCTTCAACGTCTGCACGGTTCAGACCTCCTCGGTCGTACGGGTGACGGCGGGGTGGAGCGGGGCGGTCTCCGGCACTCCGGCGGGCCGCAGGTTCGCGAACTCCTTGCGCAGCACCGGGACGACCTCCTCGCCGAGCAGGTCGAGCTGTTCCAGGACCGTCTTGAGGGGCAGTCCGGCGTGGTCGACGAGGAACAGCTGGCGCTGGTAGTCGCCGACGTACTCGCGGAAGGACAGGGTGCGCTCGATGACCTCCTGCGGGGAGCCGACGGTCAGCGGGGTCTCCCGGGTGAACTCCTCCAGGCTCGGACCGTGGCCGTAGACCGGCGCGTTGTCGAAGTACGGGCGGAACTCCCGTACCGCGTCCTGCGAGTTCTTCCGCAGGAAGACCTGGCCGCCGAGGCCGACGATCGCCTGCTCGGGGGTGCCGTGGCCGTAGTGCGCGTACCGCTGCCGGTAGAGCCGGACCATCTTCTCGGTGTGCTGCTTGGGCCAGAAGATGTGGTTCGCGAAGAAGCCGTCGCCGTAGTAGGCGGCCTGTTCGGCGATCTCGGGGGAGCGGATGGAGCCGTGCCAGACGAACGGCGGGACGCCGTCGAGCGGGCGCGGGGTGGACGTGAAGCCCTGGAGGGCGCTGCGGAACCTGCCCTCCCAGTCGACCACGTCCTCCCTCCACAGCTTGTGGAGGAGCGCGTAGTTCTCGATGGCGAGCGGGATGCCCTGGCGGATGTCCTGGCCGAACCACGGGTAGACCGGGCCGGTGTTGCCGCGGCCCATCATCAGGTCCACGCGGCCGTCGGCGAGGTGCTGGAGGGTCGCGTAGTCCTCGGCGATCTTCACCGGGTCGTTGGTGGTGATCAGGGTGGTGGAGGTGGACAGGATCAGGTTCTCCGTGCGGGCGGCCATGTGCCCGAGGAGCGTCGTCGGGGAGGACGGGACGAACGGCGGGTTGTGGTGCTCGCCGGTCGCGAAGACGTCGAGCCCGACCTCCTCCGCCTTGAGCGCGATCGCGACGGTGTTCTTGATGCGCTCGTGCTCGGTGGGGGTGCGGCCGGTGGTGGGGTCGGTCGTCACGTCGCCGACGGTGAAGATCCCGAACTGCATCGTGCTCACCTCTCGCGGTTCCTTGCTAGTGGTTGAAGCTTAAACTATTACCTCGAACGACGCGACCCCCTCCCCTATTCCGGCCCGCACCCCGGGAGGCGTGACCGGGGGACCCACGTCGGGCGGGCGCCCGACGTGAGGGCCGCCACGTGCCGTCCACCTGCGGCCCTCACGTAGAGTCCCCAGCGTGAACGCTGCGATATCGGTGGTGTCGGTCGTGGGGATCGGCGCGGACGGCTGGGACGGGCTCCCCGAGACCGCCCGCCGCGTCCTGCGCGCCGCCGAGGTCCTGCTCGGCGCCCCCCGCCAGCTCGGCCTCCTCCCGGAGGACGACTGTCCCGGCGAGCGGATCGCCTGGCCCTCCCCCCTCCGCCCCGCCGTCCCCGGACTGCTCGCCGCCCACGAGGGCCGCGCGATCGCCGTCCTCGCCAGCGGCGACCCCTCCTTCCACGGCATCGCCCGCACCCTCGCGGAGACCGTCGGCGCCGACCGCACCGTCACCTTCGACGTCCACCCGCACCCGTCCTCCGTCTCGTACGCCTGCGCCCGGCTCGGCTGGCCCCTCGAAGCCGTCGAGACCCTCTCCGTCGTCGCCAGGCCGCTCGCCGCGCTCTCCGCCGCCCTGCACGAGGGCCGCCGCCTCCTCGTGCTCAGCGAGGGCGCCGACACCGCCGCGCGGGTCGCGGAACTGCTGCGCACCACCGGCTGGGGCGGCACCCGCGTCCGCGTCCTCGAACAACTCGGCGGCCCCGCCGAGCGGATCCTCGACGGGACCGCGGCCGACTGGCCGCACGAGCGCACCGACCCCCTCAACGTCCTCGCCCTCGACTGCGCCCGCGACCCCGGCACCCTCCGGCTCGGCGCCGTGCCCGGACTCCCCGACGAGGCGTACGAGCACGACGGTCAGCTCACCAAGCGGTACGTGCGCGCCGCCACCCTCGCCGCCCTCGCCCCCGCCCCCGGCGAACTCCTCTGGGACGTCGGCGGCGGCTCCGGCTCCATCGGCGTCGAATGGATGCGGGCCCACCGCTCCTGCCGGGCCGTCGCCGTCGAGAAGTCCCCCGAGCGGGCCGCCCGCATCGCCCGCAACGCCGACGCCCTCGGCGTACCGGGCCTGCGCGTCGTCACCGGTCCCGCCCCCGCCGCGCTCACCGGCCTCCCGACCCCCGACGCGGTCTTCGTCGGCGGCGGCCTCACCGCCCCCGGCCTGCTCGACGCCTGCTGGGAGGCCCTGCCGTCCGGCGGCCGGCTCGTCGCCAACACCGTGACGCTGGAGTCCGAGGCGCTGCTCGCCCGGTGGTACGGCCGCCACGGCGGCGAACTGGTCCGGCTCGCCGTCTCCACCGCCGTGCCCGTGGGCGGCTTCACCGGCTGGCGCCAGGCCATGCCCGTCACCCAGTGGTCCGTAACGAAGGGTTGAACAGAGCAATGACCGTCTACTTCATCGGCGCGGGCCCCGGAGCGGCCGACCTGATCACCGTGCGCGGCGCACGGACCCTCGCCGGGTGCGGGGTCTGCCTCTACGCCGGCTCCCTCGTCCCCACCGAGCTGCTCGCCGAGTGCCCGCCGGACGCGAAGCTCGTCGACACGGCGAAGATGGACCTCGACCGGATCGTCGCCGAGATCGCCGCCGCCCACGAGGCCGGCCGGGACGTGGCCCGGCTGCACTCCGGCGACCCGTCGGTCTTCAGCGCGATGGCCGAGCAGATGAGGCGGCTCGACGCGCTGGGCATCCCGTACGAGGTCGTGCCCGGCGTCCCGGCCTTCGCGGCGGCGGCGGCCGCGCTGAAGCGGGAGCTCACCGTCCCGACGGTGGGCCAGACGGTGGTCCTCACCCGCGTCGCCCAGCAGGCCACCCCCATGCCGGAGGGCGAGGACCTCGCCACCCTCGGCCGCAGCGGCGCCCTGCTCGTCCTCCACCTCGCCGCGCGCTACGTCGACCGGATCGTCGGCGAGCTCGTCCCCCACTACGGCGCGGACTGCCCGGCCGCCGTCGTCGCGATGGCCAGCCGCCCGGACGAGGTGGTGCTGCGGGGCACCCTGGAGGACATCGCGGAGCGGACGAAGGCGGCGGGCATCACGAAGACGGCCGTCATCATCGTGGGCCGCACGCTGGCGGCCTCGGAGTTCCGCGACAGCCACCTGTACGACCCGGCGCGGGACCGCCACGCCTGCTGACGGCCCGGTGCGGGCCCGTCACGCCTGCCGACACGACGGTGGCCGGACCCCGTGCGGGGTCCGGCCACCGTCGTGTGACCACGTCTCAGGCGTTGGGCCGCTTGCCGTGGTTCGCCTTCTTCTTCTTGCGGGCCCGCTTCTTGTTGCCGCGCTTCGCCATGGGACTCCCTCTCGCTCGGGGAACGGGGAACTCTGCCGTGGACAGCCTAGGAGCGGGGCCGGAGTGCCGCACGTCGGTCCCGCGGTCTTGAATGGTCCCGTGACCGTCTACGACGTGGCCCGGGCGCTGCCGGGCATCGAGGAACTGCGCGACCGCTCCCGGGGGCTCGCGATGCTGGAGGCCGTCCTGAGCCCGGAGTGGGAGAGCCGGTACTACTCCTTCGACGCGCACTGGTCGGAGACCGAGCAGCTGGCGTCGATGAAGGACGGTTCCGGTGGCGAGTACACGATCGTCCTCTCCCCGGCGGGGGCGTACGCGCGCGTCTTCGACCACGAGTCGCCGATGAGCCCGTACGGGCCGCTCGCGGACGGGCGGACCTGGCCCGGGGTGCTCGACGGGGTCCCGGAGGCCTTCCGGGAGTACCTGACGGAGCCGGCGTTCACGGACGAGGACGGGGTGCACGTGACCACCGCCTGCCTGTGGCGCGAGACCGCGGACACGGCCTGGCACACGGGCCCGGTCGAGTTCCCCGACCTGGACGGACACGAGGACCCGGACGGCTCCGGCCGCCTGCTCCACCTGCTGACGGACCGCACGGCGGAGGCGTACGCCGCATGGGCGTCCGACTACTACGGGCAGCCGGTCGACGTCGAAGCCGTACGCCGTGTCCTGGCCCTGGAGCCGCTGACCCCGGAACTGGTGGCGCGCCTCAACCCGCAGGTGACGCTCGCCGACCTCGCCGAGGACGTCGCGGAGATCGGTTACCCCGCCTGACCCGCTCCGCCCGCCGTCCCCCGCGGATCACGGCCCCGCCGGTGCCGACCGCCCCACGACGACGCCCGCGCGGTCGATGCAGATCACGTCCACCGCGACCGGGGCGCCCCGCAGGACCGCGAGGGACTCGTCGCGGGCGCGGGCGGCGACGAGGTCGCCCAGGGGCACGCCCGCGGCCTCGCAGAGACGGAGGGCGGCGAGGCCCGTGTTGGCCTCGGCGATCTCGGCGGCGAGGGCCTCGGAGGCGCCGCCCGTGCGGGCGAGCCGGGCGAGGAAGGCCTTGTCGACCTGGGAGCGGGCCGAGTGCAGGTCCAGGTGGCCGGCGGCCAGTTTGGAGAGCTTGGCGAAGCCGCCGCAGATCGTGAGCCGGTCGACGGGGTGGCGGCGGATGTACTTGAGGACGGCGCCCGCGAAGTCGCCCATGTCGAGGAGCGCGATCTCGGGAAGGTCGTGGATCCCGGTGACGGTCCGCTCGGACGTCGATCCCGTGCAGCCCGCCACGTGGGTGAGACCGCCCGCGCGGGCCACGTCGACGCCCCGGCGGATGGAGTCGATCCAGGCGGAGCAGGAGTACGGGACGACGACGCCGGTCGTGCCGAGGATCGACAGGCCGCCGAGGATGCCGATGCGCGGGTTCCAGGTGGAGCGGGCGATCTCGGCGCCGTCGTCGACGGAGATCGTGATCTCGACGTCGCCGGGCGCGCCGTGTGCGGCGGCGACGGCGGCGACGTGCTCGCGCATCAGCCGCCGGGGCACGGGGTTGATCGCGGGCTCGCCGACCTCCAGGGGGAGGCCGGGCAGGGTGACGGTGCCGACGCCGGGACCCGCACGGAAGACGACGCCGGAGCCGGGCGGCAGGAGCCGTACCGTCGAGCGGATCACCGCCCCGTGGGTGACGTCCGGGTCGTCGCCGGCGTCCTTGACGACGGCGGCCATGGCGGCGTCCGCCGTCAGGGCCTCCGCGGTCAGCGCGAAGGACGGCGTCCGGCCCTTCGGGAGCGTGATCGTCACCGGGTCCGGGAAGTCGCCGGTCAGGAGCGCGGTGTACGCGGCGGTGGTGGCCGCGGTCGCGCAGGCACCGGTCGTCCAGCCCGGGCGGAGTCCGGTGTGCTTGAGTTGGGCCTCACGCCCGCCGCCTGACGTCACGAAGGGGCTCCTGTGCACGTACTCGTTCTCGGCGGGACCACCGAGGCCCGCGCCCTCGCCGGACTGCTGCACGGCCGGGTCCGGGTCACCAGCTCCCTCGCGGGCCGGGTGGCGAGCCCCCGGCTGCCGGCGGGCGAGGTCCGCGTCGGCGGGTTCGGGGGCGTCGACGGCCTCGTGGAGTGGATGGCGGGGCACGCCGTGGACGCGGTCATCGACGCCACCCATCCCTTCGCCGAGCGGATCAGCTTCAACGCGGCCGGGGCGGCCGCCACTGCCCATGTTCCCCTGTTGGCGCTGCGCCGTCCCGGGTGGGTCCCGGGAGAGGGCGACGACTGGCGTTCGGTGGGCTCCCTGGAGGAGGCGGCGACGGCCCTGGACGGCCTCGGCGACCGCGTCTTCCTGACGACCGGCCGGATGGGCCTCGCGGCCTTCGCGGCCTGCCCGCAGTGGTTCCTGGTCCGCTCGGTGGACGCCCCGGACGCCCCGATGCCGGCCCGCACCGAGGTCCTCCTCGACCGGGGCCCCTTCACCCTGGAGGGCGAGCGGGAGATCCTCGTCCGCCGGCGGATCGACGTGGTGGTGACGAAGGACAGCGGGGGCGCGGCGACCGCCCCGAAACTGACGGCGGCCCGCGAGGCGGGCCTCCCGGTGGTGGTGGTCCGCCGCCCGCCGGTCCCGTCCGGCGTCCCGGTGGCGGCGACCCCGGAGGAGGCCGCCGCCTGGGTGGCTACTCGGTGACGGGCGTGCCGAGCTCGGTGACCTCGACCCAGTGCAGGTCCGGGTCGTCCCAGTCGATCTGGTTGTTCGACCCGTCGATGGCGATCACGGAGGAGAGCACGTGCTCGCCGTCGGCCGCGCTCTCGTGGAGGAAGGACGAGGCCTTGTCGGTGAGGAGCGTGACGTCGTGCGCGATCCAGCCCGTGGTGCCCTCGCCGTCGTCGTGGGTGGCGGTGACGGCGGTGCGCGCCGAGGCGTTGCCGGCGGGGCCGGGGGACTCGTTGCCGGCCTTGTCGACGGCGCGGACCTCGTAGAGGTACGTCTGGCCGGTCGGCGGCGGGGAGTTCACGTACGGGGCGCCGGTGACCGGGGCGGTGGCGCTGCTGACCCTCGTCCAGGCGGTGGTGGTGCCGGGCCGCCGGTAGACGCGGTGACCGGCGAGGTCCATCTCCTTGTCGGGCTCCCACTTCAGGGTGGCCCTGTGTGACTCGCGAGCGGGAGCAGGGTTGCCCCCGCTCCCGCCCCGGATCTCAGCCGTACCGCCGCGGCGTCCACGTGATCGTGCGGCCGTCGCCCCGTTCGACCGCGCGCGTCTGCGAGGAGCCGATCAGGAGGAGGGTGCGCATGTCGACCTCCGCGGGGTCCAGGGCCTTGAGGGTGAGGACCCGGACCGACTGCTCCGGGCCGCCGACGTCGCGGGCGACGACCACCGGGGTCTCGGGGGAGCGGAGTTCGAGGAGGAGGTCGCGGGCGGCGGCCACCTGGTGGGTGCGGGACCTGGAGCCCGGGTTGTAGAGGGCGATGACGAGGTCGGCGCCCGCGGCCGCGCGGAGCCGGGCCTCGATGACGTTCCAGGGCTTGAGGCGGTCGGAGAGGGAGATCGTGGCGTAGTCGTGGCCCAGGGGGGCGCCGGCCGCGGCGGCGGCCGCGTTCGCCGCGGTCACCCCCGGGAGGACCCGTACGGGCACGTCCGCGTACTCCGGTTCGCAGGCGACCTCCAGGACCGCCGTCGCCATGGCGAAGACGCCCGGGTCGCCGCCGGAGACGACCGCGACCTTCCGGCCGCGCCGGGCCAGGTCGAGGGCGAACTCGGCGCGCTCGGACTCGACCTTGTTGTCGGAGCCGTGCCGGACCTGGCCGGGGCGGAGGACGGGGACCCGGTCGAGGTACGTCGTGTAGCCGACGAGGACGTCGGCGTTGACGAGCGCGCCGCGCGACTCGGGGGTGAGCCAGGGCGCCCCGGCGGGGCCGGTGCCGACGACGGTGACCTCGCCCGTCTCCCGTGCCGGGGGCTCCTGGTCGATGCGGGAGGGCAGGACGGCCACCGAGAAGTACGGGACGGAGGACGGGTCCACGTCCGTCAGCCTCTCCGTGCGCTCGCCCGTCATGAACGCCCGTTCCACGTAACGGGCGTCGTCGAGGCGGCCCGCCTGCTCCAGGGCCCGCCGCACGGTCGGGAAGGTGCGGCCGAGCTTCATGACGACCGCCGAGTCGGTGCCCGCGAGGCGGGCCGTCAGCTCGTCCTCCGGCAGGGTGCCGGGGATGATCGTGAGGACCTCCTCCGCCTCGCACAGCGGCTCGCCGAGCCGGGCGGCGGCGGCGCTCACCGAGGTGACGCCGGGAATGACGGTCGTGTCGTAGCGGTCGGCGAGCCGCTTGTGCATGTGCTGGTACGAGCCGTAGAAGAGCGGGTCGCCCTCGGCGAGGACGGCGACGGTGCGGCCGGCGTCGAGGTGGGCGGCGAGGCGGGCCGAGGCCTCCTCGTAGAAGTCGTTCAGGGCGCCCCGGTAGCCGCCCGGGTGGTCCGTGGTCTCCACCGTGAGCGGGTACGTCAGCCGCTCCTCGACGTGGTCCTCGCGGATGTGCTCGGCGGCGATGGAGCGGGCTATGGAGCGGCCGTGGCGGGCCGAGTGGTAGGCGATGACGTCGGCCTCGGCGATGGCCTTCACGGCGGCGACGGTCATCAGGTTCGGGTCGCCGGGGCCGAGGCCGACCCCGTAGAGCTTTCCGGTCACTGCTGGATCTCCGCTTCGTGGGCGAGGGCGTTGATCGCGGCGGCCGTCATCGCGCTGCCGCCGCGCCGGCCCCGTACGACCAGGTACTCGAGGCCGAGGGTGTTCTCGGCCAGCGCGTCCTTGGACTCGGCGGCGCCGATGAAGCCGACGGGGACGCCGAGGACGGCGGCGGGCCTGCCCGCGCCCTTCGCGATCATCTCCAGGAGGTGGAAGAGGGCGGTCGGGGCGTTGCCGATGGCGACGACGGAGCCTTCGAGGCGGTCCCGCCACAGTTCGAGCGCGGCGGCGGAGCGGGTGGTGCCCAGCTCGGCGGCGAGGCCGGGCACGGCCGGGTCGGAGAGGGCGCAGAGCACCTCGTTGTCGGCGGGCAGCCGCTTGCGGGTGACGCCGCTGGCGACCATCTGCGCGTCGCAGAGGACGGGCGCGCCGGCGCGGAGGGCGGCGCGGGCGCTCGCGACGACGCCCGGCGAGTACGCGATGTCCTGCACGAGGTCGGTCATGCCGCAGGCGTGGATCATCCGGACCGCCACCTGGGCGACGTCGGCGGGCAGGCCCGCGAGGTCCGCCTCGGCGCGGATCGTGGCAAAGGACCGGCGGTAGATCTCCGTCCCGTCCTTCTCGTAGTCGAACATCCTGGTGCTCTCGCTCATCTCGTCGTGCGGGCCGTGGTCACTGCTTCGGGCAGGGAGGTGCGGGGGGTGGGGACGCCGTCCACCAGGTAGGTGTCGTCGCCGGTGGCGAGGACGTCGACCCAGGTGCCGTGCGGGTGCCCGCAGCGGCGCTCGCACCCGGAGAAGTGCACGGGCAGCGGCCCCGCGGGTGCGGCGAGGGCGTCCGTCCGCACGTCGGCGAGGGACTTGGCGCAGCCGGGCCGCCCGGTGCAGGCGCTGACCCCGACCGAGGGCAGGTCGGGCCGGGTGACCAGGCCGAGCGTCTCCAGGACGGGCAGCCGGTCGGCGGGGGCCCCGACGGCGACCGCTCCGCGCCAGGGCGTGAACCGCAGCTCCTCGGCCCCGTCGGCCAGGGCCCGCAGCTGGGCGGCGGTCAGCCGGCCGAGGGGGGCGAGGACGTGCAGGGCGCGCTCGCCGAGGGGCCCGGGCGCGGGCGGCCGGGACGCGGGAAGCGGCGGCACGGGTACGGGCTCCGCCGTGATCCCGGCCCGCGCGAGGGCCCCGGCCCAGTCGGGGGCGTGCTCGTCGGACAGCTCGTGCGGCCGCCAGGCCCCGCTTCCGGCGGCCTCGGCGGCGTCGAGGAAGGCGAGGGCGGCGGTGAGGGCGGCCCGTACGGCGTCGTCGGCGACGAGGCGGAAGTCCCCCGGGGCGTTCGGCAGGGGAGGCGTCCCCGGGGCGTTCGGCCGGGGAGGTGCCCCGGGGCCCTTCGGCAGAGGAGGTGCCCCAGGGGCCTTCGGCCGGGAAGCAGACCCCGGGGAGCCGAGCCGCAGCAGGACGGATCCGTCCTCGCCTGCGATCAAGCTCACATCGCCGCCGAGTCCGGCGACGTCCCCGCGTCCGTCGTCGAGGAGGAACAGGAACCGTCCCGAAAGGGACGCGGCCCGGGGCTCGGCGCACAGGGCGGCGTCCAGTTCACGTGCCCACAACTGCACGTCCGCGTGGCCGAGTCCGTCGAGCCCCGCGCCGGGCGAGGCCACGATGTTGCGGACGCGTTCGTGGGTGGGGGAGGGCAACAGGCCCGCCCCGGCCAGGAGCTCCGCCAGCTCCGCCCCGCAGCCCTCGCCGAGGCCGCGCAGCTCCGCGTTGCCGCGCGAGGTGATGCTGATCCGCCCGTCGCCGAGGGTCTCGGCGGCGCGGGCCAGGACCCCTGCCTGACGAGCCGTCAGTCGTCCTGCGGGCAGGCGCAGTCGGGCGAGGCGGCCGTCGCCGGCGGGGTGCAGGCGCAGCGCCCCGGGGCAGGCGTCGCCACGGTCCCGTACGCGAGCTTCGCCCGGTTCGGGCGTCGGGGGTGGGGTGGGCGGCATGGCGGCGAGCATACCCACGGGGAACCGGCTGACCACCGGGTGTGATCCGGCCGACTCCCCGGTTCCCCCCGGCCCGGAGACGGCACGATCTAGGATGCAGATCGGCATGGGGTCCCAGGACCCCGGGGAGGAAGCCCGGTGAGAATCCGGCGCGGTCCCGCCACTGTGAGCCGCCCCCGTTCGTCCGGGGGCGGTGAGTCAGGAACTCCCGCCGTCCACACGACCACCCGGGGCGCGGACAACCCCGAGGAAGGGCCTGAGCTCGCCATGCTCCTGCTGCTGTCGCACTCCGACACCGACCTGCTCAGCGCCCGTGCGGCCGGGGGGCCGGTGGAGTACCGCTTCGCCAATCCCTCCCGGCTCCCGCACGCCGACCTCCCCGCCCTCCTCGACGGCGCCGACCTGGTCGTCGTCCGCCTCCTCGGCGGCGTCCGCTCCTGGCAGGAGGGCCTGGACGCGGTCCTCGCCGCCGGGAAGCCGGTCGTCGTGCTCAGCGGCGAGCAGGCCCCCGACGCCCAGCTCATGGAGGCCTCCACCGTCCCCGTCGGCGTCGCCACCGAGGCCCACGCCTACCTGGCGCATGGCGGCCCCGGGAACCTGGAGCAGCTGGCCCGCTTCCTCTCCGACACCGTCCTGCTCACCGGCCACGGCTTCGAGGCCCCGGCCGCCGCCCCCACCTGGGGCCCGCTGGACCGGGTCGCGAAGGACGGGACCGGACCCACCGTCGCCGTGCTCTACTACCGCGCCCACCACATGAGCGGGAACACCGCCTTCGTCGACGCCCTCTGCGGGGCGATCGAGGACGCCGGCGCCCGCGCCCTCCCGCTGTACGTGGCGTCGCTGCGCGCCCCCGAGGCGGAGCTGGTCTCCGTGCTGCGGGGAGCCGACGCGATCGTCACCACCGTCCTCGCGGCCGGCGGCACCAAGCCCGCCGAGGCGCAGGCGGGCGGCGACGAGGAGGCCTGGGACGCGGGCGCGCTGGCCGCGCTCGACGTGCCGATCCTCCAGGCCCTGTGCCTGACCGGTTCGCGGTCCGCGTGGGAGGAGAACGACGAGGGACTGTCCCCGCTGGACGCCGCCAGCCAGGTCGCCGTGCCCGAGTTCGACGGCCGCCTCATCACCGTCCCCTTCTCCTTCAAGGAGATCGACGAGGACGGACTGCCCGCGTACGTCGCCGACGCCGAGCGCGCGGCCCGCGTCGCCGGGATCGCCGTCCGGCACGCCCGGCTGCGCCACATCCCGAACGCCGAGAAGAAGCTGGCGCTCGTCCTCTCCGCGTACCCGACGAAGCACTCCCGCATCGGCAACGCCGTCGGCCTCGACACCCCCGCCTCCGCCGTCGCCCTGCTCCGCCGCCTGATCGCGGAGGGGTACGACTTCGGGCCCGAGGCCGAGCTGCCCGGCGTGGTCTCCGGCGACGGCGACGAGCTGATCTACGCCCTCATCGAGGCCGGCGGCCACGACCAGGACTGGCTGACCGAGGAGCAGCTCGCGAAGAACCCGGTCCGCATCCCGGCCGCCGACTACAAGCGCTGGTACGCCACCCTGCCCGCCGAGCTCCGCGAGCAGGTGGAGGAGCACTGGGGCCCGGCGCCCGGCGAGATGTTCCTCGACCGCTCCCGCAATCCGGAGGGCGACATCGTCCTCGCCGCCCTGCGGCGCGGGAACCTCCTGGTCCTCATCCAGCCGCCCCGCGGCTTCGGCGAGAACCCGATCGCGATCTACCACGACCCCGACCTCCCGCCGTCCCACCACTACCTGGCCGCCTACCGCTGGATCGCCGCCCGCGCCGAGGACGGCGGCTTCGGCGCCGACGCCATGGTCCACCTCGGCAAGCACGGCAACCTGGAGTGGCTGCCTGGCAAGAACGCGGGCCTGTCCGCCGCCTGCGGCCCCGACGCGGCCCTCGGCGACCTCCCCCTGGTCTACCCGTTCCTCGTCAACGACCCGGGCGAGGGCACCCAGGCCAAGCGGCGCGTCCACGCCACCCTGGTCGACCACCTGGTGCCGCCGATGGCCCGCGCCGACTCGTACGGCGACATCGCGCGCCTGGAGCAGCTGCTCGACGAGTACGCGCAGATCTCCTCCATGGACCCGGCGAAGCTGCCTGCGATCCGCGCCCAGATCTGGACCCTGATCCAGGCCGCCAGGCTCGACCACGACCTGGGGCTCGAGGAGCGGCCCGAGGACGACGGCTTCGACGACTTCCTGCTGCACGTCGACGGCTGGCTGTGCGAGGTCAAGGACGCCCAGATCCGCGACGGTCTGCACGTCCTCGGCGGCGCGCCGGAGGGCGAGGCCCGGGTCAACCTGGTCCTCTCCATCCTCCGCGCCCGCCAGATCTGGGGCGGCACGCAGGCGCTGCCCGGCCTGCGCGAGGCCCTCGGCCTCGACGAGTCGGCCGCGACCCGCACCACCGCCGACGAGGCGGAGGCGAAGGCGCGCGAGCTGGTCGAGGCGATGGAGGCCGCCGGCTGGGCGGTGGACGCGATCGACGCGGTCGCCGCCGCGTACGGCCCCGACGTGCGCGCGGTGCTGGACTTCGCCGCTCGCCAGGTCGTGCCGCGCCTCGCCGCCACCACCGACGAACTGGCCCACGCCGTGCACGCCCTGAACGGCGGCTTCGTCCCGGCCGGCCCGTCCGGCTCCCCGCTCCGGGGCCTGGTCAACGTCCTGCCGACCGGCCGCAACTTCTACTCGGTCGACCCGAAGGCCGTGCCGTCCCGGCTCGCCTGGGAGACCGGCCAGGCGCTGGCCGACTCGCTCCTGGAGCGCTACCGCGCCGACAACGGCGAGTGGCCGACCTCCGTCGGTCTCTCCCTCTGGGGCACGAGTGCGATGCGCACCGCCGGCGACGACGTCGCCGAGGCGCTCGCCCTGCTCGGCGTCCGTCCGCTGTGGGACGAGGCCTCCCGCCGCGTCAACGGCCTGGAGCCGATCCCGCTCGCCGAGCTCGGCCGTCCGCGCGTCGACGTGACGCTGCGCATCTCGGGCTTCTTCCGGGACGCGTTCCCGCACGTCATCGGCCTCCTGGACGATGCCGTACGGCTGGTCGCCGGGCTCGACGAGCCCGCTGCGGACAACTACGTCCGCGCCCACGCGCAGGCCGACCTCGCCGAGCACGGCGACGAGCGGCGCGCCACCACCCGCATCTTCGGCTCCCGCCCCGGCACGTACGGCGCGGGCATCCTCCAGCTGATCGACTCGCGCGACTGGCGCACGGACGCGGACCTCGCCGAGGTGTACACGGTGTGGGGCGGGTACGCGTACGGGCGCGGGCTCGAAGGCCGCCCGGCGCGGGCCGAGATGGAGACCGCGTACAAGCGGATCGCGGTAGCCGCGAAGAACACGGACACGCGCGAGCACGACATCGCCGACTCCGACGACTACTTCCAGTACCACGGCGGCATGGTGGCGACCGTCCGCGCGCTCAAGGGCACGGCCCCCGAGGCGTACATCGGCGACTCGACCCGCCCCGAGACCGTCCGCACCCGGACCCTGGTCGAGGAGACCTCCCGGGTCTTCCGCGCCCGTGTGGTCAACCCGCGCTGGATCGAGGCGATGCGCCGCCACGGCTACAAGGGCGCGTTCGAGCTGGCGGCGACCGTCGACTACCTCTTCGGGTACGACGCGACGACGGGGGTCGTCGCGGACTGGATGTACGACAAGCTCACGCAGGAGTACGTCCTCGACCCGGAGAACCAGGCCTTCCTCAAGGAGGCCAACCCGTGGGCCCTGCACGGCATCGCGGAACGGCTCCTCGAAGCCGAGTCGCGCGGCATGTGGGAGAAGCCGGACCCGGAGACGCTGGCCGCGCTGCGGCAGGTCTTCCTGGAGACGGAGGGCGACTTGGAGAACGACGAGTAACCTCCCGCCCCCTGCCCGTGTGGGCACACGGGACGGCGCCCTGAGCGGCGCCTCCGCGTTCCGCGCCTGGACCCGCACCACATTGCGCGGTGCACCTCGGGTGCGGGTCAGGGCAACGGGAGCCTCGGGCGCCGTCAAGGGCGCCGTTCCGTTGTGCCCACCCTCCCCCAAGCTCTCGGCTCCGCTCGAGCAGGGGGGACCCCCTTCGCCCCGGCGGAACAACTGCCCACAACGGGGTGGGCGGAGGGAGGGGTGGGCGTCGCCCCGGCGGAACGACCGCCCACAACGGGGGCGGCGGGCGGGGTCAGTTCGAGGTGGGGGCCCCGGAAAGCGGCGCGCAGCCGCCGGTCGTGCGTGACGACCACCAGCGTCCCCCGGTACCCCGCCAACGCCGCCTCCAGTTCTTCCACCAGGCCCGGCGCCAGGTGGTTGGTCGGCTCGTCCAGGAGCAGCAGGTCGGCCGGCGCGGTCACGAGCCGCGCCAGTTCGAGCCTGCGCCGCTGGCCGGCCGACAGGCGGTCCACCGGGACCGTCAGGTCCCGGGCGGCGAAGAGCCCGAGGGAGAGCAACTCCTCCGTGCGCTCCTCGCCGAAGGCCTCGCTCACCGTACGGGGGTCGGTGGGCGGGGCCACGTCCTGCCGGAGCAGGCCCACCCGGGCGGGCGCCCTCACCGTGCCGGCGTCCGGGACGAGTTCGCCCGCGAGCACCTTCAGGAGGGTGGACTTCCCGGCGCCGTTGGGACCGGTCACGAGGAGCCGCCCGCCCGGCTCCAGGTGCAGGGCGTCCAGGCGGAGCCGGCCGTCGACCCGTACGCCGGTCAGGTCGACCGCCGCGCCCTCGCCCACCGGCTCCGCGCGGAAGCGGAGCGGTTCGGGCGGAGCCGGCACGGGGTGCTCGGTGAGCCGGGCGAGCCGCTCGCGGGCGGCTCGGATCCTGCTCATCGCGCCGTGCGCCCGTGACCGGGCCCGGAAGGCACCCGCCCCGCTGAACGCCGCCGGGGCCTTGCGGGGGATCGCCGAGAACCGGTCGACGTGCGTGTCGGCCAGGGCCCGGTACCGGGCGAGCTCCTCCTTCCACTCCTCGTGCTCCCGCTGTCTGCGGGCCCGTTCGGCGGCGCGACCGGTGAGGTAGCCGCGGTAGCCGTCGCCGTACCGCCGCACGGTGTGGCGGTCCTCGTCGACCTCCAGGACGGCGGTGGTGACGCCGTCGAGGAAGGCGCGGTCGTGCGAGACGGCCACGACCGTGCCCCGGTGGGTGCGCAGCCGCTCCTCCAGCCAGGCCACGGCCTCGTCGTCGAGGTCGTTGGTCGGCTCGTCGAGCAGCAGCAGTTCGGGGTCGGCGGCGAGGACTCCGGCGAGGGCCAGGCGGGACCGCTGCCCGCCGGAGAGCGTGCCGAGCGGCCGGTCCCGGTCGAGCGGGCCGGACTCGCCGAGCCGCCGCAGGACGGTCTCGACGCGCCGGTCGGCCCCGGCGCCGCCCCGGGCCTCGTGGGCGGCGAGCAGTTCCGCGTACGAGGCGAGGGCGACGTCCGGATCGGTGCCCGTGGCGGACAGCTCCGCCTCCGCCGTGCGGATCGCCCGCTCCAGCTGCCGTATCTCCGCGAGCGCGTGGTCGACGGCGTCGCCGACGGTCGCGTCCGGGGGCAGGTCGAGGGTCTGGGCGAGGTGGCCGAGTCCGCCGGGGGCCTCGACGGTCACCGTGCCGTTGTCCGGGGCCTCCAGGCCGGCGAGGAGCCGGAGGAGGGTGGACTTCCCCGAGCCGTTGTCGCCGACGACGCCGAGGCGTTCGCCGGGTCGGACGGTGAACGAGACGCGGTCGAGGACGGTCCGGTGGTGGACGCGCCGGTCGTCGTACCGCCGGGTGACGTCGATGAATCGGGCACGGAACAAGGGCGACCTCCTGCCGTCGGGGACACGGTCACGAGACGTTGCGTCTCGTTTCGACGACGGTATGGCAGGTCGGGAGATATGGCAAGACGATACGTCTCGTATCGCAGAAAGGGCGGTCGTCGCGTCGATGAGTTCCGGAGGGGCCGACGGTCTACCCCCCGACCGTCCCACCACGGAGGAGAGAACCATGGCCGAGACCGACACCCGCACCCTGGAGACCGTCGGTGCGACCCTGCGCTACGACGTGCGTCCCGGCACCGGGCCCGAGGGGCGCCCCCTGCTGCTGATCGGCTCCCCCATGGACGCGAGCGGCTTCACCACGCTCGCCTCCCACTTCGCCGACCGGACCGTCGTGACGTACGACCCGCGCGGGGTGGGCCGCAGCGAGCGCACCGACGGCGCGGCGGAGACCCTCCCCGAGGAGCACGCCGACGACCTGGCCCGGCTGATCGAGGCGCTCGGCGCCGGCCCCGTGGACGTCTTCGCCAGCAGTGGCGGCGCCGTCAACGCCCTCGCCCTGGTGGCCCGTCGCGGCGACCTCGTGCACGCCCTCGTCGCGCACGAGCCGCCGACCGCCCAGGTCGTCCCGGACCGGGAAGCGGCCCTCGGAGCCTGCGCCGACGTCCACGCGACCTATCTGCGGGAAGGCTGGGGCCCGGCGATGGCCAAGTTCCTCGCGCTGACGATGCGGACGGGCGAGATCCCGGCGGACTGGGCCGAGGAGCCCGCCCCCGCGCCGGCCGCGTTCGGCCTGCCGGCCGAGGACGACGGCTCGCGCGGCGACCCGCTGCTCGGGCAGAACATGCGCGGCTGCACCTCCTACCGCCCCGACTTCACCGCCCTGCGCGCCGCGCCGACCCGGATCGTGATCGCCGCGGGCAAGGAGTCCGAGGGGACGTTCGCCGCGCGCGCGGCGGTCGCCGTCGCCGAGGGGCTCGGCACCCCGCTCGCCGTCTTCCCGAGCCACCACGGCGGCTTCCTGGGCGGCGAGTTCGGGCAGCACGGCGCCCCGGCGGAGTTCGCCGAGGCCCTGCGCGCCGCCCTGGAGGGCGACCGGGCCTGACGTGCCGCTTCCCGCACGGGGGCGAGGGGGCGAGAGGGGCGAGGGGGCGAGGGGGCGAGGGGGCGAGGGGATGAGGGGAGTGAGCGAGGCGGGGGAGGCGAGGGGGGTGGCGCATCGAGCGTATTGTTCTAGCGAAGTGCAAACAATTTGTTCTATGGTGAGGCGAACAAGGTGATCAGGGAGGTCCCATGAACCGCGCCGCACCCCGTCTCCGCGCGCTCGCCGCGCTCCCCTTCGTCCTCACCCTCGCCGCCTATCTGGCGCTCCTCGCCCTCCGGTACGACCGGCTGCCCGACACCCTCGCCACCCACTTCGGCCCCGACGGCGACCGTGCCGACGGCTTCACCGGACGCGCCGCCTTCACCGCCGTCAGCACCGGTCTGCTCCTCGCGCTCGGAGCCGGCTGGACCCTCCTGGCCCGCCGCGCCTCCCTCTGGGGCGCCTGGGCGACCGCCGGCTTCACCGGCGTCCTGCTCGTCCTCCTCGTACGGGACAACCTGGACGCCACCGACCCGGCGCGGGTCGAGTCCCCCCTCACCAACCTCCTGTGCGCGGCGGCGACCGCCGTCCTGCTCGCCCTCGCGGGCCTGGGGCTGACCCGGCTCGTCCCCCGCGACGAACCGGCCGTCGCCCCCGGCCCGCCCGACGCCCCCCGGCTCCCGCTCGGTGCGGGCGAGGTCGCCGGCTGGACCCGCGCCACCGCCTCCCGGCCGCTCACCGCCCTCGCGGTGCCCGCCCTCGTCGCCGCTCCGGTCGTCCTGCTCCTCGCGCCCCGGCCGGCCGCCCTGCTCGGCCTCCTCGGTCTCGTCATCGGCCTCCCCGGGCTCGCCCTCGCCCGGGTCAGGGTCACCGTCGACCGGCGCGGCGTCACCGTGCGCTCCGCGCTGGTCCCCCGGCCCCGCGCCAGGATCCCGCTCGACGACGTCGAGGGCGCGAACGCCCGGGACCTCGACACGGCGGCCGTCCTCGCCGAGTTCGGCGGCTGGGGCTACCGGGTCCGGGCCCACCGCACGGGCGTGATCGTCCGGAGCGGCGAGGCCCTCGTCGTGCGGCGGTCCGACGGCCGCGAGTTCGCGGTCACCGTGCCCGACGCGCGGACCGCCGCCGCCCTCCTCAACACGCTCGCCGAGCGGCATGGGAAGGTCTGACCGTGCTCTTCCGTGTCGACCCGGCCTCCGCCGTGCCCCTCGGCGACCAGATCGCCGCCTGTGTCCGGGGCGCCCTCGCCGACGGCTCCGCGGCCCCCGGCGAGCGCCTCCCGGCCGCCCGGGAACTGGCCGACTCCCTCGGCGTCAACGTCCACACCGTCCTCCGCGGCTACCAGCGGCTCCGCGAGGAGGGCCTGATCGAACTCCGCCGGGGCCGGGGCGCCCTGATCGTCCCCGGCGCCACCGCCCCCGACCGCGCCCGCCTGGTCTCCCGGCTCCGCGAGGCGGCGACGGAGGCCCGCGGACTCGGCCTCACGGACGAGGAGTTCATGAACCTGGCCCGTACGAGCCTCGGCTGACGGCCGCGCGGCCGGACCGGCCCGGGACGGCTCCCGGACCGGCGCCCCCGCCAGGGGGACGCCCCCCGGGGAAGCGGCCCCGGTGGAGCGCCCCCGTCAGCCCGTGCGGCTGAAGGAGCGGCGGTACGCGCGCGGGGGCACGCCCCGGCGGCGGACGAACTGGGCGCGGAGCACCGCCGCGCTGCCGAAGCCGACCGCGCGGGCGATCTCCTCGACCGGGAGCTCCGTCGTCTCCAGGAGCTCCTCGGCGCGGCTGAGGCGCAGCCCGAGCAGCCAGGCGTGCGGGGTGGTGCCGGTCGAGGCGGTGAACCGGCGGGCGAAGGAGCGGCGGCTCATCAGGGCCCGGCGGGCCAGCTCGGCGACGGGCAGCGGTTGGTGGAGGTTCTCCCGGGCCCAGGCGAGGACGTCGGTGAGCCGTTCGTCCCGGCTGTCCTCGGGCACGGGCGTCGCCAGGTACTGGGCCTGGCCGCCGTCGCGGTGGGACGGCAGCACCAGGTCCCGCGCGACGGCGTTGGCCGTGGTCGCGCCGTACTCCCGTCGCAGCAGGTGCAGGCACAGGTCGAAGCCGGCGGCGGCGCCCGCGCCGGTGACGACCGTGCCCTGGTCGACGTAGAGGGCGTCGGGTTCGACGGCGACCTCCGGGTGCCGTTCGGCCAGGAGTCCGGCGAACCGCCAGTGAGTGGTGGCCCGCCGCCCGTCGAGCAGCCCGGCCGCGGCGAGCGCGAAGGCCCCGACGCAGTGGGCCGCGACCAGCGCCCCGCGCGCGTGCGCCGCGGCCAGCGCGTCGAGGACGGCGGGCGCCGGAGGCGTGCGGAAGTCGGCCCACGGCAGGGCGATCACCAGATCGGCGGCGGCCAGCCGGTCCAGGCCGTGGTCGACCACCAACGGCAGCCCGACGTCGGTGCGGACCCGGCCGGGCCGGTCGGTGCAGAGCGCGAAGTCGAAGGCGGGCAGGCCCTGTCCGCGCGCGTCGAACACCTCGGAGACGATTCCGGCGCCGAGCATGCCGACGCCGTGCGGGGCGTAGGCGGCGACGGTCGGGAAGGGCGGCACGGGAGGAGTGTGGCACGCGTGGCACGATTCCCGCGATCAGTGGCAGCACGGCCACTCGTGAAGGGCCTCGCGGCACAGGAGACTCGGGGCATGACGACGACGAAGCACACCGCCGGCGACGCCCCCCTCGCCCGCACCGCCACCTACACGATCCTGACCACCGGCTACACCCTCTCGACCGGGCCCGGGGTCGCGGCCACCGTCTCGTACGTCCGCGACGGCGACCGGCACGTGATCGTCGACCCCGGGATGGTGGCCGACCGCGACCGCATCCTGGGCCCGCTCGCCGCGCTGGGACTCGGCCCCGACGACATCACCGACGTCGTGCTGAGCCACCACCACCCCGACAACACCATGAACGTCGGCCTCTTCGGGCAGGCCCGCGTCCACGACCACAAGGCGATCTACGAGCGGGACCGGTGGACCGACCGCGACGCCGAGGGCCACGAACTCGCCCCGTCGCTGCGGCTGATCCGTACCCCCGGCCACAGCCCCGAGGACATCACCCTCCTCGCGGGCACCGACGAGGGCGTCGTCGCCTTCGTGGGCGACCTCTGGTGGCGGCCGAACGGCCCCGTCGAGGACCCGGTCTCCCCGGACCGGGCGCTGCTGCGCTCCTCGCGCCTCCGCGTCCTCGCCGCCGCCGAGGTCATCGTCCCCGGCCACGGCCCCGCCTTCCCCGCGGACGAGACCGCGCCGCACTGACACCGCGCCGCACCCGCGTCGTGCCGCACCCGCACCCCGCCGCACCCCCGCCGCACCACACGCACATCGCGCCACACTGACATCGGACCGCACAGGGGGCCTCCGCCCCACGGGCCCGCGCCTCTAGAATCGGCTTCCATGTCGATTCCTGACGAGTTGCTCGTCGACGTGGCCGCCACCGTGGAAGCCGGACGGAGCAACCAGATGTCCCTGACCGTGGTCGCGGGGGGAGTGGTCATCACCGGGCGGCTCGCGCCCGAAGCCCTGTGGAGACAGCGCGTGTCGGAAGTCCTGACGGACTCGACGCGGCTGTCCGAGTTCTCCGGCGTCTTCGCCCGCGGCGCGGGGGAGAAGGCGGAGGACGGGGAGCCCCCCACCCACCTCCACTTCCACCTCGCCCGCATCCTCCAGGGGACCGTGGGCATGCCCGAGACCGGCGGGATGTACCGCGTCGCGATCGCGGACGTCAGCGCCTGGACCGTGGGGGACTTCAGCTACTCCGACAGCTGACCGCCCCGGCTACTGCTTGACCCCCGACACCACGAGGAACGGCGGGTGCCCCGCCTCCGCCGGATCGTGGCCGAGGAGCGCCGACCGGTGGGTGAGGACGGGCTCGTGGACGTCGAGGTCGGTGAACCCGGCCTTGCCGAGCACGTCGAGGTACGTCTGGCACGGCCAGTGGTGGTCGACCGGCTCCAGCGGGGCCCCGCCGTCCGGACGCTCCAGGCGCGACCGGCGCCGCTCGCCCTTGGTGTAGACGCGGCCCGGTTCGCCGCGGCGGAAGGTGGAGAACCGGATGCCCGTGGTGCGGGGGTTGGCGTCCAGCACGGCGAACCGGCCGCCGGGCCGCAGCACCCGGTGCGTCTCGGCGGCGATGTCGTGCAGGTCGGCGATGTCCCCGGTGGTGACGAAGACGAAGCAGGCCATGGCGGCGTCGACGGAGCCGTCGGCGAGGAAGCCGAGCCCGCCGTCGTCGGTGAGCCGGTAGTCGATCCGCGGGTGCGGGCGCCGCGCGCGGGCGATCTCCAGCACGGTGGGCGAGACGTCGACCGCCACCACGCGCGCGTCGGAGGCCTCGACGACGCGGGTGGCGACCTTGCCCGGCCCGCAGCCGTAGTCCAGGACCGTACGGACGGCACAGGAGCCGATGCCGAGGGCGTGGAAGACGGCGGGGTAGCCGATGAGGCGCTCGGGGAGGTCGTCGTAGGAGTCGAAGGCTTCGGCGTCGCGCCGGTCCGTGTCACCGGCGTCGCGCCGGTCCGCGTCACCGGCGTCGAGCCGGTCCGCGTCGCCGAGCGGGTGCGTGGTCGTACGAGGGGTCATGTGGGGGCCTTCCGGTGATGATCCACTTCGTCCGGAACGTACTGGTCGGGGGAGCCGCGGGACAGGGCCTGGGCGCTCCGCTCACCCGGGTGGGTCAACGGCCCCGTCCACGGCCGGGCGCCCCGCCCGGCCCCGTGGGTTGATGAGAGGACTGTCGACGAGTCCGCTGATCGAAGGGGAAACTGTGGCGCTCCACGAGATGAAGGGCCCGAAGAGGGTCGCCGACGCGGCGACCGACGTGTTCGCCTCGGCCCTCAGCGAGCGGGTTCTGCCGAAGCACCGGATGCCGGAGGAGCCGAACCTTCCCGCGGTCGTCTACGCGATGCTCCACGACGAGCTGCTGCTCGACGGCAACTCGGCGCAGAACCTGGCGACGTTCTGCACGACGTGGACGGACGACGAGGTCCGTCGGCTGATGAACGAGTGCCTCGACAAGAACATGATCGACAAGGACGAGTACCCGCAGACCGCCGAGATCGAGTCGCGGTGCGTGAACATCCTCGCCGATCTGTGGAACGCCCCCGGGAGCGCGACCGGCGAGGGCACGGCGATCGGCTGTTCCACCACCGGCTCCAGCGAGGCCGCCATGCTCGGCGGCCTCGCCCTGAAGTGGCGGTGGCGGGAGCGGCGCCGGGCCGAGGGCAAGCCGACCGACCGGCCGAACATCGTCGCCGGGCCCGTGCAGATCTGCTGGGACAAGTTCGCCCGCTACTTCGACGTGGAGCTGCGCCAGGTCCCGCTGGAGCCGGGCGCCACGGGGCTGCGTCCGCACCAGCTGAGGGAGTACGTCGACGAGAACACCATCGGCGTCGTCGCGATCCTCGGCGTCACCTACACCTGCGACTACGAGCCGGTCGCCGAGCTCGCCGCCGCACTCGACCGGATCCAGCAGGAGACGGGCCTCGACGTCCCGATCCACGTCGACGCGGCGAGCGGCGGCTTCGTCGCGCCCTTCCTCCACGAGGACTTCGTCTGGGACTTCCGGCTGCCGAGGGTGTCCTCCATCAACGCCTCCGGCCACAAGTTCGGCCTCGCGCCCCTCGGCGTGGGCTGGGCGGTCTGGCGCACCGCCGACCTCCTGCCGGAGGACCTCGTCTTCCGGGTGACCTACCTGGGCGGCGACATGCCGACGTTCGCCCTGAACTTCTCCCGGCCCGGCGGCGAGATCGTCGCCCAGTACTACAACTTCCTGCGTCTGGGGCGGGCCGGCTACCGACGGGTCCAGGAGGCCTGCGCGCTGACCGCCCAGTACCTCGCCGAGCAGATCGCGGAGATGGGCCCGTTCACCCTGCTCTACGACGGGCGGGGCGCGCTGCCCGCCGTCTCGTACACCCTCGCCGATCCGGCGGGCGCGGGCTTCAGCCTGTACGACCTCTCCGACCAGCTCCGGATGCGCGGCTGGCAGGTCCCCTCCTACCCGCTTCCCCCCGACCGGCAGGAGACCGTCATCCAGCGCGTCCTGATCCGGCACGGCATCGGCCGCGACGAGATCGACCTGCTGGCCCAGGACATCCGCCGCTCGCTGGAGCGCCTGACGAGGGGCGCGCCGGCGGACGCCGACCGCGCCGGCTTCCACCACTGAGGCGGTCCCGCGGTCCCGCGGACACGGATCAGGATCGGAGAAGCGCCGCGCCGGGGGCCGCCACTAGCGTGGGGCCATGGACATCAGCATTCACACCAGCTCCCTTCCGCACGACGACCCGGACGCCTCCCTGGCGTTCTACCGGGACGCCCTCGGCTTCGAAGTCCGCAGCGACGTCGGCCAGGGCAGGACGCGCTGGATCACGGTCGGTCCCGCGGGGCAGCCGGACACGTCCATCCTCCTGGCGCCGCCCGCCGTCGACCCCGGCATCACCGAGGACGAGCGCCGCACCATCACCGAGATGATGGCCAAGGGCACGTACGGCTGGATCCTCCTGGCCACCCGGGACCTCGACGCCGTCTTCGAGAAGGTGCGGGCCGCCGACGCCGAGGTCGTCCAGGAGCCGACGGAACAGCCGTACGGCATCCGCGACTGCGCGTTCCGCGACCCCGCGGGCAATCTGATCCGCATCCAGGAACTCCGCTAGCGCCGACCGGGTCGAGAGGAGTTCCCATGTGCCACCCCGCCTGGGCACGCGCGCGCGTCGCCGCGCGGCGCCTGGACGACTTCGCCCGTCTGCGGCGCGTCCGCGATCGGATCGACCGCGAGTACGCGCGCCCCCTGGACGTCCTGGAGCTCGCCCGGGGCGCGAGCATGCCGGCCGGCTTGCTGAGCCGCCGGTTCCGGCTCGCGTACGGAGCCTCGCCGTACGACTACCTGCTCGAACGCCGGGCGGAGCGCGCCCGGACCCTGCGGCTGCACGGCGCCCGGGCGGAGCGGCAGCCGGCCTGATCGCCTGGACGCCCGACCGCCCGACCGCCCGACCGATCCGTACGCCCGGGGCGGGGACGGCGGGGTCGTCTGCTTCTTCCGGAGCGCCCGGAAGCCCGCGTCCCGCTACGCCACGCCCGCTCCGGTGTCGGCGAGTGCGGGATAGTCGGTGTAGCCCTCCGCCCCGCCCACGTACATCAGGCCCTTGTCCCGCAGCGGATTGAGCGGGGCGCCGCGCCGGAGCCGTTCGACCAGGTCGGGGTTGGCGAGGAAGGCGCGGCCGAGGGAGACGAGGTCCGCCCCCGCCGCGAGGAGCCGCTCGCCCTCCTGCCGGCCGCCGTCGGCGGGGAGGGGGCCGGGCCAGGGCAGCAGGGGGTTGGCGATCAGGGTGCCCGCCCAGTGCTTGCGGACGTGCTGGAAGAGGGGCTGGTCCGGGTCGGCGAAGACGACGTGCAGGTAGGCGGGGCCGGTGTCGGAGAGGGCGTCGACGAGCGCGGGGTAGACGCTCTCGGCGTCGTCCTCGTGCATGCCGTTGGCGGTGACGCCGGGCGCGATCCGCAGGCCGACCCGCTCGGGCCCGACGGCCTCCGCGACGGCCCGCACGACCTCCACCACGAACCGGATGCGGCCGTCCGCCGAGCCGCCGTAGGCGTCGGTGCGACGGTTGGTGCCGGAGGCCAGGAACTGGTGGAGGAGATAGCCGTTCCCGCCGTGCACCTCCACCCCGGCGAATCCGGCGTCGACGGCCCGGCGCGCGGCGGCGGCGAAGTCGGCGACGGTGGCGCGGATGTCGTCGGGGGTCATCTCGACGGGCACGACGGCGGGCCGGTGCCCGTGCGGCGTGAAGATCGTGTCCGGGAGCGGCACCGGCGAGGGCGCGAGGGGGTGGAGGCCGCCGCTGTTGTCGGGGTGCCCGATCCGCCCGCCGTGCTGGAGCTGGAGGAACATCCGGCCGCCCGCGGCGCGCACGGCGTCGGTGACGCGCCGCCAGCCGGCGACGTGCGCGTCGGTGTGGACGGCGGTGATGTGCGGATACGTCTGCCCGACCGCGTTCGGCGTCGAGGCCTCGGCGATGATCAGGCCGGCGGAGGCGCGCTGCGCGTAGTACGTGGCCATGAGCGGGGTCGGAACGCCGTCGGCGTCGGCGCGGTTGCGGGTCATCGGCGCCATCACCAGGCGGTTGGGCAGGTCGAGGTCGCCGAGACGGGCGGGGTCGAAGACGGTGGTCATGGTGAACGTCCCATGCGTGTAGGCGGGTTGGGGACCGGGGGGTGTGTCACCACTCTCGGACGGGCGCTCCGGCCGAACAAGATCGATCTCGTCTACGATCGGTGAGCGGGACTCACCGGTGTCGGTGAGCCGGACTCACCGACGAAGGCATGGGGGCTCGCCGCGGTGGAGCGACACGAGATCGAGGTCTTCCTGGCGCTGGCCGAGGAACTGCACTTCCGGCGCACCTCGGAGCGGCTCGGCCTGGCCCAGGGGAGGGTCAGCCAGACCATCAGGAAGCTCGAACGCCGCTTCGGGGTGCCGCTGTTCGAGCGCACCAGCCGGCACGTCGCCCTGACCCCGGTCGGGCGTCAGCTGCGGGCGGACCTGCTCCCGGTCCAGGAACAGCTGCTGCGCGCCGTCGACCGCGCGATGGCGATGGGCCGGGGCATGACGGGCCTGCTCCGGGTCGGCTACTCGGGCTCGATGATCGCCGAGGTCCTGCTGGAGGCCGCCGACGCGTTCCGCCGGCGCCACCCGGACTGCGAGGTCGAGATCCGGGAGGTGCAGCTGTACGACCCCTTCGGGCCGATCAGGTCCGGCCGGCTCGACGTCCAGGTCACCGAGCTCCCGGTGGACGAACCCGACCTCACCGTCGGCCCCCTCGTCCTGTCCTCGCCCCGGGCCCTGATGGTCCCGGCCGGACACCCCTTCGCCCGCCGCGCGTCCGTGTCGCTGGAGGACCTGGCGGAGGCGACGCTCATCCCCGTGGCCGGGGACGCCGTGCCGCGGCACTGGCTCGACCACCACTACCCGCGACGGACCCCGGGCGGCGCACCCGTCGCGCACGGCCCGGCCCCCACGTACTGGACGGAGGTCCTGAACCTCGTCGGTCTCGGCCGGGGCGTCTCACCGGCCTGCGTGGACGCCGAGCGCTACCACGCCCGCCCCGACGTGGTCTGGGTCCCCTTCGACGACGCCCCGCCCATCGAGTACGGCTTCCTCTGGCCGACGACCGGGGAGTGCGCCCGCGTCCGTGCCTTCGTGGACGCCTTCCGCACGCTGGGGCGGGGGGTCAGCGGGGGGTCGTGAGCGCCGCGGGCTCCCAGACGAATCCGTCGGGGTCGGTGAAGGAGCCGTCGCCGCTGCCGCCGAGCGCGATCCGGTGCGCACCGCTGCCGTCGGCGGGGACGCCGAGGTCCTTGGCGAGCCCGCGGTGGGGGTACAGGGCGAGCGTGACGCCGCCCTCGGAGCTCCCGGGGCCTTCGGGGCCCGCGGGACCTTCAGAGCCTTCGGGACCGGCGAACTCGACGTACTTGCGGCCGAAGCTCTTCGCCACGGTGAGGCCCTGTCCGACGTAGAACTCCCTGGTGGCGGCCATGTCCGTCGCGCCCAGGAGGAGCACGACCCGGTCGACCCGCCCGGTGGCGGCCCCGGTGTCCTTCTTCTCCGAGGAGGCGACCTTCCAGATCGTCCCGTCCGGGGCCCGCACGACGCCGCCGTAACCCCAGAAGGACTTGGCGGCCGGCTTCAGGACGGTGGCCCCGGCGTCGGCGGCGGCCCCGACGAGGGCGCGGACGTCGGCCGGCTGTCCCACCGTGAGGGACACGGCGAACCCGCGGAACCCGTCCGAGGGCTCGTCCGCGGCGGCGCGCAGGCGCACGTGGGCGCCGAGGCCGGACGCGGCGTAGAAGGACTCGGCGGCCGTCAGGTCGGCGACTTCGAGGGTGAGGAGCGTGAGTGAGGTCATGTCGTCGACGCTAGTTCCGGCGGTCCGACCGGTGCTTCTCGAATCCTGACCGATGCCCCGGGGCCTTCGCCCTGCCGACCGGTGTGTGATCCAGCCCACACGCATGGGGGCGATGACTTCGCTCCTGGTCGTCGGTCATGTGAGCGACACCGTCGAAGCGAGGAAGGCCCTGCCATGACCGACACGCTCACCGCACCCCGCCCCGTCCTCTCCACCGCTCCGGCGTCGCGGTCCGCCGCGCGGTGGGCCGTGGTCGGTGGCACGGCGGCGGGCCCGCTGTTCCTGGCGGCCGGTCTCGCCCAGGGGCTCGCGCGCGACGGCTTCGCCTTCACGCGGAACGCGATCAGCCAGCTCGCCCTCGGCGAGTGGGGCTGGATCCAGACGGTGAGCTTCGTGCTCGTCGGCGCGCTGCTGCTCGCCGGCGCGACCGGCCTGCGGCGGACGCTGCGCGGCGGCCCCGGCGGGACGTGGGGGCCGGCCCTGGTCGGTGTCTTCGGGGCCTCCTTCTGGGTCGCCGCGGCCTTCCCGGCCGACGCCGGTGCGGGCTTCCCCGAAGGCTCCCCGGACACGACGGTGATGAGCGGGCACGGTGCCGTCCACATGGCCGGCGGAATGATCGGTTACCTCGCCCTGTGCGCCGCGTTCCTCGTGCTGGCCCGCCCGCTCGCCACCCGGGGCCCCCGGAGCTGGGCCGTCGCGTCCCGCGTCGTGCCCGTCTTCGTCCTCGCCGGGTTCACGGCCTCGGCCGCCTCGGTCCTGGCGTTCACCGCGGGCGCCGGTCTCGGCCTGCTGTGGCTGAGCGCGGTGACGGCCCGGCTGGCCGCCGCCCCGGCCGACCGCTAGCCCGCGCCGCCCCGGCCGACCGCTGTCCCCCCGCCGCCGCGCCGGGCATCATCGACACGACCAAGATCGACACGATGTGAAACGGAGACACCCATGAGCGACGCCGTGAAGGGTCCTGCCAGCTACTTCCCGTCCATCGAGAAGAAGTACGGCCGTCCGATCGCCGAGTGGAAGGACCTCATCCGCTCCTCCCCGCTGACCAGGCACATGGAGCTGGTCGGCTGGCTCAAGTCCGAGCACGGCCTCGGCCACGGTCACGCCAACGCCCTCGTCGCCCACACCCTCGCCGAGGACAGCGGCGCGTGACCGGGCGGGGCCGCCGGGGCCGGTCCCTCCGCGCGTGCTCCCCGGGCGGTCCGCCCGCGCGGGTGGCCCAGTCCCCCCGTACGGAATTGGCCCCTGTGGCGGGCCAACTGGCCAGTACTGTAGGGGAAATGACCACACGATCCATGTCGACCGACCAGCCCGCGTCCATGACCCCGGCCGAGGCGCCGATGCGTCAGGCCCGCAACTCCGCCGCCCTGTGGACCGCGACCGGCCGATCCCGGGGGCACGAGGTCGTCCGGCGCCGCGGATTCGTCGCGGTCGACGGCGACGTGCGCGCCGGCCTGCGGATCCTGATCCAGGAGCCGGCCCTCGACCCGGACGAACTGGCCGAGGTGGACGAGCTGGTGCGCCGGGCCGCGGGCCCGGTGAACGCCGAGGACCCGTTCAGCTCGACCGACCTGAGCCACCTGGGCCTGCGCAGCTGGCAGATGCCGGTCATGCTGCGCCCGCCCGCGCCCGTCGACGAACCGGCGCTGGACGTGATCCGGGTGCGGCGGCCCGAGGACCTCCAGGCGGCCGAGCGGATCGTGATCGAGGGCTTCGAGCTGTCCGGATTCAGCCCCTACCGCCCCGGCGAGCTGTTCCCGGCGGCGCTGATCGAGCAGCCGGGCGTGGACGTGTTCCTCGCCACGCACGACGGCGTGCCCGCGGGAGCCGGGGTGAGCGTCGTGGACGAGGGCGTCGGCAGCCATTACTGGATCGGCACTTCGCCGGCCTTCCGGTCGCGCGGAGTGGGGCGGGCCGTCATGCTCGGCTCCCTCGCCCACCTGGCGGACCTGCCGGTCACGCTCACCGCTTCGAAGCTGGGCAGGCCGCTGTACGAGTCGCTGGGGTACGCCGTCGCGGCGCCCTCGACCTGGTGGGCCGCTCGGTGACGCCGCCGCGCCGAAGCCCGCCGCTCTCGGGACGACGGGCCGGCGGCGAAGCCCCGGAGCCCGGTGCCGAGCGCAGGGCGCCCCGTGCGACGCCGTGCCCGTCGCTCGTCCGGAACCGCTTCAGTCGGCAGCGGGGGGACCGGACTGCCGGGTCGCGGCGCGGCGGTACTCGGCGTTGATGCGCTGGGCCTCTTCGAGCTGGTCTTCCAGGACGATGATGCGACAGGCGGCCTCGATGGGGGTCCCCTGGTCGACGAGTTCGCGGGCGCGGGCGGCGATGCGCAGCTGGTAGCGGGAGTAGCGGCGGTGGCCGCCCTCGGAGCGCAGCGGGGTGATCAGGCGCGCTTCACCGATGGCGCGGAGGAAGCTCTGGGTGGTGCCGATCATTTCGGCGGCCCGGCCCATCGTGTAGGCGGGGTAGTCGTCGTCGTCGAGACGGTCGTACGAGTCGCCAGCTGTCATTTGCACCTCTCTGCGGAACGCGTTGAGGGGCCCTGGTGCCGTACGGCACCAGGGCCCCGAAGGAACTACTACACCATCTGCCGGCCCTGATATCGCGCCGGCCTCCTGTGTCCGCCGCCCCGACTCGGCTGCTGTCGGGGGTGCGGGGATCGCGGTTGCCTGACCGGAGACCACCTCACTGTCGATGTCCTGCGGTACCCGGGCTCGTGAACTCCGCCCGGGCGATCCTGATGGCGCGGGTCCCTCCGTTCTTCCTCGGCGATCGACCACTGACCTCGGGGGGCACCGCGTACTGCCGCACCGCTCCCCTGCGTACTGCTGGTGATGCGACCGGTCGGTGGCCTGTGACAGCACCACCGCCGGGTACCGCGAACTGCGACTTCATGTCCTGCCGGCCGGCAGTCCATCCCTGCCAGGCCTCATTGCCTCTTCTGGTTACAAGAGAAAACGTACCCACAGCAGAGCCCAATGTCTACCTCGGCCGCGATAGATTTTTGATGTTCGACAGGGGAGCCATCGATCCCGGCCGACAGCCGGTCCCGCCGGGCAGCACGACGCCCCGCCGGATGACCGGCGGGGCGAGGACGAGGCCCGAAGGGGTGCGCCGACGGCGTCGGGGGTGCGCCGTTCGGGCTCTCCTGGCTGTTCGGTTGTTCGCTCACGTCCGTCCGTGTGGACGGGGTCGGGCCCCCGTCAGGCTCCCGTCGGGGCGCCGAGCATCGCGGAGGCGTGCTGGAGGGGGTCGGAGGTGCGGAGCGGCGCGGGCGGCAGGGGAAGGGCGCGGCAGGTGAAACCGAGCTTGGTCATGGCCCGGAGGACCTCGCCCGCGGTGAAGTCGCGGCGGTCCTGGCCGGTGATGACCTGGCCGACCTGCTTGACGGGGTAGGCGCGCCGACCGATGATCACGGACTCGCCGGTGATCTCCTCGGGTCTGACGCCCTTCATGGAGTCCAGGACGCCGCTCTTGGTGAGTTCGAAGGGGAAGCGGGCGATGACACAGCGCATGTTGCCTCACAGGGGAGTCGGTTCGGCTTCCGGATCACGTGGTGCTCAGGCCGCCGGAGCGGCACGGCGGCGACCGCGGGGGGCCGCGCCGCGCTTGCGCGGCGGGGCGGGCGGTCGCGGTCGGGCGGGCGGTTCGGCGATCGTCACGGGGATGCCGGAGGGGGTCCGCGCACCGGTGATCCGGGCGAGCGCCTCCTCGCCCGAGCGGACCTGGGTGGTCTCGGGCACGATGCCGGCGGTCGCCATGAGGCGGGTCATGCCGCGGCGCTGGTTGGCGGTGACCAGGGTGACGACGCTGCCGGACTCGCCGGCCCGGGCGGTACGGCCGCCGCGGTGGAGGTAGTCCTTGTGGTCGGTGGGCGGGTCCACGTTGACGACGAGGTCGAGGTGGTCGACGTGGATGCCGCGCGCGGCGACGTTCGTCGCGACCAGGACGGTTACGTGCCCGGCCTTGAACTGGGAGAGGGTGCGGGTGCGTTGGGGCTGTGACTTTCCGCCGTGCAGGGCGGCGGCCCGGACGCCGCAGCCGAGGAGGTCCTCGGTGAGGCGGTCCACGGCGTGCTTGGTGTCCAGGAACATGATCACCCGGCCGTCGCGCGCCGCGATCTCGGTCGTCAGCCGGTGCTTGTCGGCACCGTGCACATGGAGGACGTGGTGCTCCATCGTGGTGACCGCGCCCTGGGAGGGGTCCACGGAGTGGACGACGGGATCGGTGAGGTAGCGGCGGACCAGGAGGTCGACGTTGCGGTCCAGCGTCGCGGAGAACAGCATCCGCTGGCCCTCGGGGCGGACCTGGTCCAGGAGCGCGGTGACCTGCGGCATGAAGCCCATGTCGGCCATCTGGTCGGCCTCGTCCAGGACGGTGATCGAGACCCGGTCCAGCCGGCAGTCGCCGCGGTCGATGAGGTCCTTGAGGCGGCCGGGGGTGGCCACGACGACTTCGGCGCCCCCGCGCAGCGCGTTCGCCTGCCGGCGGATCGGCATGCCGCCGACGACGGTGGCCAGGCGCAGCTTCACGGCGCGGGCGTAGGGGGCGAGGGCGTCGGTGACCTGCTGCGCGAGTTCCCGGGTGGGGACCAGGACGAGCGCCAGCGGCCGGCGGGGCTCGGCGAGTTGTCCGGCGGTTCGGGCGAGCAGGGCCAGACCGAAGGCGAGGGTCTTGCCGGAGCCGGTCCGGCCGCGGCCGAGGACGTCACGGCCGGCCAGGGAGTTCGGCAGCGTCGCGCCCTGGATGGGGAACGGGACGGAGACGCCCTGCGCGGTGAGCACGGCCAGGAGGCGCCGGTCCAGGGCCAGGTCGGCGAACGTCTCGACGGCGGGCAGCGCCGGGGTGACCGTCTTCGGCGGCGCGAACTCGCCCTGCGCCGGGGCGGCACGCCGACCGCCTCCGCCGAAGCGCCCCGGAGTCCCCGATCGGCTCGGGGCGGAGGAGCCGAAGCGGCTGCTCAGGCCCGAACCGGTGGCGGAGCCGAACGCACGGCCGCCGTTGCGGCGGGTGCGGGAGGAGCGGCCGTTCGTGCGTGCGGGGTCCATTCGGAACCTTCCTTGACACGGCGCGTATCGCGGAATTCCGACCGGGGATGAACGGCGTCGGGAATCGCAGGCACGGGCCGAACGAAATGCGAACAGCGGGCGGCTTGGCTCGGGGAAAGGAACCGTCGGCACAAGCGGGCGGGAGAAAGGGGCACGAGGGGCGCGGGGGCGTGCGGGGACCCCGCGAAATGCATGCGGCTGGGGCCCGCACCCCGAGGGATGCGGGCCCCAGCCACGTGTGACGCGTCGGCGTCAGGCCGAGACGATGTTCTCGGCCGTCGGGCCCTTCTGGCCCTGCGCGATGTCGAAGGAGACCTTCTGGCCCTCCTGGAGCTCGCGGAAGCCCTGGGCGGCGATGTTCGAGAAGTGGGCGAACACGTCAGGGCCGCCACCGTCCTGCTCGATGAAGCCGAAACCCTTTTCCGAGTTGAACCACTTCACGGTGCCAGTAGCCATGTCATTTCTCCTTTGGGGCAGTGCACCGGAATCCGTACCCTACGGACGCCGTGTCGCCGCGATGATGCCCTGCCCGGAAAATGACCGGAAATACAAAGCGCTTCCGTGCGGCACGCGGCCGGCGGGAGGCACCTGGAGTCTTTGGGTACCAAAACTGCAACTGATTTCGACAGTAGCACGCCGTCGCCGCCCGTGTACGTCGGATATTTCTCCCTGCGCGTCGCCGACAAAAACTCTCCGGGCGGGGGCGGTTAAATCCTCGTGCGGCGAGCACAGGTATTCCTTCACCCCCGACGAAGCGTTTCGGAAACGGGTGGCCGACCGGCCGGGACGTCGGCGGTGACCACGGCGGCGGCCGCGATGACGGTGCCGCCTCACGGGGGCGTGAGGGCGCGGACCGCCTGTGGGTCACCGCCGCCGGCAGGACGGTCGGCGCCCGGGACCGCTCCCGCGACCGGCCTCGGGGAGAGGACGATCAGGAGGGCGAAGGCGGTGAGGGCGGTGAGCGTGCGCAGGTCGTTGAAGAGTTCCCAGCGTCGCAGGACCTCCGCGTGATCGGCCGGGGCCGAGGTGAGCGCCCATTGCTTGATCCGGCCGTTGATCGGCACGTTGCCGAGCCGGGTCGTCAGGAAGGACCCGAGGGTCAGAAGACCTGCCGAACCCGCGATCAGCCGGGCGCGGCCGCGTGTCAGGGCCGCGAGGGCGAGGGAGCTCAGCGTCGACACGGCCATCGCCGCCTGCATGGTGACGCCGTTCCTCTTCATCAGCTCGGCGTGGAACGACAGCCGCGTGTCGAGCGGTACCGCGTCGAAGGTGGGGACGAGGTCGGCCGCGCCGTAGCCGAACGCTCCCGCGAGGAGGCCGGTGGCGAGCAGGGCGAGCCCCCGGAGGAGTCGGATGCGCATGCTCGTCACCCCTGTGCGGCGGTGAAGCGGTCGCACGGTTCGCCGTGGAGGCGTCCCGGGGGGAGCCGGCGGCCGTGGGCGAGCAGGAGGAGGTCCTGCGCGGTGCCGGAGAGGGGCGTTCCGGTGCCGAAGGACCAGTCGAGGTCGGTGGCGCGGAGCGCGATGCCGCTCAGGTCGGCTCCGAAGAACCTGAGGGTCCTGGCGTCGACGCACTCCAGGAGGATGCGCACGCGGTCCTCGGGGACCCGGCGGTCGAGGCCCAGGGCGACGGTGATGTCCAGGCCGTGGACCACGTCGTGGCCCAGGGCCGCCTCGATCCCGCCGACCGGCGGCTTCCAGGGGTGAGCCGCGTTGTCGGCGAGGAACGCGACCAGCTCACGCGGCGCATGGGCGGCCGCGTCCTCGTGGGCACACCGGTCGGTCATGCGGGAGAGGCTGCCCCGCGCTCTGATCAGTTCCCGCGCCATCTTGGGGAGCGAGTACCGGAACCCCATCGTCATGTGGGCCGCGACCTCGCGCACGCGCCAACCCCCGCACAGGCTCGGAGCGTTCCACTCCTCGGCCGACAGGCCGTCCAGCACGGCCGCCAGTTCCCGGCGTTCGGCTGCGATCGCGGCTCTGACGTCCGCCGCTGGTCTCCGATGCGTCGTGTTCCCCATGGCTTCAAGGCTCTCGGCGGGCTCACCATAAGTCCAAGACTTTGCCTGTCTCGCAACGAGAAGGACCAGTTATGGACATTCGGCAGCTGCGGTACTTCGTCACGGTCGCGGAGGAAGCCAACTTCACCCGCGCCGCCGCCCGCCTGCACCTGGCGCAGCCCGGGGTGAGCGCCCAGGTCCGGCAGCTCGAAAGGGAACTCGGGCACCCGTTGCTCGACCGCTCCGGCCGGTCGGTGACCCTGACGGAGGTGGGCGAGGCCGTACTGCCGTACGCGCGGGCCGCCCTCACCGCCGTCGAAGCGGTGCGGCAGACCGCGGAGGAGTTCACCGGGCTGCTGCGCGGGCACGTCGCCCTCGGCCTCGTCTCGGGCGCGGCCGCGGCAGCCCACGCGTTCGACCTGGCCGCCGTGCTGGCCGGCTTCCACGAGGACCACCCCCAGGTCGAGATCGCCCTGACCGAGGACACGTCGGAGCGGATGCTCGCCGCACTGGGGCGCGGGGAACTCGACATCGCCGTGATCGGACTCGCGCACGAGGAACCCCCACCGGGCACCTCCGTCCAGGTCCTGGTCGACGAACCGCTGGTCGCGGCCGTCGCCCCGCACGACCCCGCCCTCACGCCCCCGGACCGCACGAGCATCCCCCTGGCCGAGCTCCGCGGCCGCCCGCTGATCAGCCTGCCCCGTGGCACAGGGCTGCGCGGGGTCCTGGACCGGGCGTGCGCGCAGGCGGCGTTCCGGCCCCGCATCGCCTTCGAGGCCGCCGCTCCGCTGTTCCTCGCACAGCTCGCCGCCCGTGGTCTCGGCGTGGCGGTGGTGCCGGCCCTCCCCGCCGCCGTGGTGTCGGCCCTCGGGCTGCGGACGCTGGAGATCACCGAGCCGCGGCTGCGCGGCCGGGTCGCTCTGGCCTGGCGGACGGACGGCCCTTCCGGTCCCGCGGCCACCGTCCTCCTGGACCTGCTGCGTACGGGCCTCACCGCGCCGGGGCGGTGAGGAGCCCGGCGCGCGGGGTCGACGGGACCGGGTAACGTCGTTGACATGTTCTTCCAGACGCCGATGGACGAGTGAGAGCGTGACGGGCCCCTGCCGACGCCCTTCGTCGCCGTGCCCGCCCCCACCGTGAATCCGTAGATCACCTCACCTCACCACCGGGAGAACCCGTGACCGACAGCAAGAACATCAACAATCCCGTGGGCCAGGGCGGCGGCCAGCGCAAGAGGCTGTCCCGCGCCGAACGGCAGAACAACGGTCCGCACCGCAACCTCGACCGTCAGGGCGCCGCCGACCGGAAGGCGGATCTGGTGCGCAAGATGCGCGAGAAGACCCGCGCGGCCGAGGCCGCGGGGCAGCCGGACGACGACACCGCACAGGACTGACGCGCACCCGCGCCACAGGCGCGGGACCACCCGGTACCGGAGTTCCGCCGGGCCCCTCGACGACCGCTGTCCACCGCCCCGAAGGGCACGGCCGGGGCGCGCGGCGCTACGGTTCCGATCCCGCACTCGCTCCGGCCGGCCGCGGGGGCAACCGGTTCTTGCCGCCGAGTTCTTCGGCCTCGTCGAAGCACGCCCGGGCGGCGGCGGTTTCGCCGAAAGCTGTTCGGCCGCCCGGGTCAGGCGGCTGACGGACACCCAGTCCTGCCGGGATCGTGCCGCCTTCGCCCCCCATCCGCTGCGCCGTCACCCTGGTCGACCAGCGGACCGGGCGCCGGAGCGGGCCGGAACCGATCCGCACCCTCGCCGCCTACCGGCGGGCCGCCGAGGGCGGCGTCGCCTTCGGCGTGAAGCCGGCCGTGGTCCGGCCCGGCCGACTGTCCGTCGGCGACGACGTGGCGGTCGGCTCGTGGGGGGTGTCCGAACTGCGCGCCGGCAACACGACGACGATCATGTGACCGGGCCGGGTTTCACGGGTGGCGCCGGAGCGGCTGTGGGGGTGTCGTGGCGAAGGGCGTCGTCGTAGAGGCGGAACAGGCTCGGTCGGCGGGGGCCTTGGTCGTCCTCGGCGGCGAGGGCCCGCCAGCACCGTGCGGCCAGGGCACGGGCGCGGGTGCCGGGCCAGGGCCGGGGGAGCAGCTCGGGGGGCAGCAGGGGGTCGGGTTCCATGGCGGTGGTGAAGGCCGCCGCCAGCTCGATCGCGTACGTCAGGCGCTCGGTGTCCGTGGGGCGGTCCGTGCCCGACAGCCGGGACAGACAGGCCGTGGCGAGCGCGGCGAGCGCCTCGTGACGGTCCGCCACCTGCTGGAGCGGCCAGAGCAGGGCGGCCAGCCGGGCCGGGACCACCTCGTCCCCGACCCGCAGGTCGCGGCTGGTGAAGCGGGTGAGGGAGGGCAGGACGCCCAGATGGCGGGCGTGGGCCTCGACGATCTCGCCGATGGCGTTGGCGCTGACGTAGAGCCCGCCCTGGAGGGGGGCCGCGCCGAGGCGGACGAGGGTGTCGCGCAGGGTGTCGCGGGCCTGTCGCGAGGTCTCGGGGACGGCGAAGGCGAACAGGTGCCAGGTCCCGTCCCAGGGGGCGAGCCCCCGGTCCTGCCGGTAGGCGTGGCGCACGTACCCCACGTCCGGTGCGACGGCGCCGGTCGCGTCGGCCGTGGCGCGCAGCACCGCCTTGCGGCCTCGCCCGTCCTGGGTGAACCGGCCCTCGGCGACGAGCCGTTTGAGGCAGAGCCGGACCTGCTGGTCGGTCATGCCGAGGGCGCCGGCGACGGCGTACAGCTCGCCTGCGTCGACGGTGCCGTCCTCGCGGACCAGGGCGAACACCAGGGTCCGGGTGCCGATCCCGGGCGTGGCGGGTTCCGCCGCGGGGGCGCCCGCGGGCCTGCTGGTCGTCACTGCTGCTCCAAGGTGTCGCCGGGCGCGCCGCCGTCCGGGCGGGCCGGGACGGCGCGATGCATCGTCGTCACGGCGCCGAAGCCCATCAGGCCGCGGAGGTACGGGGTGCGTTCGGTGCGCACGGCGCCGAATCCGTGTCGCTCGTACAGGGCGCGGGCGCGCGGGTTGACGTCGACGACGTCCAGGCGGATCCGCGAACGGCCGTGTTCGGCGGCGACGGCGGCGACCTCTGTCAGCAGGAGGCTCCCGATGCCCGTGCCGCGGTGGGCGGGGTCGACGGCGATGCCGTCCATGACGAGCTCCCCGGGCCCCGGAGTGCGTTCGAGAAGTGCCAGCACGGCGAGCCGGGGCACGCCGCGGAACAGCCCGAAGCCGGAGAGCACGTCGCGCACGCCGCCACCGGTCAGGCCGCGCCCGCCGAGCCGGTAGCCGGCCACGCCCACGACGTGCTCGCCGCCGGGGGCGAGTGCGACGACCGCGCGGTCGTGGTGGAGGTGGCGGGCGATGAAGGCGCGGCCGCGCTCGGCCGGCCCCAGGGCGGCCCCGAGCTTGCGGCCGAAGGCCTCCCAGTACAACCGGGCCACCCGCTCCTCGGCACCGCGGGGCACGCCGCGCCTGATGACGGTCGTCGCGTCCATGACTCCTCCTCCGTGTTCCCCACCCGTCCTCGCATTCTACGCACGAACCCAGTACGTTCGGATGAGGAACGATAGTTTCGAATTCGTTAGTTCTCTGGGGGGACGGATGTCGAAGAGACCGCGACGCGGGGCCTCGGCGCGCCGCCGCCGAGTGGTGCGGGGCGTGCTCGCGACCGTGGCGGCACTGGCGGTCGTGGCGGCCGGCCTGGGCGGCCTGGTGGTCTGGCAGAACACCTACGACCTGCGGGAGGAGGCGGTCACCGTGCGGTACGGCGGGCGGACCCTGCACGGTGTGCTGGCCCTGCCCGAACAGGGGGAGGGACCCTTCCCCCTGGTGGTGTTCGTCCACGGGGACGGCCCGGTGGACGCCACGCACGACGGCTTCTACCGGCCGATGTGGGAGTCCTTCGCCCGGGCCGGGTACGCCTCGCTGTCCTGGAACAAACCGGGGGTGGCCGGTGCGCCGGGCGACTGGCTCGACCAGACCATGGAGGACCGGGCGCGGGAGGCCGCCGACGCGATCGCCTGGGCTCGGCGGCGACCGGAGGTCGACGGCGGCCGGATCGGCTTGTGGGGTGCCAGCCAGGCCGGCTGGGTGCTGCCCAAGATCGCTGCCGCGGACGGACGGATCCGCTTCGCCGTCGCCGTCTCACCCGCCGTCAACTGGCACCGGCAGGGCCGCTACAACCTCTTGGCCGAACTGGGCCGGGACGGCGCCTCCGACGCCGAGGTCGCCGCTGCCCTGCGCCGCCGCGAGACCGGGCTGGAGCTGCTCGGGAGGGGTGCCGCGTACGAGGAGTACGTGCGGGCCGTCGGAGACCCGCAGGGCATGACGGCCGCCCGCTGGCGGTTCGTCTCCAAGAACCACACCGCCGACGCCGTCGCCGACCTGCCGGCCCTGCGCGGGATTCCCGTCCTGCTGGTGCTCGCGGGCCACGACGTGAACGTGGACACCGTCGACACCGAGGCCGCCTACCGCCGACTGCTTCCCGCACCGCCCCTGCGCATCGTCCACTACCCCGATGCCACCCACGGCCTGGTCAGGCACGACGTGGAGCGTTCGCCGCTGCGCCTGACCCTGACCGCGCTGTGCGCACCACGGGCCCTCTTCGCCGAGGGGTTCCTGACCGACCAGCGACGATTCCTGTCCTCCCTCGATGCCGGAGAAGCAGGACGATGACCGTCCGCCCCACGACGGGCCCGTGGCAGGAGCCGGGGCGAGCCCCACGCCCCGGCCGCCCACCGGGACGACGACCTCGTCGCACGGGTGGATCGCCAGAAGAGCGGATGACGGGAATCGAACCCGCGCCATAAGTTGGGGAATCGCCGACGCCCCTGCCTGCCCTCGCTTCACGAAGACGAGCAGGATCGCTCGTACCTGGATCAGTCGGCGAGCCGTCGGAGACCTGCCACTGGGGAGTGACGGCGGACTGACGTACGGGGTCGCGTCCAGTTGGTTCTGCCGGGTCCCGGATGTGGGCCCTGGAGGCGTACAACCATTCGGCTGCTCAGGGGTCTCAACCGGTGAGGCGCATGGTGCGCCTGATGTCTCCGGGAGGAATGCCCGTGCCTCTGGTCCGTTCGACGCGACGACGGCTCGCCGACGCCGTCACCACCGTTCTCGCCGTCACGCTCGGGGCGACCGCACTGGCCGCTCCCGCGTACGCCGCCCCGGCCTTGGGCGGGGTGTTCGCGGCGGACGCGGCGACGACCGTGGACCCGATTGCCTACCCCGAGGGCAGCAGGCTCGTCGGGGCCGGTGTGACCGGCTTCCTGACGACCTCCAACACCAGCGTCACGACTTTCCGGCGCTACTCGGACGGCACCGGGCAGGCGTATGACGGCGCCGTGTACCTGCGGTCGACGCCGACGACCGACTTCCTGGTTCTCCGGGGGTCGTACAAGATCACGCAGCGGAACCTGACGACGAACGGCTCCCTGGAGGTCCCCGTCGGTTCCCTGACGGGTGACGCGAAGTGGGCGGGCGCGGCGGGTGACGCCGTCTTCACGACCGTCGTCACCGAGGCGGGCACGGTGCTCCGCAAGCACGTCGACGAGACCCCCACCACGATGGTCACCGGCCTGCCCACCGACGCGGCCTCCGTCATGGTCACGCCCGCCACCCCCGCCCACGCCAAGGTCACCTTCACGCAGAACGGGTTGGGCAGGTGGGGCCTCCTCGACCTCGCCACCGGCGTCCTCACCCCCGGCGCCCCCGGGACCGGCGCACAGGCGGTCTCCGCGACCCACACCGCCTGGACCTCCGCCTCGGCGACGGACCAGGGCCCCCGGGTCTTCGTCGCGGACCGGGCGACCGGCGTCGTTCAGGAGGCTCCGGTGCCCCCGGTGCCGTCGCTCGGCAACCTCCAGGTCGGCCTGGTCGGCGACTGGGTCCTGTACGGGCAGAAGGGCGGGATGAACTTCGTCCAGCCGAGCGTCCACCACGCCGTCACCGCCTACAACGTCTCCACCAAGACGACGGTGAAGGTGCTCGACCACGCCTACGAGTTCACGTCCGCCCCCGACGGCAGCCTGTACGCGCGCGGCGGCCTCGTCGGCCAGGGCGAGGGCATGTACCGGATCGTGGCCACGGGCGGCGACACCCCGAAGGCCGAGCTGATCGCGGCGACCGGCGAGCCCACCGAGGTCGTCGTCAGGGATTCCACCGTGCCCCCGGCGGTCCTCGACCTCGACCGGGCCAACGGATTCACCTTCAGGTGGACGCTGTCCCGCGAGGTGCGGAACCCGAAGGTCACCGTCCGTCACGTGCGGACCGGGAAGACCCACGACCTGACCGTGGTGCCCAGCAGCAGCACGCCGGCGTTCGCCTGGGTCGACAACAACTGGGACGAGGAGGCCCCCAACGGCGACTACACCTGGGAGCTGACCGGAAAGCCGGTCAACGGCATCGGCCCGGCCGTCACCGCCGGCGGCACGTTCAAGGTCGTCCGCAAGGCGCAGCCGCACGACTTCAACGACAACGGCAGCCCCGACCTGCTCAGCCGGGACTCCGCCGGCCGCCTGTGGCGCACGGACCTCTTCTACCGTCCGATCGACGAGCGGCGCGGCATCAACGAGGCCGGGGCCAAGACCTACCTCGGTTCGGGCTGGGGCGTCTACGACCGGATCGAGGCCGCCGGGAACCTGGGCGGTACGCCGGTCGGAGACCTCCTGGCCCGCGACGAGTCCGGCGTGCTCTGGCTGTACCAGGGCAAGGGCACCGGCAACTTCGCCACCCGGGTCCAGGTCGGTGGTGGCTGGCAGGTCTACGACAAGATCACGTCCGGCAGCGACCTGACCGACGACGGCCGCGTGGACGCGCTCGCCACCGACAGGTCCGGTGTGCTCTGGCTCTACACCGGCACCGGCAACGCCACGAAGCCGTTCCTCCCCCGCAAGAAGCTCGGTACCGGCTGGGGGATTTACAACGACATCACGGCCGTCGGCAATATCGCGGGCGGTACCGCCCGCGATGTCGTCGCCCGTGACAAGGACGGCGTCCTCTGGCTCCACCTGGGCAAGGGCGACGGCTCGTTCGCGCCCCGCACGAAGATCGGCAGCGGCTGGAACGCGTTCCGCCCGCTGATCGCCACCGGTGACGCGGACGGCGACGGGCGCCCCGACCTCATGGGCCTCGGCGCGTCCTACCAGACGCCGAAGCTGTACAAGAGCACCGGCGACTGGAAGGCCCCGTTCCGGACCGGTGAGGTCATGTACCTGGAGCAGGTCGATGCGAACACGGCGGACCTCGTGTTCTGACCCCGCCGCACGTGTGGAGGGGAGGCCGCCGCACCACCCGGCCCCTCTCCACGCACGGGCGCGGCCCTCCTCCTTCGTCCGCGCCGCCACGAACTTCACCCTTCGGACAACGACGAAGCCCCAGGTCGCTGACCTGGGGCTTCGTGCGAAGAGCGGATGACGGGAATCGAACCCGCGCTATAAGCTTGGGAATCACCCGGCACTCCGGCCGTCGTGTAGCACTTGACCTGCGAAAACGTGCTGTCTGGCGGTGATCGGGAGGGGCTCGGATTGCCCTGTCGTGACCGCTGTTCACCGCCCTGACTGGCACGTAGTGGCACGCGTCATTCAGCGCGCTGCGTTCGGGAAGCGCCACCTCACGGTGAGATACCGCGGTGCTTCGTCGCCGACACCTTCAACGCGACGGCGAAGAGGGCGACCGCTACTAGCCATGCGCCCACGCTTCGGGCCGGGTAGAGAGCGAGGGCCCACCACGTGTGGGATGCGTGGCCACTGGCGTCGTAGGCGCGGCCGAGCATGAGGTTGAGGATGAGGAACAGCAGTCCGGCTGCTGCTGCGGTCGCCTCGTTGGCGAGTCGCCACGTGAGGAGGGCGAGGGCGAGGAGGAGGGTGATGTTGCGGGCGACGTCCAGTCCAACCACTAGTCCCGCTCCGTGTGCGAGCACCGCGGTAAGGATCAAGGCGCCCTGGTCGAACCGGCGGATGGAGACCACAGCTGTGCTCTCCGCCGAGGGGAGTCGCCGTTCCAAGCAGTACATGACGGCGATGACGATCACAACAGGGGTGAAGTAGGCGACGCGTGCGCCAGCCATGCCGCCTGTCAGACTCGGAACGGGAACCTCGCTGGTCCCCACCGTCCCGCTCACCACCAGGAGAAGGACGAGCGCCAAAGGCACAATCCACCAGCGACGCACGACGATCGCATATCGGTTCATGAGATGTCCCGGGGACAGTGCCCTCCGCTCACCGCGACCCTGTCGAACCAGTCGAGCTGCTCGTTGGTAGGAAGACGGCGGACCTTTTGGAGTGCGGCCCAGTCGGTTTCGAGCATCGCTTGGCGCATGGCCTGTTCGTCCACCCCGATCACCAGGGCAGCCCAGGCGGATGCGACAGCGCTGGGCTGGCGACAGTCGGGCCCGCCTGCGAGCGCAGCGGTGCCGACTACTGCCGACTGGGCCAGACTCACTGCGTACTGACCAGGGTCAGGCTGGGAGTGGACCGGAGAGAGCGACCAGTACAACGGCCATGTCCCCGGCTTGAGCGGGACCGCGTCGGAGGTGATGCGCAGCTCTTGGGGTGAAGTGAGGCCAGCAGCCTTGAGCCGAGAAAGGGGGACCAGCGCATCCCGGCGCAGTTGCTCCGCGTACTGCTTGTATTCCGGCGGCACACACACCCTAGGGGCGTCTTCCACACAGGTCATGGTGACGTTTCGGGGACTCGTCGGCCGTTGGTAGCCCCAGCCGTCAACCAGGATGCGACCGCCTGCGAACGTGATCGCCAGGACGACGCCGCCGGCGACTGCACCCCAGGCGCGTCGGCGCATATGGGCGAAGAGCCAGACGGCAAGGGCCATCCCGGCGACGACGGCCCACGGCACGGTGTACACGGCGGACGTGCGGACGTCGGTGACGGTCGAGGTCCCGTCGGTGAAGCCGCCGAGGTGGCGGACCCACGGGTTGGCCAAGGTGTGCGGTATGGAGAGCCAGGCCCAGCAGCCGATTCCGGCGATGGGCGCCGCGATACTCCTGGGCAACACCATTCCCAGGCACCAACCGATGATCAGCCAGCCGAGGGGAAGCACGATCAGATGCGCCACGGCGAGCCACCCGGCGTCACTCGGCCACACACCTGCGGCCCTACGGGCCATCACGAGCGCCCCAACAATGAGGAGGAGGTGCAGGAGCAATACGGGCGTGACAGCCCGGAAGAGCTGCTGAGCAAGGGGGCGTGCACCGACGGCTCGTACAGCGCCCAGTAGACGGTGGCGGCCCGCTTCCCATGCGGCGGCCCCGGCCACAGCCGGGGCGATGATCGCCATGCCGTAGGCCGCGAGCTCCCCGGACACCACCCCGTATTCCGACGGTGCGGTATGGGTGACGTCGTCGATGTACAGACCCGCGTAGAACATGGCGGGCAGAGCCAGCCACAGTGTGGCCGAAGAACGGAGGTTCGCCCAGATGATCACTCGGCCGCCTCCAACAGCGAGGCATAGGCGCTCTCCAGGCGTCGACCCGGCGCGCAGCCGGGTTGGGCATGCGCGGCGAATTCCTCGACTGCTCCCCTGAACCTTGACCGGCCCGACTCCAGGACGACGACCTCGTCGAATGCCTCATCGAGATCGCCGATGTCATGGGTGGAGACGATCACATTGACGGTGCCGCGCAGCGAGATCAGCAAATCGAGGAATCGACGCCGCTGGTGTGGATCAAGCCCGACAGTCGGTTCGTCGAGAAGCAACAAATCCGCTTCGTGGACGAGTGCTTGAGCAATCGCGATCCGCTGCTGCTGGCCACCGGACAGAGTCTTGACCTTGTTGTTCATCTTGTCCGTGAGGCCGACCCTCTCGATCGCCTCTGGTGCCGCGCGCCAGGCGGCACGCTCTCCCATGCCCTTGAGCCAACCCACATACGCCACGTGCTCCCTGCACGTCAGTCCCGGGAGGAATCCGGGGCGCTGCGGCAGCCAAGAAACCTTGCGCCGATACGTATGCACGGCTCGGCGGCTTGCCGGGTCGAGCCGCCCGTACCGGACGAGTCCCGACTGAGGTTGCAGGGCGCTGGCGCCGAGGGAGAGCAGAGTGCTCTTGCCCGCACCGTTGGGCCCGAGGAGAACCGTGTGACCAGGAGCGAATTCCAGGTCGAGCCGGTCGAGAATGGGTCGGGATGTGCGGGGATAACGGAAGGTACAAGACTGGTATTGCAAGGGCATGGGTGGTACCTCGGCGCCGGGAAGAGGTACCTCCGGCCCCACGCGCGCAAGGCACGGGGGGCCGGAGGAACAGGTTGTCAGTAAGTGACGGTAAGCGACCTAACCGTCAGCGAGAGGTTTACTCCCGCTTCGTTCACAGCGAAGTAGTAGTCCCCGGAGCCGTGATCGGACCAGTTGCCGGTCGAGGTGGAAGTGCTGCTGGCGAAGCACTGGGTGAACACCGCCGTCGCGTAGGCCGGGTCGGGCCCGAAGGTGTCCTTGCGGAGGCGGACCTCTGCGCCCGTGCCGTTGCTGGTGCAGCCAGTGAACTTGATCGTCGTAGCACCACCGGTGTCGGTCCAGCGCCGGGACTCGTAGCCGGGCAGAACCCCCGTCAAATAGCCGCTCCAACTCGATGCCTGAGCGGGCGGGGTGAGGATGCCCAGCACAGCGGCGGCACCAAGAACAACGGTGCCTATTCGACGGCCGGACTCACGCAAGGCAGTGAGGCGTGTAGATCTTACAGGTTCCCCCCCTTGGGAAGTTGACAAAGACGGCCATGACGGTAGGCAGCGCAATAGGGTTCGATCAACGATCAGTGGTGTTTCGGCCGTGAGTTCGTCACATCGACATGCTGGGTGGCTGAGATTTCTCCGGATTCCGCGTTGACGCGCGGTCATGGGGGCGTGGGCTTGGCGTAGTCGGTAACGCCGTCATGATGGGACAATTTCGGCCCTCCGGGGTCGGTAGCGGCGTCACTGCGGTGACTGGTCCGCCAGCGTATTCGCCAGGTCCAACGCGGTGGAGTGCTGATCCGGGCGCTCAGGGACGGCATCGCGGAGGGTCGTGAGCAGGTGTGGCCACTGAGGAGCGTCGGCGATGGGAAACTGCCCACGGGCGACGAGGCGGCGGATTTCAGATCCGGCGAGGACTTGTCCGGCCGATCATGGTTGTGGGAAGTCGGGCATGATGCCCGGGTGAGCATCATCGTGAAGTTCTTCGTGGCGCCGGACGACACGTCAGCGGCTCTGAGCCTCCAAACCGGGCCGGGACGGGCATTCGAGTCGCTCTCCTTTGGCAACTTCGATCCCGAGGGGCAGTGATCGAGTGGGAATGCCTTCTGGCCGGCGGCAGCTTCGAGGAACTCGCCGATGCCGGTGAGCCTCGCATCGTCGCCGGCCAGGACAACGACGGGTGCGTCGTCTTCGCTATCTCGTCTCGCCTGTCCACTGCACTCGCGGACGCCGGGCACTCCAGGTTGCGGGACATCGCCATTTCATGGGCTCACCTGCGCGCGGAGGATGACGAGGCCATCGACACGGAGATCGCCGAGGCGATCGTCGGTGAGCCGGCTGGTCTCGTCAGCAGCGCCCGGCGCCAGGATCACGACGTCTACTGCTGGGTCGCGTAGGAGTTCGTGTTCGGAGCCAGACGGCGACGGCCGCCGCGGTGGCGGTGCCGAGGAAGACGTAGCCGCGTTTGTCGTAGCGAGTGGCGACCGCCCGGGGCTGCTTCAGGCGGTTGGATCGCCCGCTCGACGGTGTTGCGCTTCTTGTAGCGGTCCTCATCGAAGCCGGGCGGTCGGCCACCGCGTGCGCCCTTGCGCCGGCGAGCCGCCTGGCTGTCGGTCTTCTCCGGGATCGTGTGGCGGATTCCCCGCCGTCGCCGGTACTCGCGAATGGGACCGTTGCTGTAAGCCTTGTCGGCCGCGAGGCTGTCCGGCTTCTGGCGCGGCCGTCCTCGGTCAGGTCTCGGCACTCGGATCTTCTCAAGGACCGGCTTGAACGGGGTGCAATCTGCCCGCTGACCTGGAGTGACGACCAGGGGCAGTGGCCGGCAGCGGCCGTCCGCGCTCAGGTGGAGCTTGCTGGTGAACCCGCCCCGCGAGTGGCCCAGGCCCTTACCTCCAGCACCACCTCCACCAGGCGGGCGACGAGACTCTGCCACGGCGTCTCGTCCTGGTGTTCCACCCGCGGCCCCTTTTGATCCCGGGGCCGGAGGCGCATCGGTGCGGGCGCCGGCCGCATGCTGATGCGGGCGGACGATGGTGGAGTCGACCGAGATGTCCCAGTCGATCTCGCCCGCCGCATCCGCTGCGGCCTGGACCTGCTGGAGCAGACGTTCCCAGGTTCCGTCGGCCGACCACAGGCGATGGCGTTCATAGACGGTCTTCCACGGGCCGAACCGTTCGGGCAGGTCACGCCACTGCACCCCGGTCCGCACCCGGTGCAAAATCCCGTCGATCACCTGCCGATGAGCCCGCCACCGGCCACAACGCCCGTTGCTCACCGGCAGGAACGGACGCAGCCGTTCCCACTCGGCATTCGTCAGATCACCCCGCCCCATGCCCACAGCAACGACTCGGGCACGGAGTAGTCACATGATCGGCCGGACACGTCCTAGCCACGCGGTCGGCCTCGGAGGGGGCGATTCCCGAGACAGGCGGCGATTCTCTCGGCAGGCACCCCGGCACAGGTGGTGCAAGGTGGTGCGCCGCGTGCCCTTTGGGCTGGGCATTTCCGCGAGATAGGGCACGCGGAGGGCACAGCGGCCCCCAACAGGTCTGGACAACGACGAAGCCCCAGGTCGCTGACCTGGGGCTTCGTGCGAAGAGCGGATGACGGGAATCGAACCCGCGCTATAAGCTTGGGAAGCTCATGTTCTACCATTAAACTACATCCGCGCAGCGGCCGGGTGATCCGTGCCGCATCGTTGCACACTGTACCCCATGCGCCACTTGAGGCGAAGTTCTCGCCTCCGGCTGTGCCGAGCGGCGTGCGGAGTGCCGCGTGGGAGGGCACCCCCTTCATCCCCTAATGTGGCTGATCGTCCACCACAGGTGTAGGGGAAGGGACTTGATGGCTTCGATGGAGCGCACCGTCGTCCGTTGTGCCGAAGGGCATGTTTTCAGTACCGCCTCGTTCCCGCTTCAGCAGCTCGGCGCCGGGAGGATCGGGCCCGCGCGGCTCATCCGGTGTCCGCGGTGCGCGCGGTTGCGGCACGCGGTGCAGGTGGAGGCCGGACGGCGCTGAGCCGTGAGGTGCCCGGGCGCGGTCGCCTGCCGATTGGGGCAGGTCCGCGCCCTCTGCGTATCGTGGGGGCGTGCTTCTCTCAGACAAGGACATCCGGGCCGAGATCGATGCCGGGCGGGTGCGCATCGACCCGTACGACGAATCCATGGTGCAGCCCTCGAGCATCGACGTGAGGCTTGACCGCTTCTTCCGGGTGTTCGAGAACCACCGCCATCCGCACATCGACCCCGCCGTCGAGCAGCACGACCTGACGCGCGAGGTCGAGCCGGAGGGCGACGAGGCGTTCATCCTGCACCCGGGCGAGTTCGTGCTCGCCTCGACCTACGAGGTCATCACCCTGCCGGACGACATCGCCTCGCGTCTGGAGGGGAAGAGTTCCCTGGGGCGGCTCGGGCTCGTCACGCACTCGACCGCCGGGTTCATCGACCCCGGTTTCTCGGGGCACGTGACCCTGGAGCTGTCGAACCTCGCCACCCTGCCGATCAAGCTCTGGCCGGGGATGAAGATCGGCCAGCTGTGCATGTTCCGGTTGAGCTCGCCCGCCGAGTTCCCGTACGGGAGCGAGCGGTACGGCTCGCGGTACCAGGGCCAGCGGGGGCCGACGGCCTCCCGCTCCTACATGAACTTCCATCGGACCCAGGTGTGAGGCGGTCGCAGGCATGAGTGAAGTACGCGAGAACCTGACGTACGAGGGCTTCGGCAGCGCCGTCCGCGAGCTGGCGCAGACCATCGCCGACGACGGCTACGAGCCCGACGTCGTGCTCTCCATCGCCCGCGGCGGCGTCTTCGTCGCCGGCGGTCTGGCCTACGCCCTGGACTGCAAGAACATCCACCTCGTGAACGTGGAGTTTTACACCGGCGTGGGGACGACGCTGGAGATGCCCGTCATGCTCGCGCCCGTCCCGAACGCGATCGACTTCAGCGACAAGAAGGTGCTCATCGCCGACGACGTCGCCGACACGGGCAAGACCCTCAAGCTCGTCCACGACTTCTGCGTCGACCACGTCGCCGAGGTCCGCTCCGCCGTCATCTACGAGAAGTCCCACTCCCTCGTGAAGTGCGAGTACGTGTGGAAGAAGACCGACGAGTGGATCAACTTCCCCTGGTCGGTCGAGCCGCCCGTCGTGAAGCGCGAGGGTCAGGTCCTCGACGCCTGACGGTGCCTGACGGCGACTGACGACGCCTGCCCCCCTGTCGTACGAGAAAGGCCCCCACCGCACCAGGTGGGGGCCTTTCTCGTACGTCGGTCAGGGCGTCGGCGTCACAGCGTGCCCAGTTTGATCAGGCTCAGCAGCGCCACCAGCTGGATCGCCGACGCGCCCAGTGCCTTCGGCCACGGCAGGTCGTGCGAGCGGCTCACCATCAGGGTGAGGAGCGCGCCCAGCGCCAGCCAGGTCGCCCATCCCAGGACCTGCACCAGGCCGTTCTCGCCGCCCAGGAAGAGCGCGAAGACCAGGCGCGGCGCGTCCGTGATCGACATGATCAGCATCGACAGGCCGACGGTCGGCTGCCAGGCCCCGTCGCCGCCCAGCTGGCGCGCGAGGGTGTGCGTGACCGAGCCCAGGATCAGCCCGCCGAGCACGAAGCCGAGGGCCGTCATCAGGACGTACGGGATCGTGCTGGAGATCGTCGCGTTGAGCGCCTCTTCGCGGGCCTTGTCGAAGCCGAAGATCGCGAGGAGCCCGTAGAGGAACGTGACGATCAGCGCCGGGCCCCAGACGGCGTGGTCCCGCATCCGCAGGAACGTGTCCGCCGGACGGAGCACGATGCCGCTCAGGAGCTGCTTCCAGGGGAGCCGGGGGCCGGTGGGCACGGGGGCCGCGCCCGCGTCGTACGTCGCGGCGTCGCCGTACGGGTCGTCGACGCTGAACATCTGGGTGTGGCCCGGGTTGTTCGCCGCCGCGTGCTGCTGCTGGTGGTGCTGCTGCTGCGGGTCGCCGAAGTACTCCGGCTCCCCGTAGGCCTGCCCCTGCTGCCCGTACGACTGTCCCCGCTGCCCGTACGACTGCCCGTACGGCTGCCCCTGCGGCTGCCCCTGGGAGGGTTGCCGCCACTGCTGCTGCGGGTGGGGCGGCGGGGCCGCGTTGTACCCGTACGGCGCCTGCTGCGGTCGTTGTTGCGGGGGGCGGTTGTCCCGGCCGCGTCCGTTCCTGAATCCAGCCACGCCTTGAACGTACCCGCTTCCGCCGTGCGACCGCGCCTCAGGCCCGTCCTTGCCACTGAGCTGTGACATCCCCTAGGGGAGGCACGCAGCGAAAAGGGCCGCCCCGCGTCCTCACGCGGGGCGGCCCCTTCACGTCTCCGGGATCGGATCTGCTGGATCAGATCTCCGGGATCGGATCTCCGGGGATCAGACGGCCGGCTCCGGCTCCTCGGCGGCCGGCTCCTCCTCCGGCTCGACCGGGGTCTTCACCGAGTCCAGGAGCAGCTGGGCGACGTCCACGACCGTGACGGACTCCTTGGCCTTGCCCTCGTTCTTCTTGCCGTTGACCGAGTCGGTCAGCATGACCAGGCAGAACGGGCAGGCGGTGGAGACGATGTCCGGGTTGAGGGACAGGGCCTCGTCGACGCGCTCGTTGTTGATGCGCTTGCCGATCCGCTCCTCCATCCACATCCGGGCACCGCCGGCGCCGCAGCAGAAGCCGCGCTCCTTGTGGCGGTGCATCTCCTGCTGGCGCAGGCCCGGGACGGCGGACATGATCTCGCGCGGCGGCGTGTAGACCTTGTTGTGGCGGCCCAGGTAGCAGGGGTCGTGGTAGGTGATGAGGCCGTCGACCGGGGTCACCGGGATCAGCTTGCCCTCGTCGATGAGGTGCTGGAGCAGCTGGGTGTGGTGGATGACCTCGTAGTCGCCGCCGAGCTGCGGGTACTCGTTGGCGATGGTGTTGAAGCAGTGCGGGCAGGTCGAGACGATCTTCTTCGCCGACTTCGGCTTCTTCGTCGACTCGTCCTCGTCGTCCTCGCCGAAGGCCATGTTCAGCATCGCGACGTTCTCCTGGCCGAGCTGCTGGAACAGCGGCTCGTTGCCCAGGCGGCGCGGGGAGTCACCGGTGCACTTCTCCTCGCCGCCCATGATCGCGAACTTGACGCCCGCGATGTGGAGCAGCTCGGCGAAGGCCTTGGTGGTCTTCTTGGCGCGGTCCTCCAGGGCGCCGGCGCAGCCGACCCAGTAGAGGTAGTCGACCTCGGTGAGGTCCTCGACGTCCTTGCCGACGATCGGGACCTCGAAGTCGACCTCCTTGGTCCACTCGACGCGCTGCTTCTTGGCCAGGCCCCAGGGGTTGCCCTTCTTCTCCAGGTTCTTGAGCATCGTGCCCGCCTCGGACGGGAACGCGGACTCGATCATCACCTGGTAGCGGCGCATGTCGACGATGTGGTCGATGTGCTCGATGTCGACCGGGCACTGCTCGACGCAGGCGCCGCAGGTGGTGCAGGACCACAGGACGTCGGGGTCGATGACGCCGTTCTCCTCGGCGGTGCCGATGAGGGGGCGCTCGGCCTCGGCCAGGGCGGCGGCGGGAACGTCCTTGAGCTGTTCCTCGGACGCCTTCTCGTTGCCCTCCATGTCCTTGCCGCCGCCCGCGAGCAGGTACGGCGCCTTGGCGTGCGCGTGGTCGCGCAGCGACATGATGAGGAGCTTCGGGGAGAGCGGCTTGCCGGTGTTCCAGGCGGGGCACTGCGACTGGCAGCGGCCGCACTCGGTGCAGGTGGAGAAGTCGAGGATGCCCTTCCAGGAGAACTGCTCGACCTGGGAGACGCCGAAGACGGCGTCCTCGGCCGGGTCCTCCCAGTCGATCTCCTTGCCGGCCGTCGTCATCGGCTGGAGCGCGCCCAGGGCGGTGGAGCCGTCGGCGTTGCGCTTGAACCAGATGTTCGGGAAGCCGAGGAAGCGGTGCCAGGCGACGCCCATGTTGGTGTTGAGCGAGACCGTGATCATCCAGGTGAAGGACGTGACGATCTTGAGGCACGCGAAGAAGTAGGTGAGGTACTGGATCGTGCTCAGGTCCAGGCCGTCCAGGAGCGCGATCAGCGGGTACGAGGCGAAGAAGCCCGGCTCCCAGCTCGTCACGTGGTGCTGGACGCCCTCGAGGGCGCGGAGCGTCATGATGCAGACGCCGACGATCAGGATGACGGCCTCGACGAAGTACGCCTGGCCGGTCTTGGAGCCGGCGAAGCGGGACTTGCGGCCCGCCTTGGTCGGCTTGCTCAGCTGGCGGATGACGATGAGGGTCACGATGCCCAGGACCGTCATCAGGCCGAGGAACTCGGTGAAGACCTCGTACGGCAGCCAGTCGCCGATGAACGGGATCAGCCAGTCGGCCTCGAAGAGCTGACCGAAGGCGTTCACGATGGTGAGGAGCAGCGAGAAGAAGCCCACCGCCACGAACCAGTGCGCGAAGCCGACGATGCCCCAGCGGTTCATGCGCGTGTGGCCGAGGAATTCCTTGACCAGCGTGATGGTGCGCTGCTTGGGGTCACCGGTGCGCGTGCCGGCCGGGACCGGCTGACCGAGCCGCACGAAGCGGTAGATCTGCACGGTGGCGCGGCCGAACAGCGCGACGGCCACCACCGTGATGGCGATCGACACGATGATCGCGGCGAGTTGCATGACGGGCTCCTCGGGCGGGCCTACTAAGCGGTAACTTATTGAGTTCCTGCTGAGATTACCCGGTCACGGCGCCACGCTGTAGCGGCGCTCGCGGTGATGTGTGTCGCTCAGGCAAACCTTGCCGCACGACGCCTGCGTACTGCTGGAAGCGTACGCGCAAGGACCAGCAGATCCATCCCCAGCCAGTGGTGGTCCACATAGTGGAGGTCGAGCAGCTCGCGCTCCTCCCACGGCAGGTCCGAGCGACCGCTGATCTGCCACGGTCCGGTGAGGCCGGGGCGTACGGAGAGCCGGCGTCCGCCCGCGCCCGCGCACTCCCGGTGGGCCGGGGCCAGCGGGCACGGTCCGACGAGCGACATCCGGCCCGTGACGACGTGCAGCAGCAGCGGCAGCGCGGCGAGCGGGCTCTTCGTGCGGAAGGTCAGCATGGTGAAGGGCCGCCCCTCCAGCCCGGCCACCGTCCGGCGGCGCAGCACCGTGCCGCCGCCGCCCAGGGCGACGGACAGGGCGGTGCCGACGATCAGCGGCGAGAGGGTCAGGAGCAGGAGCGTCCCGCCCGCCACGTCGAAGGCGCGCTTCGCCGTCACCACGCGCTTCGCCGTCATGCGGTCACATCCTCCGGCGGTCATCCTGGGATATGTCCGGACTCTCTCACGGCGGCCCGGGCGAAGGGCGGGAACGACGCGCCCGTTGAGCGCCGCGACCGACGAAGAGTTGAGTCGACTTGACTCAGGTCTGTTGACGTGCTTCGGTTCCTCGTGCATCCTTGAGTCAGTTCCACTCAAGTCGGTCAGCTGGAGGAATCGAAATGGCACGTGCGGTCGGCATCGACCTGGGCACGACTAACTCCGTCGTCAGCGTTCTGGAAGGCGGCGAGCCCACCGTCATCACCAACGCCGAGGGCGCCAGGACCACGCCGTCCGTCGTCGCCTTCGCGAAGAACGGCGAGGTGCTCGTCGGCGAGGTGGCCAAGCGCCAGGCCGTCACCAACGTCGACAGGACCATCCGGTCGGTCAAGCGCCACATGGGCACCGACTGGAAGATCGACATCGACGGCAAGAGCTTCAACCCGCAGCAGATGAGCGCCTTCATCCTGCAGAAGCTCAAGCGCGACGCCGAGGCGTACCTGGGCGAGAAGGTCGTCGACGCGGTCATCACCGTCCCGGCGTACTTCAACGACTCCGAGCGCCAGGCCACCAAGGAGGCCGGTGAGATCGCGGGCCTCAACGTCCTGCGCATCGTCAACGAGCCGACCGCGGCCGCCCTGGCCTACGGCCTCGACAAGGACGACCAGACGATCCTCGTCTTCGACCTCGGTGGCGGCACCTTCGACGTGTCCCTCCTGGAGATCGGCGACGGCGTCGTCGAGGTGAAGGCCACCAACGGTGACAACCACCTCGGTGGTGACGACTGGGACCAGCGCGTCGTCGACTACCTGGTGACGCAGTTCCAGAACGGCCACGGCGTGGACCTGGCCAAGGACAAGATGGCCCTCCAGCGCCTCCGCGAGGCCGCCGAGAAGGCGAAGATCGAGCTCTCGTCCTCGACCGAGACCACGATCAACCTGCCCTACATCACGGCCTCCGCCGAGGGCCCGCTGCACCTGGACGAGAAGCTCACGCGCGCCCAGTTCCAGCAGCTCACCTCCGACCTGCTCGAGCGCTGCAAGGTGCCGTTCCACAACGTCATCAAGGACGCGGGCATCCAGCTCTCCGAGATCGACCACGTCGTCCTCGTCGGCGGCTCCACCCGCATGCCGGCCGTCGCCGAGCTCGTCAAGGAGCTGACCGGCGGCCAGGAGGCCAACAAGGGCGTCAACCCGGACGAGGTCGTCGCCATCGGCGCCGCGCTCCAGGCCGGTGTCCTCAAGGGCGAGGTCAAGGACGTCCTGCTCCTCGACGTGACCCCGCTGTCCCTCGGCATCGAGACCAAGGGCGGCATCATGACCAAGCTCATCGAGCGCAACACCACGATCCCGACCAAGCGGTCCGAGATCTTCACGACGGCCGAGGACAACCAGCCGTCCGTGCAGATCCAGGTCTACCAGGGCGAGCGCGAGATCGCGGCGTACAACAAGAAGCTCGGCATGTTCGAGCTGACCGGTCTGCCGCCGGCCCCGCGTGGCGTCCCGCAGATCGAGGTCGCCTTCGACATCGACGCCAACGGCATCATGCACGTGACCGCGAAGGACCTGGGCACGGGCAAGGAGCAGAAGATGACCGTCACCGGCGGCTCCTCGCTGCCGAAGGACGAGGTCGACCGGATGCGCCAGGAGGCCGAGCAGTACGCGGAGGAGGACCACCGCCGCCGCGAGGCCGCCGAGTCCCGCAACCAGGGCGAGCAGCTCGTCTACCAGACGGAGAAGTTCCTCAAGGACAACGAGGACAAGGTCCCCGGTGACGTCAAGGCCGAGGTCGAGGCCGCGCTCGTCGAGCTGAAGGAGAAGCTCAAGGGCGAGGACACCGCCGAGATCCGCACCGCCACCGAGAAGGTCGCGGCCGTCTCGCAGAAGCTCGGCCAGGCGCTGTACGCCGACGCCCAGGCCGCCCAGGCCGCCGGCGGCGACGCCGGTCAGGCCCAGGCGCAGGACGACGACGTCGTCGACGCCGAGATCGTCGACGAGGACAAGCCGAAGGGTGGCCAGGCGTGACCGAGGAGACCCCGGGCTTCGAGGAGAAGCCCGACGTCCCCTCCGGCGCCACCCCTGACGACGCCGCCGAGGCCGTCGAGTCCGCGGAGGACGCGACGGCCCCGGCCGGGGACGCAAGCAGCCAGAAGTCGGCACAGGCCGCGGGCCTCACCGCCCAGCTGGACCAGGTGCGCTCCGCGCTCGACGAGCGCACCGCGGACCTCCAGCGGCTCCAGGCCGAGTACCAGAACTACCGCCGCCGCGTGGAGCGGGACCGGGTCACGGTCAAGGAGATCGCCGTCGCGAGCCTCCTGTCCGAGCTCCTGCCCGTGCTCGACGACGTCGGCCGGGCCCGGGACCACGGCGAGCTCGTGGGCGGGTTCAAGTCGGTGGCCGAATCGCTGGAGACCGTCGTCGCCAAGATGGGTCTGCAGCAGTTCGGCAAGGAGGGCGAGCCCTTCGACCCGACGATCCACGAGGCCCTGATGCACTCGTACGCGCCGGACGTCACCGAGACGACCTGCGTGGCGATCCTGCAGCCCGGGTACCGGATCGGCGAGCGGACCATCCGGCCCGCCCGCGTGGCCGTCGCCGAGCCCCAGCCGGGCGCGCAGGCGAAGGCGGAGGAGTCGGAGGACGCCGGCAAGGCCGGCAAGCCCGACACGTCCGACACGTCCGATCAGGACAGCGAGTAACAGCCGTACCCGCACGCGGGAGGAGGGACGTCGATGAGTACGAAGGACTTCGTCGAGAAGGACTACTACAAGGTTCTCGGCGTCCCCAAGGACGCCACCGAGGCCGAGATCAAGAAGGCGTACCGGAAGCTCGCCCGCGAGAACCATCCGGACGCCAACAAGAACGACGCGAGCGCCGAGGCGCGCTTCAAGGAGATCTCCGAGGCGAACGACGTCCTCGGCGACCCCAAGAAGCGCAAGGAGTACGACGACGCCCGCGCCCTCTTCGGGAACGGCGGCTTCCGGGCCGGCGGCCCGGGCGCCGGCGGCTCGTTCAACTTCGACCTGGGCGACCTCTTCGGAGGCGCCCAGGGCGGGGCGGGCGGCTTCGGGGGCGGCGGGATCGGTGACGTCTTCGGCGGACTGTTCAACCGCGGCGGGGGCGCCGGCCGCACCCACCCGCGGCGCGGCCAGGACATCGAGTCCGAGGTGACCCTCAGCTTCACCGAGGCCATCGAGGGCGCGACCGTGCCGCTGCGGATGTCCAGTCAGCAGCCGTGCACGGCGTGCTCGGGCACCGGCGACAAGAACGGCACGCCCCGGGTGTGCCCGACCTGCGTCGGCACCGGGCAGGTCTCGCGCGGCAGCGGCGGCGGCTTCTCGCTCACCGACCCGTGCGTGGACTGCAAGGGCCGCGGCCTCATCGCCGAGAACCCCTGCGAGGTCTGCAAGGGCAGCGGGCGGGCCAAGTCCTCCCGCACCATGCAGGTCCGCATCCCGGCGGGCGTCAGCGACAACCAGAAGATCCGTCTCCGCGGCAAGGGGGCGCCGGGCGAGCGCGGCGGGCAGAACGGCGACCTGTACGTCGTCGTGCACGTCGACGAGCACCCGGTCTTCGGCCGCAAGGACGACAACCTCACCGTCACGGTGCCGGTCTCCTTCTCGGAGGCGGCGCTCGGCGGCGAGATCAAGGTGCCGACCCTCGGCGGCCCCGCGGTCACCCTCAAGCTGCCCGCGGGCACCCCGAACGGCCGGACCATGCGCGCCCGGGGCAAGGGCGCGGTCCGCAAGGACGGCACGCGCGGCGACCTCCTGGTGACGGTCGAGGTGGCGGTGCCCAAGGAGCTGGACGACAAGGCACGAGAGGCCCTGGAGACCTTCCGGGAGGCGACCGCCTCCGAGGACCCGCGGGCCGAGCTGTTCCAGGCCGCGAAGGGAGCGTGACCCGGTGGAAGGGCGCCGACGGCAGCCAGGTTTGGGCAACAGGGCGTTCGAACTGACCGACGAGTCGCCGGTGTACGTCATCTCGGTGGCGGCCCAGCTCTCCGGTCTGCACCCGCAGACCCTGCGGCAGTACGACCGCCTGGGCCTGGTCTCCCCGGACCGCACGGCCGGACGGGGCCGCCGCTACTCGGCCCGTGACATCGAGCTGCTCCGTCAGGTGCAGCAGCTGTCGCAGGACGAGGGCATCAACCTGGCCGGAATCAAGCGGATCATCGAACTGGAGAACCAGGTCGCGGCGCTCCAGGCCCGGGTGTCCGAGCTGTCGGCGGCGGTCGAGGGCGCGGCGGCGACGCTGCGCCAGCGCGAGGCCCAGGTGCACGCCTCGTACCGCCGGGACCTGGTGCCGTACACCGACGTGCAGCAGGCGAGCGCCCTCGTGGTGTGGCGCCCGAAGCGCGGCGAGTAGCCCTTCTCTCGTACGGGCGTGACGGCCGAGGCCCCCTCCACCACCGGTGGAGGGGGCCTCGGCCGTGTCCGGGACGGTTGTCAGTCGTCCCGTTCGAGGATGCCGGACTGGGCGATCAGATAGCCGAGCTGCGCCCGGCTGCCGCTGCCGAGGGCGGCGGCGAGCTTGGCGATGTGCGCCCGGCAGGTCCGCACGTTCATCCCGAGCCGGCGGGCGATGGCCTCGTCGACGTGCCCCTCGACGAGGAGCCGGGCGATGGACCGCTGGACACCGCCGATGCCGTCGGTCTTGATGTCGTACGGGATCTCCTCCCGTATCGGCACCGCCAGCTGCCAGAACTGGTCGAAGACGCCGCCGAGGTAGGCGACCAGGCCGGGGTGGCGCAGCTCCAGGGCGACCTGGCGGTCGCTGCGGGCCGGAATGAAGGCGACCTCGCGGTCGACGATGATCAGCCGGTCGATGATCTCTTCGAGGGTGCGGACCTGGACCTCGGGGCCGACGTGCTCCAGATAGGTCAGCGTGAGCTCGGTGTGGCGCGCGGTGTGCTGGTAGAGCGTGCGCATGCTGATGCCGCGTCCCAGGAGCGGGGAGACGCGGTCGAGGGCCTCGCTGAGGGCCTGGGCGGGCCGCCCGCCGCCCGGCTGGACGGTGAGGAGTTCCCGGCGGCAGTTGGCCACGACGCGGTCGAGGGTCGAGTTGATGCGGTCGATGCCCTCGAGGACGGTGATGGCGTGCGTGGTGGGGGAGTCGTGGGCGCTGATGGCCATGAACGGCTCGAACGCGTCGGACAGGGCGACGGTGCGCCGACGGCGGTCGAGTATCTCCCGTTCGATCGGCTGGAGCAGCTGGGCGAGCGCCGCGGAGGGGGGAACCGGGCGCAGCCACTGCGCGTCGTCGGGGTCGGGGTGGAGCAGCGAGAGGTCGAGGAGGCAGGGCGTCTCGACCGCCTCTGACCGGGGTATTCGCCCGGTGCGCAGAGCGGCCGCATACAGCTCGGAGCCCGCTTCGCACAGTTCGGCGTGCGAATGAGGGTGACCTGTTTCGTCCGCTTGTTTCCGCATATGTACACCCCCAGGCTCCTGCATCTCAGGAACATGATGCCTGGGTTTGGTGGTGCAGGCGCAGAGAGTAAGCCATCGTCTTACTCGCGGGGGTTGGAAAAGAGACGTTGCCTTCAAGTGAGGTTGCTCGGTGATGATGAAGAAGCTCATACGTGCGGCGGCCGGAGTCGCCTTCATCGCGGCCGCCACAGTGGGCGCGGGAGTGGCCCTTGACCCGGGCTGGCACTCCGGGACGGCGGAGGTGCAGGCCGCTCAGCTCGACCCGGGCTGGCACCTCTCCGCCCCCACGCTCCTCGATGACCCGGGCTGGAGCGTGGCCCCCGCACAGGACCCCGGTTGGAGCTAGTCGGGACATGAATGTTCCCGATGACCCCAGGTTCCGCCGGGAGATGGCTTCGGCCTATCGCTCCGGCTGGCACTTCGTCGATCTCGCCACGGCAATCCCCCACCGTGGCGACTCGCTGAAGGTCACCCTCTTCGGAGAGCCGATCGTCGTCGCCCGTGAGCAGGACGAAGACGTCCGCGCGTACCGCTGTCTGCGCCGTCCCCGCGGCGCTCCGCAGCCCATCCGCTGTGCCATCCGGTACGGCATGATCTTCGTCAACCTCGATCAGCGGGACCATCAGCTGTTCGAACCGGAGGCCATCACCGCCACCCCCCGCAGTGCCTGAGCGATTCCCCCGTCGTTGTAGATCGCTCCGGCACTTCCCCCACACAGCGGCGCCATCGCGGACCTGAAACGCGATGGCGCCGCTGTGCTTTCCCCTTTTCCCGTCCGCTTCCCGTCCGCTTCCCGTCCGTGGGGTCAGGCGCGGCCCATCGCCCGGGTGAGGGCGATCTCGATGACGACCCGGTCCGGGTTCGGGGTCGGCGTGCGGCCGTAGCGCTCGGCGTAGCGGGCGACGGCGTCCGCGACCGTCTCGGCCTCCGTGCGGACGTGCGCGACGCCCTCCAGGGTGGCCCAGCGCCCCTTGTCGACCTGGCAGACCGCGACCCGCGCGCCGTCCGCGCCCGCCGCCAGGACGTTGGCGACCTTCCGGCTGTTCTTGTTGGTGATCACGCGCGCGTACCCGCCCTCGGGGTCGTACGTGACGCCGACCGCGACGACGTGCGGCGTCCCGTCCGGGCGCGGGGTGGTCAGGGTGCACATGTGGTACTCGCGCCAGAAGCTCAGGTACGAGTCGGAGGGGTTCCTCGGGTCTGTGGCCATGCCCGGAAACTACCCGCGGAAGGACTCCGCCTCACACCTTGAGCGGAACCGACTCAACTTTGTGTACCCTGGAGAGGTCATAGGAGGAGAGGTCCCACGAGAACCCAGAAGGAGCACCGCGCGTGGACGCCGAACTGACCAACAGGAGCCGGGACGCGATCAACGCGGCGAGCAGCCGCGCCGTGTCGGACGGACACGCCGACCTGACCCCCGCCCATCTGCTGCTCGCGCTGCTGACGGGCCAGGACAACGAGAACATCACCGACCTGCTCGCCGCCGCCGGCGCCGACCAGGCGCTCGTGCGCGCCGGTGCGGAGCGGCTCCTCGCCGACCTGCCGAGCATCACGGGGTCCACGGTCGCGCCCCCGCAGCCCAACCGCGACTTCCTCGCCGTCCTCGCCGACGCGGACAGGTGCGCCAAGGAGCTCGGCGACGACTTCCTCTCGACCGAGCACCTGCTCATCGGGATCGCCGCCAGGGGCGGCCGGGCCGGTGAGATCCTCGACCGACAGGGCGCGGGCGCGTCGACGCTGCTCGACGCCTTCGAGAACAGCAGGGGAGGACGCCGGGTGACCACACCGGACCCGGAAGGGCAGTACAAGGCGCTGGAGAAGTTCGGCACGGACTTCACCGCCGCCGCGCGCGAGGGCAAGCTGGACCCGGTCATCGGCCGCGACCACGAGATCCGGCGCGTCGTCCAGGTGCTGTCCCGCCGCACCAAGAACAACCCGGTCCTCATCGGCGAGCCCGGCGTCGGCAAGACCGCCGTCGTCGAGGGCCTCGCCCAGCGGATCGTGAAGGGGGACGTCCCCGAGTCCCTGAAGAACAAGCGGCTCGTCTCGCTCGACCTCGGCGCGATGGTCGCCGGCGCGAAGTACCGCGGCGAGTTCGAGGAGCGCCTCAAGACCGTCCTGTCCGAGATCAAGGACAGCGACGGCCAGATCATCACCTTCATCGACGAGCTGCACACGGTCGTCGGCGCGGGCGCCGGCGGCGACTCCGCCATGGACGCCGGCAACATGCTCAAGCCGATGCTGGCCCGCGGCGAGCTCCGCATGGTCGGCGCGACCACCCTCGACGAGTACCGCGAGCGGATCGAGAAGGACCCCGCCCTGGAGCGCCGCTTCCAGCAGGTCCTGGTCGCCGAGCCGACCGTCGAGGACACCATCGCGATCCTGCGCGGACTCAAGGGCCGGTACGAGGCCCACCACAAGGTGCAGATCAACGACTCCGCCCTGGTGGCCGCCGCGACCCTCTCCGACCGGTACATCACCTCCCGCTTCCTCCCCGACAAGGCCATCGACCTCGTCGACGAGGCCGCCTCCCGGCTCCGCATGGAGATCGACTCCTCGCCCGTCGAGATCGACGAGCTCCAGCGCTCCGTGGACCGGCTCCGCATGGAGGAGCTGGCCCTGAAGAACGAGACGGACGCGGCCAGCAAGCAGCGCCTGGAGAAGCTGCGGCGCGACCTCGCCGACCGCGAGGAGGAGCTGCGCGGCCTCACCGCCCGCTGGGAGAAGGAGAAGCAGTCCCTCAACCGGGTCGGCGAGCTGAAGGAGCGCCTCGACGAGACCCGCGGCCGCGCCGAGCGCGCCCAGCGCGACGGCGACTTCGACACCGCCTCCAAGCTGCTGTACGGGGAGATCCCGGCCCTGGAGCGGGAGCTGGAGGAGGCGAGCGAGGCCGAGGCCCAGCAGGAGTCCGCCAAGGACACCATGGTCAAGGACGAGGTCGGCCCCGACGACATCGCGGACGTGGTCGGCTCCTGGACCGGCATCCCCGCCGGCCGCCTCCTGGAGGGCGAGACGCAGAAGCTGCTCCGCATGGAGGACGAGCTCGGCAAGCGGTTGATCGGCCAGACCGAGGCCGTGCGGGCCGTCTCCGACGCGGTGCGCCGCACCCGTGCCGGGATCGCCGACCCCGACCGGCCCACCGGCTCCTTCCTCTTCCTCGGCCCGACCGGCGTCGGCAAGACCGAGCTGGCGAAGGCGCTCGCCGACTTCCTCTTCGACGACGAGCGGGCCATGGTCCGCATCGACATGTCGGAGTACGGCGAGAAGCACTCCGTCGCCCGTCTGGTCGGCGCGCCCCCCGGCTACGTCGGCTACGAGGAGGGCGGCCAGCTCACGGAGGCGGTCCGCCGCCGCCCGTACAGCGTGGTCCTGCTCGACGAGGTGGAGAAGGCGCACCCGGAGGTCTTCGACGTCCTGCTCCAGGTCCTGGACGACGGGCGCCTGACCGACGGACAGGGCCGGACGGTGGACTTCCGCAACACCATCCTGATCCTCACCTCGAACCTCGGCAGCCAGTACCTGGTCGAGCCGCTGACCTCGGAGGACGTGAAGAAGCAGCAGGTCCTGGAGGTCGTGCGGGCGAGCTTCAAGCCCGAGTTCCTCAACCGGCTGGACGACCTGGTCGTCTTCTCCGCGCTCGACCGGGCCGAGCTGGGGCGGATCGCACAGCTCCAGATCGACCGGCTCGCGAAGCGCCTCGCCGAGCGGCGCCTCACCCTGGACGTCACCCCGGAGGCCCTGGAGTGGCTCGCCGAGGAGGGCAACGACCCCGCGTACGGCGCGCGGCCGCTGCGCCGTCTGATCCAGACGGCGATCGGCGACCGGCTGGCCAAGGAGATCCTGGCGGGCGAGGTCGTGGACGGCGACACGGTCCGGGTGGACCGCTTCGAGGACGGGCTGGTCGTCGGGGCGGCGCGGTAACCCGGATTCTCAGGGGGCGAACGAGCCGAGGTGGAGTACGAGGGCGGCGCCGCCGTCCTCGTCCACCGCCTTCACGTCGACGCACAGCCGGATCCGCCACCGGGATTTCTTCTCCCCGTCCCCCATGGGCACGTGATCATGTCAGCTGGCAGCGGATCTTGCCTCTTGTGGACCGGCGGGGCTTGCCACGTACCGCCCGGCATGGGGGAGGATGGCGAGCATCCGTACGAAGGGAAATACACGGTGAGCATCGACCCGTCCTCGATTCCGAATTTCGGGGGCCAGCCCCAGCCTCAGGCCGCAGGACCGGCGGGCCCCGTCGTCCCCGACCAGGACCTCGTCAAGCAGCTCCTCGAGCAGATGGAACTCAAGTACGTCGTCGACGACGAGGGTGACCTCGCGGCGCCGTGGGAGGAGTTCCGCACGTACTTCATGTTCCGCGGCGAGGGCGAGCAGCAGGTCTTCTCGGTGCGGACGTTCTACGACCGCCCGCACTCCGCCGACGACCGCGTGAAGATCCTCGACGCGATCGACGACTGGAACCGCCGCACCCTGTGGCCCAAGGTGTACACCCACCTGCACGAGGAGGAGGACGGCTCCGCCACCCTCCGCCTCATCGGCGAGGCCCAGATGCTGATCGGCACCGGCGTCGCCCTGGAGCACTTCGTGTCCTCCACGGTCAGCTGGGTCCGCGCCTCCATCGAGTTCGACAAGTGGATCGTCGAGCAGTTCGGCCTGGAGACCCCGGAGACCGGGGCCGAGGCCCCCGAGGACGGCGACGAGCAGGCCTGAGCCTCCTCGCCCCGCGCCGAGCGCGCGCGAGAGCCCGGCCCCCCGCGGGGGGCCGGGCTCCCGCGCGTTCCGGGGCGCGCCGCCTCAGGCGAGGCGCTTGAGGCGGGAGACGGCCTCCTCCAGGACCTCGGTCTTCTTGCAGAAGGCGAACCGGACGAAGGGGGCGCCCTCCTCGCGGTGGTCGTAGAAGACCGCGTTGGGGATGGCGACGACGCCCGCGCGCTCCGGGAGGGAGCGGCAGAAGGCGAAGCCGTCGGTGGCGCCGAGGGGCCGGACGTCGGTGGTGACGAAGTAGGTGCCGGCCGGGCGGTAGACCTCGAAGCCCGCCTGCGCGAGACCCTCGCTCAGCAGGTCCCGCTTGGCGCGCAGGTCGGCGCGCAGGCCGTCGAAGTAGGCGGCGGGGAGCCGCAGGGCCTCGGCGATCGCGTACTGGAAGGGGCCCGAGGAGACGTAGGTGAGGAACTGCTTGGCCGAGCGGACGGCGGAGGTCAGCTCGGGGCTCGCGGTGATCCAGCCCACCTTCCAGCCCGTGAACGAGAACGTCTTCCCGCTCGAACCGATGGTGACCGTGCGCTCCCGCATGCCGGGCAGGCTCGCGATCGGCAGGTGCTCGGCCCCGTCGAAGACCAGGTGCTCGTACACCTCGTCCGTGACGACCAGCAGGTCCCGCTCGACCGCCAGCTCGGCGACGGCGGTCAGTTCGGCCCGGGTGAGGACCGTGCCGGTGGGGTTGTGCGGGGTGTTGAGCAGGATCAGCCGGGTCCGGTCGGTGACGGCGGCCCGCAGCTCGTCGAGGTCGAGGACGAAGCGTCGGTCGGCGGCTCCGTCGCGGACGCCCTCGTGGGGGCGGAGGGTGACGGGGACCCTGGTGCCGCCGGCCATCGCGATGCAGGCCGCGTACGAGTCGTAGTACGGCTCCAGGGCGATCACCTCGTCGCCCGGCTCGACCAGGGCGAGCAGGGCCGCCGCGATCGCCTCGGTGGCGCCCGCCGTGACGAGGACCTCGGCGTCGGGGTCGTACGCGAGGCCGTACCGCTCCCGCTGGTGGTCGGCGATCGCCGACCGCAGCTCGGGGACGCCGGGGCCGGGCGGGTACTGGTTGCCGCGGCCGTCCCGCAGCGCGCGGACCGCCGCCTCCCGCACCTCCTCCGGGCCGTCGGTGTCGGGGAAGCCCTGACCGAGGTTGATCGACCCGGTCCTGACGGCGAGCGCGGACATCTCGGCGAAGATCGTCGTCCCGAACTCGGCGAGGCGGCGATTGAGCAGCGGTCGTGTCATGACGGCCATCCTGGGGCCAAGCTCTGGACTTGCTCAAGTGCGCTTTGGCGGGAGTCCGGACCGGGGATCGCCCTGGCATGAACATCGCATTCTTCATCCTCGGGATCGCGGCAGTGATCGCGATCGTGGTGTGGATCGTCGCGAGCGCGCTGAGCGGGACGACGCGCGTGAGCCGCGGCGGCGGCAGTGACAGCTGGTGGGCCGGTTCGTCGTCGTCCTCGTCGTCGTCCTCTTCCTGCTCCTCGTCCTCGTCGTTCTCCTGCTCCAGCTCGTCGTGTTCGAGCTCCTCCTGCTCGTCGTCCTCGTGTTCCAGCTGCTCCAGCTCGTCCTCGTGCAGCTGAAGCTCTGGACTCGCTCAAGTCGTCTTTGACGGGGTGTCGGACCGGGCATCCCCCTCGCACAGAAGAACGGGGGTAGTACTGATGGAATTCTTCGTTTTCCTCTTCGTCGCGTTCGTGGTGATCGGGGCGCTCTCCAAAGCCCGTAAGGGCGGCGGCAAGCGGCGCGGCGGGCGCAAGGGCCGGGGCGGGAGGAGCTGGGCCGACGGTGGTGGGGGCGGCGGCTGCGGCGGGAGCAGCTCCTGTGGTTCCGGCAGCTCGTGCGGGTCCGGATGCGGTGGTGGAGGCTGCGGCGGCAGCTGATTGAACAAGTGAACTGTTGGGGCCCCGAAGGGGTTGGAAAACACAGCAAGTTGGGTAAAACCGCTGCGAGTCGCCCGGCGCACATGGTTCTCTCGCTCCTGACAGAGACAGCCCTCGGACCGTGTGTGGACCCGAGCCGGCGATACCCCACTCCCGTAGAACCCTTCTCCGGGGCGCCCCCGGCCCACCCGTCAAACCGTGTTTGCGGAGCCGACCCATGCTCACCACCCTGAAGACCTCCTACACCGACACGCGCGCGGCAGATCTGGCCTGGGCCCTCGGGCGCGAGCCGCTGCCCGCGCTCGCCGTGCTCGATCTCGAACTCTCCGGCGCCAAACTCCAGTTGAGGCTGCTCGGCGCCTCCCATCAGGTCCTCCTGGAGGAGGAGGGGAACCGCTGCTCGGAGACCGTGGCCTGCATGCAGGGCAGCAGCACCCCGCTCCCGCTCGGCGTGTCCAAGCGCGTCGGCGAGTGGGAGTACGAATTCGCGGCGCGCGTCGAGACGCTCACGCACGGCTCCTTCGCGGGCCGTGCGCAGGAGCTGCTCGCGCTCGTCGCCGACCACCCCAACGGACTCGCGGGGACCTTCCCCGGCTCCCCGCACGCCTTCACGGCGATGCTGGCGCAGCGCCACGAGGGCCAGGTGCGGTGGCGCACCTGGCACGCCTACCCGCAGGAAGGGCAGTTGGTGGTGACCAGGACCCGTATCGGCGCACGTATGCCCGCAACACTCTGATGCGCCCTCCTGGAGCTCCATGTGCACTCGTGTGGGTGACAAAGGGTACGAGAGTCGTGACGTAGCGTTACGGTCATGATCGAGCCGACCGTGACCATGCCACCCAAGAGGGTGCGCCGGCCGCCTGTGCGGCGGCCCGTGCGGCCGCCGCGCGAGGCGGTGCGGTTCCCGGTCCTCGCGGTCGTCTTCGTCTGCGCCGCCTGCGGCCTGGTCTACGAGCTCGAACTCGTCGCCCTCGCCTCCTACTTGATCGGCGACTCGGTCACCCAGGCCTCCGTCGTGCTCTCCGTGATGGTCTTCGCGATGGGGGTGGGATCGCTCCTCGCCAAGCGGCTGCGCTGCCGCGCCGCCGTCGGCTTCGGCCTGGTCGAGGCCGGGCTCGCGCTGATCGGCGGCTGCTCGGCGATGGTGCTGTACGCGGCCTTCGCCTGGCTGGGCGAATCGCGGTACGTGCTGGTGGCGTTCTCCCTCGCCATCGGGGTGCTCATCGGTGCCGAGATCCCGCTCCTGATGTCGCTCATACAGCGGGCGGACCGGGAGCGGGGAGGACGGGACCGGGGAGGACGGGGCCGGGCAGGGCGAGGGCGGGGCGGAGGGGAGAGGGCCGGAGGGGCCGGGCGGCAGGCCTCGCCCGGGGAGCAGGACGACGCCGCGGGGACGGTCGCCGACCTCTTCGCCGCCGACTACGTCGGCGCGCTCGTCGGCGGCCTCGCCTTTCCCTTCCTGCTGTTGCCCTGGCTCGGCCAGCTCACCGGCGCGCTCGTCACCGGCGCGGTCAACGCGGTGGCGGGCGGCGGCCTCGTCCTCTGGGTGTTCCGCCACGACCTGACCCCCCGGTCCCGGGCCCTGCTCGTGGCCGTGAACCTGTGCGTCCTGACCGTCCTCGCCACCGCGACCGTCCTCGTCGACGACTTCGAACAGGCCGCGCGCCGCGCCGTGTACGGGGAGCGGGTGCGGGTCGCCGTCCACACCGACCTCCAGGAGGTCGTGGTGACCGGGGACCGCGAGGAGCCGCCCGACCTGTTCCTCGACGGACGGCTGCGGGTGGCCGGCCGGGACGAGTACCGCTACCACGAGGCGCTCGTGCACCCCGCGATGAACGGTCCGCACACGCACGTGCTGATCGTCGGCGGCGGCGACGGGATGGCCGCCCGCGAGGCCCTGCGCTACGCCGGGGTCCGCTCCGTCACCGTCGTCGAGCTCGACCCGGGGGTCGTCCGCCTCGCCCGTACGGACCCGGCGCTCGCCAGGCTCAACGCGCAGGCCTTCCGCGACCCCCGCGTCCACGTGGTCCACGCGGACGCGTTCAACTGGCTGAGGGGCTCCGCGGACCGTCTGCAGGAACGGTACGACGTGGTGATCTCCGATCTGCCCGACCCGGGGATCACCCCCAGCGCCAAGCTCTACTCGGAGGAGTTCTACGGCCTGGTGGCCCGGGTGCTCACCGCCACCGGGCGGTTCGCCGTGCACGCCGGGTCGGCCACCGACCGGCCCCGCACCTACTGGACCGTCGACGCCACCCTGCGCGCCGCCGGCTTCGCGACCCGTCCGTTCAGCGCGGCCGGCCGCACCCCCGGCTTCGCCGCCGGACCCGACCGCGCCGACCGCGCCGACCGTACGGGGCGGGGGCCGCGGGACTGGGGCTTCCTCCTGGCCGTACGGGGCGACCGGCCGCCCTTCCTCGGCCTCGCCCCCGGCGCGCCCCGGCTGCGCTCGCTCGGCGCCGGGACCCTGGAGGCCGCCGCGCGCCGCGCCGAACGGACCCGGGGCGCCGCACCGCCGCCCTCGACCCTGGTGCACCCCCGGTACGGGGTCTGACGGGGACACCCCCAGGGCGAACAGGCGACGCCGCGCCCCCGTCTGAGTAGGCTCGGCTTCCATGGAGCATGAGGTGTTCGTTCCCGTCCCGGCCGAGGCCCTGCGCGCGACGCTCACGGACCCGGCCCGCGTGGTGCGCTGCGTGCCCGGTCTTCAGCGCGACGCCGACGAGGAGGCCGGGCCCCTCAGGGGTCGGCTGAAGGTGCGGGTCGGCGGCAACACCATCACCTACCGGGGCGCCCTCAAGGTCGTCGAGCGGGACGGGGCCATCACCTACGAGGGGGAGGGCGCCGAGGTGCGGGGCAAGGGCTCGGCCGAGCTGTCCCTCACCGTCGTCCTCACCCCGGCGGCCGAGGGGACCAGCCTGATCTTCACCGGCGCCCTCACGGCGGTCGGCCGGCTCGCCGACGCGACGGACGAGGCCTGCTCCGCGGCGGGTGCCAGGCTCCTCGACAAGTTCGTGGAGGCGGTGGCCGCGCTGGCGGGAGAGCCGGAAGAGGCCGCGGGGACGGCCCCCGGGGAGGCCCTTGAGGAGGCTGCCGCTCCGGGGAGGGCCTCCGAGCAGTCCCTCGAAGGGGTTACCGGGAAGGCCCTTGAGCAAGCTCCCGAGGAAGCCCATGAGGAGGTTCCCGAGGAGGCCTCCGACGACGACGGGGTCGACGACGGGGTGGAGGAGCCGTCCGCGCGGGGCTCCGTCTTCGACACGCCGGTGCCGCCCCCGCCCCTCGACCCGCTCCTCGGCGAGGACTTCGGCGACACCCCGATCGAGTTCCCCGCCCCGCAGCCCGCCGCCGAGGCCGCGCACGCCCGCCGGACCATGATCGGGCGGAGTGCCGAGGAGGTCGACCACGCGCCGCCGCGCGGCCGGTACGCCCCCGTCCCCGCCCCCGAGGCGACGAGCGCAGGCGCCACCCTGCGCTGGATCGCGCCGGCCGCGGCCCTCGCGCTCGCCTCCGCCGTCGTCGTCGGCCGGGCACTGCGCCGCCGCCGCTGAAACGGCCCCGGCGGCACCAGGTCCCCTCCGGCCCGACCGGCACGACACCCCCTAGGCTCGGGGGGTGAGCATGCAGACGCGACTGACGGCGGGCGACGCCGAGTTGACCATCGACCCCGAACACGGCTGCCGGATCGAGAGCCTGCGCATCGGCGGCACCGAGGTGCTGCGCCAGGGCGAGCGGTACGGCGCCTTCCCCATGGTGCCCTGGTGCGGGCGGACCGAGAACGGCCGTTTCCGCAACGGCGCCACCACGTACCGGCTGCCGGTCAACGCCGCCCCGCACGCCATCCACGGCACCGTTCGCGACCTCGCCTGGAAGACCGCCCGGACCTCCGCGACCGAGGCCGTCCTCACCTGCGAGCTCGGCGACCCCTGGCCGTACCGGGGCCGGGTCACCCAGGTCTTCGAGCTGGCCGAGGACTCCCTCACCCTCCGCTTCGGCGTCGAGACCTACGACGACTCCTTCCCGGCGCAGGCCGGCTGGCACCCCTGGTTCCTGCGCAACCTGGGCCGGGGCGGCCAGGACGTGCGGATCGACTTCACGCCCGCCTGGCAGGAGGAGCGCGGGGAGGACCACCTCCCGACCGGCCGCCGCATCGATCCCCTCCCCGGTCCCTGGGACGACTGCTTCGGCATGCCCGACGGCGTCGACGTCACCCTCACCTGGCCGGAGGAGCTGGAGCTGAAGGTCGCGAGCCGCGCCGAGTGGGTCGTGATCTACGACGAGCCCGAGGAGGCGGTCTGCGTCGAGCCGCAGTCCGGTCCGCCGAACGGCCTCAACACCCATCCGCGCCTGGTCACCCCGATCGACCCCCTGGAGGTCGAGAGCACCTGGAGCTGGCGTCGGCCGTGAAAGCCGGAAAAGACGCCCCTTAAGCTGCTGAGCATGACTGACGTACGCGCTGAGCTGCTCCAGCAGATCAAGGACAAGGCCGTGGTGCACGGCAAGGTGACCCTCTCCTCGGGTCTGGAAGCCGACTACTACATCGACCTGCGTCGCATCACGCTGGACGGCGAGGCCGCGCCGATGGTGGGCCAGGTCATGCTCGACCTCACGGCCGACCTGGACTTCGACTGCGTCGGCGGGCTCACCCTGGGCGCCGACCCGGTCGCGACCTCGATGCTGCACGCCTCCGCCGCGCGCGGACAGCGCCTGGACGCCTTCGTCGTGCGCAAGGCGCAGAAGGCGCACGGCATGCAGCGCCGCATCGAGGGCACGGACGTCAAGGGCCGTCGCTGCCTCGTCGTCGAGGACACCTCGACCACCGGCGGCTCGCCGCTGACCGCGGTCGAGGCCGTCCGCGAGGCGGGCGGCGAGGTCGTCGCCGTGGCCACCATCGTGGACCGGGGCGCCGCCGGAGCCATCGACGAGGCGGGGCTGCCGTACCTCACCGGCTACCAGCTGGCGGATCTCGGCCTGGCGTAAACGCCGCGAAGTCGTGACGTGGGGTCCGGACTCCTGGCGAAACGGTCCTGACCTGGTGTTTTCCCGAGGGGCGGGGTGTTTCACGTGAAACACCCCGCCCCTCGGCACGTCACGCCCGTGGGAGCCCGCACAAGAGTCTGGAAAGATGGGCCGCGACGATGACGTCGCCCCTAGGTCAGGGACAGCAACGCACACACCCCGCACATCACAAGGAGCGGACGAATGCCCATCGCAACCCCCGAGGTCTACAACGAGATGCTCGACCGGGCGAAGGCAGGCAAGTTCGCCTACCCGGCCATCAACGTGACCTCGTCCCAGACCCTGCACGCTGCGCTGCGCGGCTTCGCGGAGGCCGAGAGCGACGGCATCATCCAGATCTCGACCGGCGGTGCCGAGTTCCTGGGCGGTCAGCACAACAAGGACATGGTCACCGGCGCCGTCGCCCTGGCCGAGTTCGCGCACATCGTCGCCGCGAAGTACGACATCACGGTCGCCCTCCACACCGACCACTGCCCGAAGGACAAGCTGGACGGCTACGTCCGCCCGCTGCTCGCCGTCTCCGCCGAGCGCGTCGCCCGTGGCGAGAACCCGCTGTTCCAGTCGCACATGTGGGACGGCTCCGCCGAGACCCTCGCCGACAACCTGGCCATCGGCCAGGAGCTGCTCGCGAAGGCCGCCGCCGCCAAGATCATCCTTGAGGTCGAGATCACCCCGACCGGCGGCGAGGAGGACGGCGTCAGCCACGAGATCAACGACGAGCTGTACACCACCGTCGACGACGCCATCCGCACCGCCGAGGCCCTCGGCCTGGGTGAGAAGGGCCGCTACCTGCTCGCCGCGTCCTTCGGCAACGTGCACGGCGTCTACAAGCCGGGCAACGTCGTGCTCCGCCCCGAGCTCCTCAAGGACCTCCAGGCGGGCGTCGCCGCGAAGTACGGCAAGGCCGACCCGTTCGACTTCGTCTTCCACGGCGGCTCGGGCTCGACGGCCGAGGAGATCGCCACCGCGCTGGAGAACGGCGTCGTGAAGATGAACCTCGACACCGACACCCAGTACGCCTTCACCCGCCCGGTCGTGGACCACGTGTTCCGCAACTACGACGGCGTCCTGAAGGTCGACGGCGAGGTCGGCAAGAAGTCCACCTACGACCCGCGCACCTGGGGCAAGCTGGCCGAGGCCGGCATGGCCGTCCGCGTGACCGAGGCGTGCGCCGCGCTGCGCTCGGCCGGTACGAAGCTGAAGTAGGCGTCACCGCCGACACACGGTGTTGTACGAGCGGCCCGGTACCCCCACCCTGGCGTGGGGGTACCGGGCCCTCGCCATGTCGGAAGGGTGATCGTGACGTACGACTTCGACCGGAAGACAGACCGGCACGGGACCTGGTCGGTCCAGTGGGACGGGACGGCGGACCGCTTCGGCGTCCCCGACCTGCTGCCCTTCACCGTCTCCGACATGGACTTCGCCTCCCCGCCGGAGGTCCTCGCGGCCCTGCGCGAGCGCGTCGACCACGGGGTCTTCGGCTACACGGACTGGCGCCTCGGGGAGTTCCGGGAGGCGATCCACCACTGGTACGCGAGCCGGTACGGCGCCGAGATCGACCCCGGGACGCTGGTGTACGCGCCCTCCGTGCTCTCCCAGCTCTCGCAGCTCCTCCAGATGTGGACGGAACCCGGGGACGGCGTGGTCGTGCACACCCCCACGTACGACGGCTTCCGCAAGGCCGTCACCGGCCTCGGGCGCGAGCTGCGGGGCGTCCCGGTCGACGACCCGGCGGCCCTGGAGCGGGAACTCGCCCGGCCGGACAGCCGGATCCTGCTGCTCTGCTCCCCGCACAACCCGACCGGCCGGGTGTGGACGGAGGAGGAGCTCGCCGTCTTCGCCGAGCTGGCCGAGCGGTACGGCGCGGCCGTCGTCAGCGACGAGATCCACGCCGACCTGACGACCGAGGGCCTCCGGCACGTCCCCTGGACCCGGGTCGCCGAGCCGGGCCGGGGCCGCCGCTGGGCCCTGATCACCTCCGGTACGAAAGCCTTCAACTTTCCGGCCCTCTCCGGCTCGTACGGCATGGTCGGCGACCCCGACGAGCGCGAGGCGTTCATCCGGCGCATGGAGACCGGCGAGGGGCTCGCCTCGCCCGCGGTGCTCTCCCTGACCGCCCACATCGCCGCCTACCGGCGGGGCGCGGCCTGGCTGGACGAGCTGCGCGGATACGTGGCGGGGACGATGGACATGGTCCGGGAGCGCCTCGCGGAAGGGCTGCCCGAGGTCGACTGGAAGCCCCCGCAGGCCGGCTACCTGGCCTGGATCGACCTGCGGCCGCTCGGCGTCGAGGAGAACCGGCTCCAGGAGGAGCTGGTGGCCGTGGAGAAGGTCGCGATCATGCCGGGCGGGGTGTACGGCACGCCGGGCTTCGTCCGGCTGAACGTCGGCTGCCCCCGCAGCAAGGCCGAGCGGGGCGTGGACGCGCTGGTCCGCGCGGCCAACCGCCTGCGCACGGCCTGAGACCGGCGCGCGGTGGCCCCCGCTTCGCGGGACCATGCAGGCATGGGCGTACGGGACGTGCGGATGGCCTCGGGGACCGGCCGGTGGATCGTGTTCACCACCGTCCTCGGATCCGGGATGGCGCTGCTCGACTCGACCGTCGTCAATGTCGCCCTGCCGCACATCGGCGAGGACCTGGGCGCCGACCTCGCCGTCCTCCAGTGGACGGTCAACGCCTACATGCTGACCCTGGCCGGGCTGATCCTGCTCGGCGGCTCGCTCGGCGACCGGTTCGGGCGGCGGAAGGTCTTCGTCGTCGGGGTGGTGTGGTTCGCGCTCGCCTCGCTGGTGTGCGGCCTCGCCCCGAACGCGGGAGTGCTGATCGCGGCCCGCGCCCTCCAGGGAGTGGGCGGGGCGCTGCTCACGCCCGGCTCCCTCGCGCTGATCCAGGCGAGCTTCCACGAGGACGACCGGGCGCGGGCCGTCGGGCTCTGGTCGGGCTTCGGCGGCGTGGGCGCGGCGATCGGGCCGTTCGTGGGCGGCTGGCTGGTGGACGGACCGGGCTGGCGGTGGGTGTTCCTGCTGAACGTGCCGCTCGCCGCCGTCTGCGTGCCGGTCGCGCTGCGGCACGTGCCGGAGTCGCGGGACGAGACCGCGCACGGGCGCTTCGACGTGCTCGGCGCGGTCCTGGGTGCGGCGGCGCTCGCCCTCGTCACGTACGCGCTGATCGGCGCGGTCTGGTGGGCCGGGGCGGCCGGGGCGGTGGTCGGGGCCGGGTTCGTGGTCGTGGAGCGGCGGCGCGGGGAGCGGGCGATGGTGCCGCCGTCGATCTTCCGGTCGCGGCTGTTCACCGCGGTCAACCTGGTCACCCTGTGCGTGTACGCGGCGTTCGGCGGCTTCTTCTTCCTGGCGGCCCTCCAGCTCCAGGTGGTCTCCGGCTACTCGGCGCTCGGCGCCGGCACGGCCCTGCTGCCGACGACCGTGCTCATGCTGCTGCTGTCGGCGAAGTCCGGGGAGCTGGGGGAGCGGATCGGGCCCCGGATCCCCCTCACCGTGGGGCCGCTGCTGTGCGCGGCCGGGATGCTGCTGATGCTGCGGGTCGGGGAGGACGCCTCGTACGTGCGGGACGTGCTGCCGGCGCTGCTCGTCCTCGGGCTCGGCATGACGGCCCTGGTCGCCCCGCTGACCGCGACCGTCCTCGCCTCGGTGGACGTGTCCCGGGCGGGCCTCGCGAGCGGCGTCAACAACGCGGCCGCCCGGGCGGCCGGGCTGATCGCGGTGGCCGCGCTGCCGCTGCTGGCCGGGATGGGCCCGGAGGCGTACCGCTCGGCGGACGAGTTCGGTGAGACGTTCCGGCGGGCGATGCCGATGTGCGCGGGGATCCTGGTGGTGGGCGCGGTCCTCGCCTGGACGACCATGCGGGCCCCGGCCGCGTCGGCGGGCTGCCACCCGGAGTGCAGGGTCCACTGCGGGGTGCAGGCCCCGCCCCTGGACCCGGGCCGACGGGCCTCCCCGGCCGGGGAGACGGACGGCGGGGCGGGGTCCTGAGGCAGACTGGGCCCATGGCCATCCATGAGAACCTCCTGGGGGGACCGGCCCCCACCCACCTGCCCGACGAGCCGGGTCCGCGCGAGCTGCTCGCGAGCGGTACGGCGCCGGCGGACGTCGCCGCGAAGTACCCGACCTCCTCGCTCGCCTGGGCCCGGCTCGCCGACGACGCCTACGAGCGCGGCTCGGTCGTCGAGTCGTACGCCTACGCCCGCACCGGTTACCACCGCGGCCTGGACGCGCTGCGCCGCAACGGCTGGAAGGGCCACGGCCCGGTGCCGTGGGAGCACGAGCCGAACCGCGGCTTCCTGCGCGCGCTGCACGCCCTGGCCCGGGCGGCCGGCGAGATCGGCGAGAAGGACGAGTACGAGCGCTGCACGACCTTCCTGCGCGACTCCTCGGAGACGGCGGCGGAGACCCTCGGCTGACGCTCCTCGGAGACGGCGGCGGAGACCCTCGGCTGACGCTCCTCGGAGACGGCGGCGGAGACCCTCGGCCGACGCTCACCGGAGACGGCGGCGGAGACCCTCGGCCGACGCTCACCGGAGTCGCGCCGGGACGCCCCGGAGACTCCCGGGAACGCCCTTCCTCCCCGACGGGAGGGAGGGCGTTCGCGTTCACGGGCGCGCGGTCCGCGGGGATCCGGCGGGCCGAGGGCCCGCACGGCTGCCGGTCGAACGCTCTTCCGTGCGGCGAAGAGGGGATCTACATCGCGGGCCCGATCGTGTCATGATGCGCTTGGGACGCGCGCGAAGAAGCACGCCTCCCGAGGGGACCGGAGCTCCCGCGGCGCGCAGCAGAGCGCCCGCGGTGGAGCGGACCGCTACCCGGTAGCCCGTATCGAGGAGACAGAAATGTCCACCTTCCCCGATGCCTCCGGAGCCGGCTCGGTCGTCGACGACCCGAACCTCGACTTCGCGGGCACGACGCCGTACGAGGACTACGTCCAGGCGGACGTCCTCACCCACCTCCAGCACCTCCGCTCGGACGACCCCGGCGAGATGGTCTTCCTGGTCACGACCCAGGTCATGGAGCTGTGGTTCACGGTGATCGTCCACGAGTGGGAGACCGCGAGCCGCGCCCTGCGCGAGGACCGGGTCCCCGTCGCGATGGACGCCCTCAAGCGCTCGGTGCGCGAGCTGGAGGCCCTCAACCACTCCTGGCGGCCGCTCGCCCAGCTCACCCCCGGCCAGTTCAACGCCTACCGGGCGGCGCTCGGCGAGGGCTCCGGCTTCCAGTCGGCGATGTACCGGCGGATGGAGTTCCTGCTCGGGGAGAAGTCCGCGTCCATGCTCGTCCCGCACCGGGGCGCGCCCCGCGTCCACGCCGAGCTGGAGAAGGCGCTGCACGAGCCCAGCCTGTACGACGAGGTCCTCGGCCTCCTCGCCCGGCGCGGCCTGCCCGTACCGGCGTCGGTCCTCGGCCGCGACCTGGCGCAGCGGTACGAGCCCTCGCCCGAGGTCGAGGCGGTCTGGGCCGGGATCTACGCGGACGCCGACCAGAACGGCGAGCTCGTCCGGCTCGGCGAGGCCCTGAGCGACGTCGCCGAGCTGGTCTGGCGCTGGCGCAACGACCACCTGGTGGCGACCCGGCGCGCGATGGGCGCGAAGACCGGCACCGGCGGCTCCGCCGGCGTGGCCTGGCTGGAGAAGCGGGCCCAGAAGAACGTGTTCCCCGAGCTCTGGACGGCCCGCAGCCATGTCTGACGACCTCCTGAAGCGGGCCCTGGAGCTCGACGCCGCCGACGGCCTCGCCGGGCACCGCGCGAAGTTCGCCCTCGACGAGGAGACCGTCTACCTGGACGGCAACTCGCTGGGCGCCCTGCCCGCGCACGTCCCGGCCCGCATGGCCGACGTCATCGCCCGCGAGTGGGGCGAGCTGCGCATCCGCTCCTGGGACGAGTCCGGCTGGTGGACCGCGCCCGAGCGGATCGGCGACCGGATCGCCCCGATCGTCGGCGCCGCCCCGGGACAGATCGTGGTCGGCGACTCGACGAGCGTGAACGTCTTCAAGGCGGTCGTCGCGGCCGCCCGGCTGAGCGGCGACGGCCGCGACGAGATCCTCGTCGACGCGACGACCTTTCCCACGGACGGGTACATCGCGCGGTCCGCGGCGCGGATGACGGGTCACGAGATCGTGGCGTGCGACCCGGCCGACATGGCGGCCGCGGCGGGCGACCGCACGGCCCTCGCGCTCGTCAACCACGTCGACTACCGCACGGGCCGGCTCCAGGACCTGCCCGGGCTCACCGCCGCGCTCCACGCGGCGGGCGCGCTCGCGGTCTGGGACCTGTGCCACAGCGCGGGCGCCCTGCCCGTCGGCCTGGACGCCCACGGGGTCGACCTGGCCGTCGGCTGCACCTACAAGTACCTGAACGGCGGCCCCGGTTCGCCCGCGTACCTGTACGTCGCCGAGCGCCACCAGGCCGCCTTCGACTCGCCGCTGCCGGGCTGGAACTCGCACGCCGACCCGTTCGGCATGACCCCCGGCTACGAGGCGGCGGCCGGCGCGCTCCGGGGCCGGGTCGGCACGCCCGACATCCTGTCCATGCTGGCCCTCGAAGCGGCGCTCGACGTCTGGGACGGCGTCGCGGTCGAGGACGTCCGGGCCAAGTCGCTGGCGCTGACCGACTTCTTCCTGGAGTGCGTCGGGGCGTACGTCCCCGAGGGCGGCGTCTCCTCCGTGACCCCCGGGGCGCACGGAGAGCGCGGCAGCCAGGTGGCGCTGCGCTGCGCGGACGCGCCCGCCGTCATGGCGGAGCTGATCAAGCGCGGGGTCGTGGGCGACCTGCGCCGTCCGGACGTCCTGCGGTTCGGCTTCACCCCGCTGTACGTGGGCTTCGCGGACGCGGAGCGGGCGGCCCGGATCCTCGCGGACGTCCTCGGGGGCCTCGGCGGCTGATCGGACGATCGCCTGATCTGCGGGGGTTCCGGTGCTGGTACCGTCCCCGCAGGTCAGGCCAATTCGGCCGCGTATCCGAGAGGTTGGAACAGCATGCCGGACCCCGCCGCGCGCGATGCCGCCGAAGAGGCGTCGGCCTTCTCGCACCCGGCCGTCGCACCGGACGCCACCGCCGCGTACGGCGACCACCCGGACCAGGTGGTCGACTTCTACGCCCCGCGCGACGGGCGCACCCGGGCCCCGCTCGTCGTCGCCCTGCACGGCGGCGCCTGGCGGGCACCGTACGACCGGCAGCACCTGACCCCGTTCGCGGACTTCCTGGCCCGCCGGGGCTTCGCGGTGGCCAACGTCGAGTACCGGCGCGGTTCCGGCCTCCCCCACCAGGGCGGCACGTCCCCGGTCGCCGGGCGCTGGCCGGAGACCTTCGACGACGTGGCGGCGGCGCTCGACGCCGTGGCGGACCTGGCCGCCGGGCACCTTCCGCAGGCCGACCCCCGGCGGACCGTCCTCACCGGCCACTCGGCGGGCGGCCACCTCGCGCTGTGGGCCGCCGCCCGGCACGTCCTGCCCGCCGGCTCCCCGTGGCGGCTCCCCGGCCCGCCGGAGCTGCGCGGGGTCGTCGCCCTCGCCCCGATCGCCCACTTCGGGCGGGCGGTGGAGCTCGGGGTGTGCGGCGGCGCGGTCACGGAACTCCTGGGTGGCGAGGGGGAGTACGCGGTGCGGTCGGCCGCCGCGGACCCGTCCGCCCTCCTCCCGACGGGCATCGCGACCACCCTCGTCCAGGGCCGCGAGGACGTCGTCGTGCCGTACGCGGTGGCCGAGGCGTACGCGGGGGCGGCGTCGAAGGCGGGCGAGGAGGTCGGCCTGACGCTCCTGGAGGGCATCGGCCACTTCCCGCTGATCGACCCGGCGGCGGACGCGTGCGCGGTGGTGGCGGAGGAGATCGCCCAACTGGCCTGGTGAGCGGCCGTCCTGGAATCCGGGACTCCCCCGAGGAAGCAACCTCGGAGGCGCGGGCACCTCCGGCTTCCTGACGTACTCCTTCGCACGCATCCGACTCCTTCGCATCCGAGACCAGCCGGGAGCTGGTGTGGACGCCGTACGACGGCGGTGCCGCGGTCTCGCTCCTGGGCCCCGAGGGCTGGGCCACGGGCGCCGGCGACGTCGTCGTCCTCGGCGACGACTCCTGGTCCGCCGACTTCCGTTCGATCACCCTGCGGAACCGCCCCCGAGGAGTTCACCCAGAGGGTGACCGCCCCCGCGAGCGGCACCCTGTCTCCCTCGACCGGGACGGTGTCATCGCGGGCGTGGACGCGCCGAACGGCACGTACGGCGCGGAGGCCGAGGCGAGGCTGCTCGACGGCAGCGGCGACCCCGCCCACCAGGGCTGGTCCACGACCGTCGTGCGTACGGCCGACCCGCACGACCTCACCGACGACGGCTCCACCGACGTCCTCGCCCGGGACGCCTCCGGCGTGCTGGGGCGCGACGACCTGCGGGACCGCCCGGTGGGCGGCACGTACGTCTACCGCTCCACCGGCTCGGCCACGGCGCCGTTCACGCGCATGACGACGAACCCGTACGCGGGCGAGGGCACCGGGTTCGACCACGTCGCCCGAGGCCCGCCCTAGTCCTCAAGGGGGACCCGGAAGGATCCGCATCCAGCGGGACGACCGGGTTCCCCGCCCCCCGTACCGTTTCGGTGTGACCCAGACACAGTCCCCCGAGACGAGCCGCAGCCCCGAGTTCCGCCTGGTGCAGGTGGCGCTCGGCGGGCTGCGCCAGGAACTCTTCCACGACGCCTTCGCCTACCGGCCGCTCCCGCGCATGGACGTGAACAGCGGGCCGACGCGCTTCCTGCCGGAGCGGATACGGGGGTACGCCGGTCTGCTCCCGCACGCGGTCGTCGCGTTCTGCGCCGCGATCGTCTTCGCCATGGGGTACGACCTCATCTCCTACTCCTTCGGCCCGCTGGCGTTCGCGACCGCCCTCGCGCCGGCCGCGATCGTGCTGCTCACCCTGGTCCGGCCGGTCCTCGCCTTCTGGGCCTCGCTCGCGTCGGCCCCGTTCGTCGGGTACCTCGCCAGGTACGAGAGCGGCTGGCCCTGGGCGGCGAACTCGCTCGCCGCGCACCTGGTGGTCCTCGCCGTCGTCGCCGCCCGCACCCGGCCCCGTACGGCCGCGTGGATGTGGCTGATGACGGCGGGCTACTGCCTCTTCGCCGAGATGTTCCTCGGGATCGGGAGCAGCTCCGCCTCGGTGCCGCTGCTCTTCGTCGCGGCCCTCGTCCTGCTCACCGTCACCGTCTTCCAGGTCCGCCGCCAGGCGACCCGCGAGGTCACCGCCCAGCAGACCGCCACCGCGCAGGAGCGCTCGAAGCGGACCCTCCTGGAGGAGCGGACGACCATCGCGCGCGAGCTGCACGACGTCGTCGCCCACCACATGTCGGTGGTCGCCATCCAGGCGGAGGCCGCGCCGTACCGGGTGGAGAACCCGCCGCCGGAGCTGGAGCAGGCGTTCCTCACCATCCGGGAGAACGCCGTCGCCGCGCTGACCGAACTGCGCCGCATCCTCGGGGTCGTCCGGGCCGAGGACTACGAGGCGCCCGACGCGCCGCAGCCGACCCTCGGCGACCTGGACGCGCTCGTCGACAACGTCCGCGAGGCCGGGCTCGACGTGACGAAGACGGTGACCGGCGCGGTGCGCGAGCTGCCGCAGGGCGTGGAGCTCTCCGCGTACCGGATCGTCCAGGAGGCCCTGTCGAACGTGCTGCGGCACGCGCCGGGCGCGGCCGCGAAGGTCGAGGTCAGCTATGTCCTGGGCGGGCTGGGCCTGCGCATCGCCAACGGCCCCGCGCGCGGCCTGGTGAAGCCCTCGCCGGGCGCCGGGCACGGCATCACCGGCATGCGGGAGCGTGTGACGATGCTGGGCGGGGAGATGACGGCCGAGGCGACCGACGACGGTGGCTACGAGGTGACGGCCTTCGTGCCCGTGAGCCGCGAGGAGAGCGTGGAATGAGCATCAGGGTCCTGATCGTCGACGACCAGATGATGGTCCGCGAGGGCTTCTCCGTGCTGCTCGGCGCGATGCCGGACATCGAGGTCGTCGGCGAGGCGGTCAACGGCCGGGAGGCGATCGCGCAGGTCGCCGCCCTCCGGCCCGACGTGGTCCTCATGGACATCCGGATGCCCGAGCTGAACGGCATCGAGGCCACCCGCGAGATCGTCGCCGCCGACGCGGACGCGAAGGTGCTCGTCCTGACCACCTTCGACCTCGACGAGTACGTGTACCAGGCGCTGCGCGCCGGGGCCTCCGGCTTCCTCCTCAAGGACGCCTCGGCCCGGCAGCTCGCGGACGGCGTCCGGGTGGTCGCGGCCGGCGAGGCGCTGCTCGCGCCGACCGTCACCAAGCGGCTGATCACCGAGTTCGCGAAGGCGCCGGGCTCTCCGCGCCCGCCGGCGATGGCGCAGATCGGGGAGCTGACCGAGCGGGAGACGGAGGTCCTCGTCCTCATCGCGCAGGGCCTGTCGAACGCCGAGATCGCCGACCACCTCGTCGTGGCCGAGTCGACGATCAAGACGCACGTCAGCCGGATCCTGGTGAAGCTGGGCCTGCGCGACCGCACGCAGGCGGCGGTCTTCGCGTACGAGGCGGGACTGGTGCGGGTCGGCGGCTGAGGCGCCGGCACGGGGGGCGGGGCCGGGAGCCGGGGAGCGGGCCGGGGGCGGTGCCGGCTCCGGGGGGAGCCGGGAGCGTCCGGGGGTGGTCTGGGCTCCGGGGGAGCCGGGAGCGCGCGGGGGAGCCGGGAGCGCGCGGGGGAGTCGGGAGCGCGCGGGGGAGTCGGGGAGCGTCCGGGGGTAGCGTCCGGGCATGGACGCTGTTGACGCTGTGTACGACCCCTGGTCGGCGGAGTTCGTCGCCGACCCCTACCCCGCGTACGCCGAGCTGCGCGCCGCCGGCCGCGCCCACTGGCACGCGCCCACCCGCCAGTGGCTCGTCCCGCACCACGAGGACGTGTCGGCCCTCCTCCGGGACCGGCGGCTGGGCCGGACGTACACCCACCGCTTCACGCACGAGGAGTTCGGGCGGGAGGCGCCGGACGCCGCGCACGAGCCGTTCCACACGCTCAACGACCACGGGCTGCTCGATCTGGAGGGGGCCGACCACACCCGGATCCGGCGGCTGGTGTCGAAGGCGTTCACGCCGAGGACGGTGGAGGACCTGGCGCCGACGGTACGGGGCCTCGCCGCCGGTCTCGTCGGTGACCTGGTCGCGGCGGGCGGCGGTGACCTGCTGTCCGCCGTCGCCGAGCCGATGCCGGTCGCGGTGATCGCCGAGATGCTCGGCGTCCCGGCGGAGGACGAGGAGCGGGGGCGGCTGCGGCCCTGGTCGGCGGCGATCTGCGGGATGTTCGAGCCGAACCCCTCGGAGGAGACGGCCCGGCGGGCGGTCGAGGCCTCGGTGGAGTTCTCGGACTATCTGCGGGAGCTGATCGCGCGCCGTCGGAAGAGCCCGGGAAACGACCTGATCTCGTCCCTGATCGCGGTGGAGGGACTGACGGAACAGGAGATGATCTCCACCTGTGTCCTGCTCCTCGATGCGGGCCACGAGGCCACGGTGAACACCACGGTCAACGGCTGGTGGACGCTGCTCAGGGAGAGCGTCCGTCCGGATCCCGAAAAGTTGTCCACAGCTGTGGAAGAACTTCTGCGGTACGACACCCCGCTCCAGATGTTCGAGCGCTGGGTCCTCGACGACATCGAGCTCGGCGGCGTCACCCTCCCGCGCGGCTCCGAGGTCGCCCTCCTCTTCGGCTCCGCCAACCGCGACCCCGCCCGCTTCGGCCCCACCGCCGACGTCCTCGACCTCGAACGGGCCGACAACCCGCACGTCACCTTCGGCGCCGGTATCCACTACTGCCTCGGAGCCCCACTCGCCCGACTGGAACTGGCCGCCGTCTTCGGCGAGTTGCTGAGGCAGGCGCCGGGGATGCGGCTCGCGGCGGAGCCGGTGCGGAAGCCGGGGTACGTCATCCGGGGCTTCGAGGAGCTGCTCGTGGAGGTGTGACGCCCGGCCGCCGATGTCCCGGCGGCGCGGGCGGGCCGATCAGGACGCCCGGTTCTCCAGCGGCGGGGCGAGCCGCTCCACGAGCGCGGTGAACTCCGGCCGCCCGTCGGCCTCCCGGTACGGGCCCGCCGCCCACAGCGGGCGCCCCTCGATCCAGGGCGTGAGGAACGGCATGGGGCCGTCGGCGGTGAAGTCCCGTCGGCCGTGCAGCCAGGCGGTGCCGACGGGCAGGGCCGGCAGCCCGCGGCGCGGTTCCTTCGGCGGACCGGGGGGAATCAGCGGGAGCAGCCCCTCGGGCTGGACGCACGGGCCGCCGTGCATCGGGAACAGCACCAGGACGGGGCCGCCGCCGTGCGGGTCGTACAGCAGGACGTACCGGCGCGGAGTGGGCGGGGAGCAGGTCGCGGCCCGGGCCATCAGCCGCGCCGCGGGCCTGCCGAAGGTCACCATCCGGTAGCAGGAGTGCACGAGGACGCCCAGGACCAGGACGCCGACGGCGTACAGCTTCACGGCGTCGGCCTCCGGCGGCCCGGTCAGCGCGGCCGCGCCGACGGCCGCGCAGAACGCGAGCGCGACCAGCACCCGGGTCACCCCGGCGACCCTCCGCAGGCTCCGCACCCGCCACCAGGGCACCTCGCGCACGTCCGCCTCCGGGCGGAGCGGCCTGCCCGGGGGCGCGGCCTGCCGCCGGGCGTGCGCGGCGAGCACCGCGTACATCGGCCCGGCCGCGCGGGACAGCTCGTCGAGGCGTACGGAAAGGCCGTCCACGGGGACGTGCCCGGTGTCGTTCGCGGGATCCTGCGGCTGCCTCGGGGCCGCCCGGCGCATCAGGCCCTCCGCCTCCGCGCGCGCCACGATCCGGCGGCGCACGCGCGCGCCGCGCAGCGGCTTCGCCCAGACCGGAGGTCCGCCGCCGGGCGGGGCGAGGACCCCGCCGGCGCGCGGGTCGCCGCACCACCACAGGACGCCGTCCGGGCCCGGCCGCAGCAGCTCGAAGCGCTGCCGGGTCGCGATCACGGTCAGCGGCCACGCCTCGTCGCCGTCCGGGGAGCGCAGCACGACGCTCGTCGCGTACCGGCTGTGGCCGACCGCCACGGCGGGGTGCGCCGACCAGACGCCCGCGCCGAGGGCCCGCCGCATCCGCCGCGCGAGGACCAGCGAGCCGGTCCCGGCGCCCAGCGCGACGATCCCGAGCGCGAGGATCCAGGAGACCGGGGCGGGGGCCCCGGCGCTCCCGGCGACGGCGCCCAGGGCCAGCGTCGTGCCGCCCGCGCCGATCAGCCCTCCCGCTCTTCGCCGGTACCGCCCCAGCGCCCCCGCCGTCCCCTCGACGTCCAGCGCACACGTCATCGCACGTCCCCCGCCCCTCGGTCGCTCCGCGCCGACGCTAGGGCCTCGGGAGCGCGGCGCGCCAGCCGCGGTCCGAGGGGGCCGCCCGGCCTAGGGGGCGTCCGGGGGCAGGATCAGCCCCCACGCCCCCGCCCGGGCCGTCCACGTCCGCCGCCGCACCGGCCCCGTGACCCGGCCGTCCGCGCGGTAGCGGAAGTCGGGGCCCGAGACGGTGAGGGTGTGGGCGGTCGCGCGGCGCGGCGGGGCCGCCGAGGGGTGGACGGTCACCTCCGCCGTACCGCCCGCCGAGCGGACCGACAGGCCCTCCACCGGCGCGTCGACGTCGGCGAGCAGCACCCCGTCCGCCTCCACCCGCAGCCGGTGCGTGCGGACGGCGAGGGCCGAGGGGGCCGGCCGGACGAGGGTGCGGACGAGGGAGCGGCAGGTGCCCCAGACGGACGCGGCCGCCGGGACGAGATCGGGCAGGCCCGGAACCAGGAGGTCGCCGAGGACGACGCCGTCGCTGTCGTCGACGAGGAGGTCGAGGCGGCGCACGGCCCCGTGGAGGACCGCCCGCGCCGCCGCCGGCGTGGAGCGCGGCACGCCGAGCGCGTGGGCCACCTCCAGATCGTCCGGGGCGCCGATCGGGACGAGCGAGAGGGACCCCTCCGCGAGCTCCCGCTCGCGGTGCAGCAGGGACACCGTGCGGAGCAGCGCGCGGTCGTCGCCGAGGACGACGGGGCGCCGGGAGCCGCGCCTGGCCAGGGCCCGGCAGAATTCCTCGGGGCCGTCCGGCAGGCAGATCTTCGTCTCCGCGCCCGCGGACAGCACGTCTTTCGCGATCCGTACGGACTCGCCGTCATTTCGGCGGGCGACCGGGTCGACGATGACCAGCAGCTGGTCGTGATCCGACACCTCGGTCCTTCCTCGGGTAGCATCTTTGTGCAAGAGCCCCTTGCGCTATTGCGCCAGGGGCTTCGTCTATTCCGGGGCACACCGGTGAGGCGGCGTACGCCCCCTGACCTTGGACATGCCCCACCCGGAAGGGGTGTACGCCTGTGCCCGCACTTGTGCTGCTCGGTGCTCAGTGGGGTGACGAGGGCAAGGGAAAGGCCACCGACCTGCTCGGTGGATCCGTGGACTACGTGGTGCGTTACCAGGGCGGCAACAATGCCGGCCACACGGTCGTCGTGGGCGACCAGAAGTACGCGTTGCATCTCCTCCCTTCCGGAATCCTCTCCCCGGGGTGCACCCCGGTGATCGGGAACGGTGTCGTCGTCGACCCGGCGGTCCTGCTCTCCGAGCTGAGCGGACTGAACGAGCGCGGCGTCGACACGTCGAAGCTCCTGATCAGCGGCAACGCCCACCTGATCACCCCGTACAACGTCACCCTCGACAAGGTGACGGAACGGTTCCTCGGCAAGCGCAAGATCGGTACGACGGGTCGGGGCATCGGCCCGACCTACGCCGACAAGATCAACCGCGTCGGCATCCGGGTCCAGGACCTGTACGACGAGTCGATCCTCACCCAGAAGGTCGAAGCGGCCCTGGAGGGGAAGAACCAGCTCCTCGCCAAGCTGTACAACCGCCGCGCGATCGAGGCGGAGCAGATCGTCGAGGAGATGCTCCAGTACGCGGAGCAGATCAAGCCGTTCGTCGCGGACACCACGCTGATCCTCAACAAGGCGCTCGACGAGGACAAGGTCGTGCTCTTCGAGGGCGGCCAGGGCACGCTCCTGGACGTCGACCACGGCACGTACCCCTTCGTCACCTCCTCGAACCCGACCGCGGGCGGCGCCTGCACGGGCGCGGGCGTGGGTCCGACGAAGATCTCCCGGGTCATCGGCATCCTCAAGGCGTACACGACCCGCGTCGGCGCCGGCCCGTTCCCGACGGAGCTGTTCGACGAGGACGGCGAGGCGCTGCGGCGCATCGGCGGCGAGCGCGGCGTCACCACCGGCCGTGACCGCCGCTGCGGCTGGTTCGACGCGGTCATCGCCCGGTACGCGACCCGGGTCAACGGCCTGACGGACTTCTTCCTTACCAAGCTCGACGTGCTGACGGGCTGGGAGCAGATCCCGGTCTGCGTCGCGTACGAGATCGACGGCAAGCGCGTCGAGGAGCTGCCCTACTCGCAGACCGACTTCCACCACGCGAAGCCGGTCTACGAGATGCTGCCGGGCTGGTCCGAGGACATCACGAAGGCCAAGACCTTCGCGGACCTGCCGAAGAACGCGCAGGCGTACGTGAAGGCGCTGGAGGAGATGTCGGGCGCCCCGATCTCCGCGATCGGCGTGGGCCCCGGCCGCACGGAGACGATCGAGATCAACTCCTTCCTGTAGGAAGCGGCGCGCGGAAGGGCCCGCACCCCGGTGAACGGGGTGCGGGCCCTTCCGCGTCTCCTTCCGCGTCTCCCTACGCGTCCAGCTTCGTGTCGCGGCCGACCTTCTCCCACGTCGTGAGCTCCGAGCGGACCTGTTCCAGGTGCGTGAGGATCGTGTCGATCGAGTCGTCGCCGAGGGCGAGGCGGAGGGGGGTCTCGTCGGACGCGAGGGCCGTGAGGACCGCCGCCGCGGCCTTCGCCGGGTCGCCGGCCTGGGTGCCGCCGCCGGTCTCGACGTACGCGCGCGTGGCGCCGACCGTGTCCGCGTAGTCGGCGATGCCCTCGCCGCTCAGGCTGTGGTTGCCGAAGAGGCCGGTGCGGAAGGCGCCCGGCTCGACGACGAGGACCTTGATGCCGAGCGGTCCGACCTCGGCGGCGAGCGCCTCCGACAGGCCCTCCAGGGCGAACTTGGTCGCGCTGTACGCCCCGAAACCGGCCATCGACATCTGGCCGCCGACGCTGCTGATCTGCACGATCGCGCCCGAGCGGCGGGCCCGCATGGAGGGCAGGACGGCGCGGGTGAGGGCGGCGGGGCCGAAGACGTGCACGTCGAAGAGGGAGCGGAGCTCCTCGTCGGAGGTCTCCTCGACGGAGCCGACGTGGGTGCGGCCCGCGTTGTTGACGAGGACGTCGACGCGGCCGTGGCGCTCGACGAGCTCGGCGACGACCCGGTCGACCGCCGCCGCGTCGGTGACGTCCAGGGCGACCGGGTCGACCTGGTCGGGGTGGGCGGCGACCAGGTCGTCCAGGGTCTCGGTGCGGCGGGCCGCGGCGACGACGACGTCGCCGGCGGCGATCGCGGCCTCGGCGAAGGCGCGCCCGAAGCCGCTGTTGGCGCCGGTGATCAGCCAGACCTTGCTCATGTTCCTGCTCCCCCTCGTGGGTGCCCGCCGGGCGGCGGCTCGCTGTCCCGACAAGCTTGGGACGGTGGGACGTTGTCCGTCCAAGATCCGGCGTGATAGCCCATGGGCATGGATGTGCACGGGCGGGATCTGCGGTACTTCCTCGCGGTCGCCGAGGAGCTCCACTTCACGCGGGCCGCCGAGCGGCTGTACGTCTCGCAGCCCGCGCTCAGCAAACAGATACGCGCCCTGGAGCGGCAGCTCGGCGCGCCGCTCTTCGACCGCGGCCGGCGGGGCGTGGCCCTCACCCCCGCCGGCACGGCCCTGCTGCCGCACGCGCGGGCCGTGCTCGACGCGTGGGAGGAGGGCCGGGAGGCGTTACGGCGGGTCCGGGCGGTCGCCGACGGCACCCTGGTCGTCGGCATGAGCACCAGCCCCGGCCGCGGCGGGCTGCTGCCCGCGATCCGGTCCCGGTTCACCGAGGCGCGCCCGGAGGCCCGGCTCAGACTGCGCCAGGTGGGCTGGGAGGACCCGACGGCGGGCCTCGCGGACGGCACCAGCGACGTGGCCTTCGTGTGGCTGCCGCTGACCGGGGCGGACCGCTTCCACTGGGTCGTCGTCGCGACCGAGCCCCGGCTCGTCGCCCTGCCCGAGGCACATCCGCTGGCCGCCCGGGACGGCCTGGACTTCGCCGAGCTCCTCGACGAGCCCTTCCTCGCCCTTCCCGCCACCGGCCCCGAACTCCGCGACTACTGGCTGGCCCTGGACGCCCGGGACGGCCGCCCGCCGGTCGTCGGCGCCGAGATCGCCAGCGCGGACGAGGCGTACGAGGCGCTGGTCGACGGCCTCGGCGTCTGTCTGGTCGCCGTCGGGAACGCCCCGCTCCTCACCCGCGGCGGCGTCGTCACCCGCCCCGTCCGCGGCGTCACCCCGAGCCGCTTCGCCCTCGCCTGGCGCGCCGCCGACCCCCGCCCCCTGGTCCACGCCTACGCCCGCGCGGTCTCGGAGGTCGTCTCGGGCGGGGCCTGATCCGGCCTTCCGGACGCCGCCTGGTCCCGGACGAACTCGGCCGGTTCCCCGTCCGCCGTCATCCCGTACACCTGGAGCCGTTCCCCGCCCTGCCGACGGGTGATGCGGAGGTTGCCGGAGCCGTTCTCGGCGCAGTCCGGGTCCCCGTCGTCCGGGTCGCGGGTCTCCGGGCCGATGACGAGGAGGGAGCCCGCGCCGCCGACGACGGCGGTGGTCGCGATGCCAGACGGCGAGATCGGCGATCAGCCCTCTCCGCAGACCGCGAGCCCCTTCGGGGTCGCGCAGGGCAGGTGCCCGTGCGCGCTGATGACGTCCTGGCCGCGCCCCGACCGGAGGTACGTGAGGAAGCTGGAGGCCAGGGAGTCGGTCGCGGGCAGTCCCCGGGTGTAGGCGTACTCGACCTCCCGGTACGGGTAGCCGGATCCGCCCAGTTCCTCCACGAGGGGCCGCCGTCCGTCGACGGCCACCCGGTGCAGGCCCGCGCGCCCTTGGGTGGCGCGGAGTTCGGAGTAGCCGAGGGCCCCGGGGAGCGTGGCGACGGTGGCGAGGACCTGTTCGGTGGAGTCGAGTTCGCAGCGGATGACCTTCGACTCGGGGTCGTCGGAGGTCCGGCAGTCCTGGGAGGAGTTCGCGGGCTCGTTGCGGTCGAGGACCCGCCGCTGGAAGACCTGCCGGGTGCCGGAGTTGGCGTCCCGGCTGACGAGGAGGACGGGCCGGTCGACGCCGGGGACGAGCTGTCCCCAGTTGCGGATCTCGCCCCGGTAGACCCGGCGGACCTGGTCGAGGGTGAGGTCGTCGACGGGCGTCCCGTCGTTCACGACGAGGGTGAAGAGGGAGACGGCGACCGCGTTCTCCCGCAGTTCGGGGAAGCCGCCGGGCTTGCGCCCGTCGGAGAAGGCGATGACCGCGTCCCGCTCGGGGCCGGTCCGGGCGAGCTCCCGGATCCCGGCGGTCGAGCCGTGCACGTCCACGGTCACGGTGGAGCCCTCGCAGTCCTTCTCGTACTGCCGCGCCGCCTCCCGCAGGGCGGGGGCGAAGGCCGTCGAACCGGTCAGGGCGAGGGAGCCCCGGGCGCAGCCGATGGGCGGCGGGGTCCGCTCGCGGACGATGATCGCGGCCAGGGCCACGACGCAGGCGGTCAGGACGAGGGTGACGTTCCGGGCGGTCGGGCTGAACCTGGCCGGCTTCTCGTCGGGCGTGGTGCTCCGGTTGCGCCGGATCGTGCCGCCCTGGAGGCTTCCGTCGATCTTGACGTCCCGGTCGGCGACGCCGCCGGAGAGCTGGACGAGCAGCTTGAAGTACTGGCCGCGTTCGAGGGCCACCTTGGGCACGAGGACGGCGTTGCCGTCCCGGCCGAGCTTGGGGGCGCGCTCCAGGTCGTCCCGGACGGAGTCCCAGCCGGCCGGGACGGTGGCGACCACGCCCTGGACGGTCCGCTCGCCGAAGGTGATCTTCAGGCCGTGGGGGTCGGCGGAGGCGCCGTAGTCCTCGGGGCTGATGTCGAGCTCGCGGTCGTTCTCGATGCGCAGGAGGACGAGCGTGGAGCCGTTCGCGGGCGCGGCCATCCCCACGACCTGGCCCTCCCGGACGGTCATGACCTCGCTGTCCCGGTCTTCCTCCCGGTGGAGCGGGGTGTTGAGCTGCACGCGGTAGCCGAGCCGCTTGCGCTGCGGCGAGAACCGGTCGATCCAGACGACGGCGAGCGTGACCAGGACACCGACGAGGGCCGTTCCCACGGCGATGACGTTCTCTGCGGTAATCCACTCCATGGCCGGGACGGTACGTACGCCCGTGCGAGGGCGGGGGCGGCGTAGCGACCCGCCACCTGGACTTCGCCCTTCGTTCAGGGAGGACTGCTCGGGTGGACGGGCATGGGTTGCCGGGGGTCTGGAGCATGGGTGTAATGGGCCACGAGGGGGCCTTCCGTGTGAGGAGTACCCCATGCGCTCGATGCGTGTCGTCGAAGTGACCGCCTACGGAGGACCCGAGGTCCTCAGAATGGCCCGCCGGCCCGAGCCGGAGGCCGGGGCCGTCCCGGGCAGGGCGCGGGTGCGGCTGAAGGCGGCCGGAGTCAACCAGGCGGACCTGCGGATCCGCGCGGGCCGGTACTCCGACGCGGTCGGCGACCTCAGGCCCCCGTTCGTCCTGGGGACGGACTTCGCGGGCAGGCTCCTCGACCCCGTGGCCGGGATGGAGCCCGGCGCCCGGGTGGCCGGTTTCGTGCCGTGGTTCGAGATGCTGACGGGCGACGGCACGTACGCGGAGATCATCTGGGCCGACCCGGAGTGGCTGGCCCCGGTCCCGGACGACGTGGACTTCACCGTGGCCGCCTCCCTCCCGCTGGCCTCGGCCACCGCCCAGCAGGGCCTCGAACGGCTCCGGCTCCAGGAGGGGGCGACGCTGCTCGTGACCGGTGCGAGCGCGGTGGTGGGCCGCCTGGCGGTCCAGTACGCCCACGCCGCCGGACTGCGCGTGGTGGCCGTCGCCCACGAGGGCGACGGGCCCGAGCTGAGGGTCATCGGCGCGGACCACGTCGTCACGCGCGGCACCCCGGCGGACGTGGTCGCGAAGGTGATCGAGGGCGACCCGTACCGGGTGGACGCGGTCTTCGACGGGGCGCTCATCGGCGCCGAACTGCTCCCGGCGGTCAAGGACGGCGGCGTGTTCGCCGCGCTCGCTCCCGATCGGGTCCCGACCGCCGAGCGGGGCATCCGCGTGGAGACCGTACGGGCCAAGCCGGACGCCGCCCGGCTCGCGGAGAGCCTGCGGAAGGTGGCGGACCGGGAGCTGATCACCCGGGTGGCCGACGTCATGCCCCTGGAGGAGGTTGCGGAGGCGCACCGCAGGGCGGAGGAGGGGCACAGGCCGGGCCGGATGATCCTGATGATCTGAGGGTGATCCGGGTCACAGGGGCTGGACCTCAAGTTTGGTTGAGGAAGAAGGATCTCCCTCATCAGCCCCCGTGACTTCTCAGGAGACGATCCCCATGGCCACGCTGCTCCACATCGACACGTCCTTCAACGGCGCCGACTCCCACTCCCGCGCCGTCACCGCCGCCTTCCGCGAGGTCTGGGAGGCGGAGCACCCCGAGGGGACGGTGATCCACCGCGACCTCGCGGCGGAACCGATCCCCCACCTGGGGGCCGCCGCCTACCACGCCGGCGGCACCGCCCCCGCCGAGCAGTCGCCCGAGCAGCGCGCGGCCTTCGCCCTGCGCGCCGAACTGATCGAGGAGGCCGAGCGGGCGGACGTGATCCTGATCGGCGCCCCGATGTACAACTACACGATCCCCTCCACGCTGAAGGCCTGGATCGACCACGTCTTCCTCGTGGGCCGCACCTCGGTGACCGCGCACCCCTCGCTCGCCGGCAAGCGGGCGGTCGTCGTCGCCAGCCGCGGCGGCTCCTACCGCGAGGGCACGCCGATGCACGGCAACGACTACGTCGAGAGCTACCTGCGGATGGCCCTCGGCACCGGCTTCGGCCTGGACGTCAGCTTCATCGTCCCCGAGCTGACCCTCGCGCCCCACGTCCCGGCGATGGCCGACCTGATCCCGCTGCACGAGGCCTCCCGTGCGGAGTCCCTCGCGGCGGCGGCGTCCCTGGCGAAGGAACTGGCGGCGCAGCCGGCCGCGTAGGGGTCCCGTCCGTCCGAAGAAGGCGCTCCGGCACGGTCGGAGCGCCTTCTTTCCGGTCTAGACCTTGACAGGTTCAGACCAATCACGCTTCGCTGTGGCTTCCCACCCGGACCCCACCCGGAAGGAAGACGCATGCTGCGCAAGCTGGTCACCATGATCGCCGTGCTCTGTACGGCAGTTGGTCTCGCGGCACTCCTCCCCATGACCTCGGCGGGCGCCGCCCCCGCCTGTGCGGCCGCCTGGAACTCGTCCAGCGTCTACACGGGCGGCATGACCGCCGCGTACAACGGCCACAACTGGTACGCCAAGTGGTGGACCCAGAACGAGCGCCCCGGCTCCTCCGACGTCTGGCGCGACGAGGGCGCCTGCGGAACCGGCGGTGGCGGCACGGACCCGAACCCCTCCGGATTCGTCGTCTCCGAGGCCCAGTTCAACCAGATGTTCCCGAACCGGAACCCCTTCTACACGTACGCGGGGCTCACCGCCGCCCTCACGTCCTACCCCGGCTTCGCCACCACCGGCAGCGACACGGTGAAGAAGCAGGAGGCCGCGGCCTTCCTCGCGAACGTCTCCCACGAGACGGGCGGGCTCTACTACGTCGTCGAGCAGAACACGGCGAACTACCCGCACTACTGCGACACGACCCGGCCCTACGGCTGCCCGGCCGGCCAGGCCGCCTACTACGGGCGCGGACCCATCCAGCTCTCCTGGAACTTCAACTACAAGGCCGCCGGTGACGCCCTCGGCATCGACCTGCTCAACAACCCGTGGCGGGTCGAACAGGATCCGGCCGTCGCCATGCGGACGGGCCTCTGGTACTGGAACACCCAGAACGGCCCCGGCACGATGACCGCCCACAACGCGATGGTCAACGGCGCCGGCTTCGGCCAGACCATCTGGGCCATCAACGGCAGCCTGGAGTGCAACGGCCGCAACCCGGCCCAGGTCCAGAGCCGGGTCGCCAAGTACCAGCAGTTCACCCAGATCCTGGGTGTCCCCGCGGGGGCGAACCTCTCCTGCTGACGGCGACGGGGCCGGCCCGCACGACGCGGACCGGCCCCTCCCGCACGAAGAGCACGACGAACACGCGCCCCGGCGCGATCGCACCGACCGCCACCACGGCCCCGCCCGCGGCGACTTGACGCCGCCGGGGCGCGGTGACACCGCGTCCGCTCCTTCAGGCCCGCTTGACCAGCCAGGTGAAGGCCAGGCCCGGGGACAGGGCGGCGAGGAGGGCGAGAGGCCGGTCGAGGCCCGCCACCCCGAACTCCAGGGCCATCGGCAGGAGCAGGACCAGACCCGCGAGGAGGACGGCGAGCGCGGGCAGGTGGACCTCCGGCTCGAAGCGGCGCAGCCGGTGGAGGTCGTCGACGTCCATGTGGCCCGTCAGTCCCCCACCCACGATCAGGACCCACGGGCCGCCCCAGATCGCGAAGGCGATCAGGGCGAACAGCCGTCCGTCGCGGGCGCCGTCCTCGACGACGGGCACCGCCGGGTCGCGGGGCGCGAAGGACACCTCCACCTTCGTGCGGCCGGGCACGGGCGGCTCGAAGCGGGTGTGGAGACCGCGGACGGTGACCTCGCGCGGACCGGACTCGTAGGGGATCCGCAGGACGAGGTCGGTGGTGTAGGACGGGTCGCGGTCCTCGCCGCCCTCGCGGAGGACGGGATCGCCCGCGAGGCGGACCACGGGGACCTCGTACGCGCCGTACCCGACGCCCTCCAGGCGCTCGGTCTCCCTGCCGTACGCGCTGCCGTCGACGAAGATCGTCATGAACGCGGCGGCGGTGGCGAAGGAGACGCCGAAGCCGAGCACGTACCGCAGGACGCGGTTCGGTCGACGGGTCTCGCGGTACGGCTTGGTCAACGGGCCCCGGAAGGGCGCACCGGCCCGGTACGAGGCGCGACCCAGGCGGCGGCGAACAGCACGGCGAGTCCGGCGAGCGCCAGCGGCGCCACGAGCGGCGGGTACGGGGAGACCCCCCCGAGGGAGACGAGCACGGCCGCCCAGGCGCTGAGGACCATCCCCCAGCCGGTGGACGTCGTGGCGGCGCTGCGACCGGGCGTGTACATGTCGCGCAGCCTAGGCGGTGCCCACGCCGGAGCCCCAGGGGTGCCCGTCCCGCCCCACCCCGCAACGTGTCGGGTCCGTCGCGGTCTCGATGGACAAGATGGTGATGGCCCGTCCCACCTGCGGTTCCTTACCCTCGACCCCATGACCCCTCATGTCGAACCCGATCCCCAGGCCGGCGCGGCCGTCAAGGCCGCCGACCGCGCGCACGTCTTCCACTCCTGGTCCGCACAGGGACTGATCGACCCGCTCGCCGTCGCCGGCGCGGAGGGTTCGTACTTCTGGGACTACGACGGCAACCGCTACCTCGACTTCACCAGCGGCCTCGTCTACACGAACATCGGCTACCAGCACCCCAAGGTCGTCGCCGCGATCCAGGAGCAGGCCGGGAAGCTCGCGACCTTCGCGCCCGCCTTCGCCGTCGACGTCCGCTCCGAGGCCGCACGCCTCATCGCCGAGCGCACCCCGGGCGACCTGGACAAGATCTTCTTCACCAACGGCGGCGCCGAGGCCGTCGAGAACGCCGTCCGCATGGCCCGTCTGCACACGGGCCGCACGAAGGTGCTCTCCGCCTACCGCTCGTACCACGGCGCCACCTCCACCGCGATCAACCTGACCGGCGACCCGCGCCGCTGGGCCTCCGACAACGGCTCGGCCGGCGTCGTGCGCTTCTGGGCGCCGTTCCTCTACCGCTCGCCCTTCTACGCCACCACCGAGGCGGAGGAGAGCGCGCGGGCCCTCCAGCACCTGGAGGACACGATCGCCTTCGAGGGTCCGGCGACGATCGCCGCGATCATCCTGGAGACCGTGCCCGGCACCGCCGGCATCATGACCCCGCCGCCCGGCTACCTCGCCGGCGTCCGCGAGATCTGCGACAAGTACGGCATCGTCTTCGTCCTGGACGAGGTCATGGCCGGCTTCGGCCGCACCGGCAAGTGGTTCGCCGCCGAGCACTTCGACGTCGTCCCCGACCTGATGACCTTCGCCAAGGGCGTGAACTCCGGCTACGTGCCGCTCGGCGGCGTCGCCATCAACGCCGAGATCGCCGCCACCTTCGACAAGCGCCCCTACCCCGGCGGCCTGACCTACTCCGGTCACCCGCTGGCCTGCGCCGCCGCCGTCGCCACCATCGGGGTGATGGAGGACGAGAAGGTCGTCGAGCACGCCGCCCACATCGGCGAGAACGTCCTCGGCCCGGGCCTGCGCGAGCTCGCCGAGCGCCACCCGTCCGTCGGCGAGGTCCGCGGCACGGGCGTCTTCTGGGCGCTCGACCTCGTCAGGAACAAGGAGACCCGCGAACCGCTCGTCCCGTACAACGCGGCCGGCGAGGCCAACGCGCCGATGGCCGCCTTCGCCGCGGCGGCGAAGAAGCAGGGCCTGTGGCCCTTCGTGAACATGAACCGCACCCACGCCGTCCCCGCCTGCAACGTCTCCGAGGCCGAGGCCAAGGAGGGCCTGGCGGCCCTGGACGCGGCCCTCGCGGTCGCCGACGAGCACACCGCGTAACCGGACACGGGGAGGTCTCCTCCGTCTGGACTAGGGTGTCCGGAACCGGACGGAGGGGACCGACCACATGCCCGCGAGCGGAGCTGTCACGCGCAGCACCCTGCGACAGCAGATCGCGGACGCGCTCCGTGACGAAGTGCTCGCGGGCCGTCTCCAGCCGGGCGAGGAGTTCACCGTCAAGCAGATCGCCGAGCAGTACGGGGTCTCCGCGACGCCCGTCCGCGAAGCCCTCGTCGACCTCTGCGCCCAGGGCCTCCTCGACTCCGACCAGCACCGCGGCTTCCGCGTCCACCAGTACTCGATCGACGACTACCGGAGCATGGTCGAGGCCCGGATGCTCGTCGTCGACGGCATCTTCCGCCGCCACGCCCCCGCGACGACCCCGCAGCCCCCCGCCCCGGAGCCCGACCTCGGCATCGGCGTCGCGCTCGTCTCCGTACGCCGCCGGGGCGAGGCCGCCGCCCGCGCCGCCCGCGCCGGGGACCTCGACATCCTGATCGGCTACGACATCCGCTACTGGCGCGAGCTGGGCCGCCTCGTCTCCGCCAACGACCACATCGCCGACTTCCTGCACCGGCTCCGCGTCCAGGCCTGGGTCTTCTCGGTGCCCTACCTGCGCTCCGAGCGGGACGTCCTCGGCTGGCTGTGGAGCGGCCACGTGGACCTGGTCGACGCGATCACCCGCGGTGACGCGGAGGCGGCGGTCGGGCTCGTCCGGGCCTACAACGCCCACTCGCTGGAATGGGCCGACCGCCTGGAGGCACGGACCCGCTGAGGCCCTTCTGAGGCCCCTTCGGGTTGAGGCCGGGCATCCCGGGGCAGGTCATCGGCGGGTGGGCGTCGTCGGCCGGGCCGACTACCCTGGCCGTCCCTGCAACTGACGGAGAGCGAGCCTCCCTTGGCCTGTGACCTGTGGCTGGTCCCCCTCGTCGACGTGCTGTGCCACAGCCCCGACAACCCCTTCGCCGAAGAGATAGCCGCCTACGACGCCGTGCTGAGCGCCTCGGGCCTGCCGACCGTGCCCGTCTACGCGTACATGCCGGGGCTCTCCGGAGACGTCGCCCCGGTCGCCGGCTTCGACTACACGGCCCTGCACTTCCTCCGCCGCGCCTACCTGCTCCGGATGTGCGGGCTGCCGGTCGAGCCCGTCGACGAGCTCGGCGGGGACTACGAACAGCTCCTGGAGATGTTCGAGACGACCGCCCAGCAGTCCCACCTGGTCTGGCACTACGACCACGCGGGCGCGTACGTGCCGGTGGACTTCCCCGCGCCGCTCGCCAACGACGAGCTCCTCGAGGGCGGCGGCCCGCTCGGCTCCTCGTACGGGCTGCTGCGGGAGCTGGAGTTCGTGGCGCCCTCGATCGGCATCGACCCGGCGAACCCGCCCGCGGCCCCGCAGCCGCCGGAACGGCCCACCACGCTGGAGGAGCCGGCCGTGGCCGTTCCGTACGACGGCCACCCCTTCGCACGGGAGCGGCACGTCTGGCTGGGACTGCACGCGGCGGCGACCCGGAGCCTCGCCCAGGGCTCGATGATCATCCTGAGCTGAGGCCTCCTCCCGGCCCCCGGACCGCCCCTAGCGGGCCTCCGGGGGCCGCTGGCGCGGCATGTTCGGCCGGGTGCCCGGCGGCAGCGGGAAACGGCCCGGGGGGTGCGAGACCTCGGGCCGGGCCGGGGCCACGCCGACCGACTGGAGCGCCAGCGGCGCCGGACCCGAGCGGAACTCGACCATCCAGTCCGCGGTCTCCGCCCGTACCAGCTCCGTCACGTCCTCCGAGAAGCGGCGCAGCACGCCGAGGCAGCGCTCGGCCGCCTCGCTCGCCGTGCCCTCCGTGGGCCCCAGGACCTCCCGGACGCTCTCCGAGGCCCAGTCGAACTGGAGCGCCTGGAGACGGCGCTGCACGGCCTGTGCCGTCGCCACGTCCCTCATCCAGCCGGACGTCAGCCCGAAGTACCGGTCGCAGACCGTGCAGGCGGCGCCGAGCAGCAGCGACAGATAGCCCCAGCCCGCGGCGCCCCCGGCGACCCCGGTCAGGTCGAGCAGCGGGAGCGCGGCGCCCGCGATCGCCCCCACGGCCGTGCCGATCCGCAGGATCCGGGCGGCCCGGCGCTTGCGGACGCGGTCGGAGAGGTACCACTCGACGGTGCGCAGGGCGTTGTTCTCGACCCAGCGGTACAGCTCGTCGAGCCGTTCGGCCGGCTCGCCCCAGTCGCCCAGGGGGAAGGGCGTACCGGTCAGATCGCGGTGGACGTCTCCCCCGGGGGGTCCCGGTGGCTGCATCTCCGGCTGCTGGCTCACCGGGGGACTCCTCTGTTCAGCTCAGTGCTCATGTCCTTCTGTGACGTGCGGTGCACGTGGTGCCTGCCCTTCCTACCGCCGAATGGTGGGCGACGGGCCCGGAATCCCGGGATTTCCGCCCGCAAGAGGGTGTTGATCAGCTAGAGGAGCCCGCAGTTTCTCACTCGAAAGAGTTGCGTCGGCGGGCCGGTCCGCGACCACGTAGGCTCATTTCACAGAGTTCCGCGACAAGAGGAGTGACCGTGATCCCCGGTGGTGGCCAGCCCAACATGCAGCAGCTTCTCCAGCAGGCCCAGAAGATGCAGCAGGACCTCGCCCGGGCCCAGGAGGAGCTCGCGGCGACCCTGGTCGACGGGCAGGCGGGCGGCGGCCTGGTCAAGGCGACCGTCACCGGCGCCGGCGAGCTGCGCGGCCTGGAGATCGACCCCAAGGCGGTCGATCCCGAGGACACCGAGACGCTGGCCGATCTGATCGTCGCCGCCGTGCAGGCCGCCAACGACAACGCGCAGCAGCTCCAGCAGGCCAAGCTCGGTCCGCTCGCCCAGGGCATGGGCGGCATGCCGGGGCTCGGCTTCTGAGCCCTTCTAAGGCTCGCTTCCAGCCACTACCGTAAGAATCAAGCACTCCCGAGAGAGGCGTTCCGTTGTACGAAGGCGTGGTTCAGGACCTCATCGACGAACTGGGCAGGCTGCCCGGCGTCGGTCCCAAGAGCGCGCAGCGGATCGCCTTCCACGTCCTCCAGGCGGAGCCCACGGACGTCCGACGGCTCGCGCACGCGCTCCTGGAGGTCAAGGAGAAGGTCAGGTTCTGCGCGGTCTGCGGGAACGTGGCACAGCAGGAGCAGTGCAACATCTGCCGCGACCCGCGCCGCGACCTGACCGTCATCTGCGTGGTCGAGGAGCCCAAGGACGTCGTGGCGATCGAGCGGACGCGCGAGTTCCGCGGCCGGTACCACGTCCTCGGCGGGGCGATCAGCCCCATCGAGGGCGTCGGCCCGGACGACCTGCGCATCCGCGAGCTGCTCGCCCGGCTCGCGGACGGCACCGTCACCGAGCTGATCCTCGCGACCGACCCGAACCTGGAGGGCGAGGCCACCGCGACGTACCTGGCGCGGATGATCAAGCCCATGGGGCTCAAGGTGACCCGGCTCGCCAGCGGCCTTCCGGTCGGCGGCGACCTGGAGTACGCCGACGAGGTGACCCTCGGCCGTGCCTTCGAGGGGCGGAGGCTGCTAGATGTATGACGACAGGGCCGGTGCGCGCTCCGGCGCGCTCTCAGGGAGGCTGCTCGATGTCTGATCCCACACTGCACTCCGTCACGCAGGACCCGGACGACTTCGCGGTCCAGATCGCCGACTCGATCGAGAGCTTCATCGTCGCGACGACCGAGGTCGCCAAGGGCGACGAGCCGGACAGCGCGGTGCCCTTCCTGCTCCTGGAGATCTCCCAGCTGCTCCTGGCGGGCGGCCGTCTCGGCGCGCACGAGGACATCGTCCCGGACGAGCGGTACGAGCCGGACACGGGCCCCGAGCCGGACGTCGACGACCTGCGCGAGCGGTTCGCGGTGATGCTGGAGCCGGTCGACGTCTTCTCCGAGGTCTTCGACCCGTACGAGCCGCGCAAGGCCCCGGTGCCGGCCCGGATCTCCGACAACCTCGCCGACATCGTCACCGACCTGCGCCACGGGCTCGCCCACTACCGTGCGGGCCGCACCAGCGAGGCGCTGTGGTGGTGGCAGTTCTCGTACTTCTCCAACTGGGGCCCGACCGCCTCGGCCACCCTCCGCGCCCTCCAGTCCCTCGTCTCCCACGTCCGCCTCGACCAGCCCCTCGCGGAGCTCGACGGACTCGACACGGACGAGGACCTCACCGAGGACGACCTCGCGGAGGAGGCGGGCCGCGTGATGCTGGAGGAGATCGCGACCCCGCTGGGCCTGCGGATCCGATCCCTCCGGAAGTAGTGCCCGGCCCTGCCGGGGCCGTCGGACCGCCTCGATGATCGCTCTGTGAGCGCGGTGTCTCATCATGCGATATCACGTCGGCGTTTTCCGACCCCTCGATAGACTGAGGCGATCGCAGCGCCGGCTGCGGCACAGACTGAGCGAGGAGCGCACGTGGGCCTTGTCGTGCAGAAGTACGGAGGCTCCTCCGTTGCCGATGCCGAAGGCATCAAGCGCGTCGCCAAGCGAATCGTGGACGCCAAGAAGAACGGCCACCAGGTGGTCGTCGTGGTTTCCGCGATGGGCGACACGACGGACGAGCTGATCGATCTCGCCGAGCAGGTATCCCCGATCCCTGCCGGACGCGAGTTCGACATGCTGCTGACCGCCGGAGAGCGGATCTCCATGGCCCTGCTGGCCATGGCGATCAAAAACCTGGGCCACGAGGCCCAGTCGTTCACGGGCAGCCAGGCAGGCGTCATCACCGACTCGGTCCACAACAAAGCGCGCATCATCGATGTCACGCCGGGCCGGATCCGTACCGCCCTCGACGAGGGCAACATCGCCATCGTCGCCGGCTTCCAGGGCGTCAGCCAGGACAAGAAGGACATCACCACGCTCGGGCGCGGCGGGTCCGACACCACCGCCGTCGCGCTCGCCGCGGCGCTCGACGCCGAGGTCTGCGAGATCTACACCGACGTCGACGGTGTGTTCACGGCCGACCCGCGCGTCGTGAAGAAGGCGAAGAAGATCGACTGGATCTCCTTCGAGGACATGCTGGAGCTCGCCGCCTCCGGCTCCAAGGTGCTGCTGCACCGCTGCGTCGAGTACGCACGCCGTTACAACATCCCGATCCACGTCCGGTCGTCCTTCTCGGGGCTCCAGGGCACGTGGGTCAGCAACGAACCGACAGGGGACTCCAAGGTGGAGCAGGCCATCATCTCGGGTGTCGCCCACGACACCTCCGAGGCGAAGATCACCGTCGTCGGCGTGCCGGACAAGCCGGGCGAGGCCGCGGCCATCTTCCGCGCCGTCGCGGACGCCGAGATCAACATCGACATGATCGTGCAGAACGTGTCCGCGGCCTCCACCGGCCTCACGGACATCTCCTTCACCCTCCCCAAGGCCGAGGGCCGCAAGGCCATCGACGAGCTGGAGAAGGCCAAGGCCGCGATCGGCTTCGACTCGCTGCGCTACGACGACCAGATCGGCAAGATCTCCCTGGTCGGCGCGGGCATGAAGACGAACCCGGGCGTCACCGCCGACTTCTTCAAGGCGCTGTCCGACGCGGGCGTGAACATCGAGCTCATCTCGACGTCCGAGATCCGCATCTCGGTCGTCACCCGCGCCGACGACGTCAACGAGGCCGTGCGCGCCGTCCACACCGCCTTCGGCCTGGACAGCGACTCGGACGAGGCCGTCGTCTACGGAGGCACCGGACGATGAACCCGAAGCCGACGCTCGCGGTCGTGGGAGCGACCGGGGCGGTCGGCTCGGTGATGCTCCAGATGCTCACGCACCACGCGGACGTCTGGGGCGAGATCCGCCTTCTCGCCTCTCCCCGTTCGGCCGGTGGCAAGACCGCCGTGCGGGGGGAGGAGTGCGAGGTCCTCGCACTCGACGAGGAGGCCTTCGAGGGCGCCGACCTGGCCCTCTTCCTCGTGCCCGAGACCGTCGCCGCCCACTGGGCGCCGATCGCCGTCGCCAAGGGCGCCGTCGTCGTGGACACCTCCGCCGCCTTCCGCGCGGACCCCGACGTGCCGCTCGTCGTCCCCGAACTCAACGCGCACGCCGCCCGGCTGCGCCCCCGGGGCATCGTCGCCGGCCCCGGCTCCACCACCCTCGCGCTGATCGTCGCCGTGGGCTCCCTGCACGCCGAGTTCGGGCTCGCCGAACTGGTCGTCACCGCCCAACAGGCCGCCGGCGACGCCGGACGGGCGGGCATCGACGCACTCCGCGCCCAGCTCGGCCTGGTGGCCGCCGACGGCGATCTCGGCACCCGCCCCGGAGACGTGCGGCGGGCCGTCGGCGAGAACACCGGCCCCTTCCCCGGCCCCCTCGCGCTCAACGTCCTGCCCTGGTCGGGCACTCCCGGCGCCGACGGCTCCTCCTCCGAGGAGGAACGCGTCCGCGACGAGACCCGCCGCGTCCTCGGCCTCCCCGCTCTCCGGATCTCCGCCACCTGCGTCCGCGTCCCCGTCGTGACCGGACACTCCGTCTCCGTGCACGCGCGCTTCGAGCGCCCCGTCCCGGTCGGCCGCGCACACGAGGTCCTGGCCACCTCGCCGGGGGTCGTGCTCTGCGACGATCCGGAAGCCGGCGACTTCCCCACCCCCGCCGACGTCGTCGGCACCGACCCCGCCTGGGTCGGCCGGGTCCGGCGCTCCCTCGACGACGAGCGCGCGCTCGACTTCTTCGTCTGCGCCGACAACCTCCGCAAGGGCGCGGCCCTCAACGCGCTCCAGATCGCGGAATCTCTTGTCACGGATTTGCGTGATCTGTGAACGTCCTGTGAGCAAAAAGGTGTCAGATACCCCTTGAACTGCGGCGATGCCGTGGTCGACGATGCACTTTCCCCGTACTGCAACCAGAGTTGGGCGGGGCGCGTCTCTGCGTGCACCCACGACCGTGTGGCGCGGGACACGCCGGAAGCGGGGCATCGGGGGAGAACGGTTACGCATGAGGACGAACAACTCGCCGTCGAAAAGGGTGGCGTACGCGTACAACCCTGCCGGGGGGAAGCGTGTCCAACAGGCGTGGCAGAGGTACTCGACATCGCGACCATCGCCCCGCCGCGCGGCGCGGGCACGGCGGTGCTCCCCGTGCGGAGCGGCGCCGTGGTCCCCGTACGCGCCCCCGCGGTCCCCGCGCGCGGCCCCGCGGTCCGTCCGCTCGGGCGTCCGCGCGCGCTCGGCGGCATGCCGGTGATCGCCCCCGTGCCCACCGGATCCCGCACCGGCGGCGTGGACGGCATCCCGTCGCCCCGCAGGAGCACCGAGACCGCCCCGGCCGCCGGCACCACCGTCGACCACCTGACGGAGACCTACCGCGCCCACTACCGGTCGCTGCTCGGTCTCGCCGCGCTGCTCCTCGACGACACGGCCTCCTGCGAGGACGTCGTCCAGGAGGCCTTCATCCGCGTCCACTCGGCCCGCAAGCGCGTGCGCGAGCGCGAGAAGACGCTCGCCTACCTGCGGCAGACCGTGGTGAACCTCTCCCGGTCCGCGCTCCGCCGCCGCATCCTCGGCCTGAAGCTGCTGTCCAAGCCGATGCCGGACATGGCCAGCGCGGAGGAGGGGGCGTACGAGCAGCTGGAGCGCGAGGACCTGATCCGGGCGATGCGCGGACTCCAGCGGCGCCAGCGCGAGGTGCTCGCCCTGCGGTACTTCTCCGACATGACCGAGGTCCAGGTCGCCGAGACGCTCGGGATATCCCTGGGTTCGGTGAAGGCGTACGGTTCGCGGGGCATCGCGGCGCTGCGCGTCGCGATGGGAGCGACGACATGAGCGAGGCACCCGGCGGGGACGGCGTGGCCCACGAGAACCGTGACGGCGACGACGTCCCCGAGAGGCATGCCGCCGAGCCGGCGCGCGAGGACGGGACGGCGTCCTCCGCCGCCCCGGAGAAGCCCGACGCCCTGGATGAACGTGACGAGCTGAGTGGACGGCGCATGGTGAAGATCGAGCCCGGGTCCGGCGAGGGCGACGACGAGCTCGCGCTGCGACGGCTCTTCCAGGAGGCCGTGGGCGGCATGGAGCCGTCCCTCGGCTCGCTGGAGCACCTGCGCCGTGCCGTGCCCGCGCGGCGCGCCCGGAAGCGGCAGGCCGTCGTCGGTGCCGCGGCCGCCGCCGTCCTCATCGGCACGGCCGTCCCCGCCTTCGTGCACGTCGCCGCCTCGGGCGGCCTCTCCGCCGCCAACCCCGTGAACGCCGGCCACGGCGAGCAGGCCCAGGGCGGCACCGGCACCGAGACCGGCATCGAGGGCGGCCAGAGCTCCGAGGCCCCCGCGAACGGCGCCTCGCCGAGCCCCGGCGGGGCCGACGACGCCTCCGGCAAGCCGCAGCGCCCGGGCTCCGCCGCCTCAGGAGACCTCCCCGGCCAGACGCTGGGCGCCGACCCCGACTCCACCCCGCGGTGCACCGCCGACCAGCTCGGCGTCGCCGGGCAGGAAACGGGCGGGGCCGACGCCGAGGGCAAGGTCCACGGCACCTTCCGCATCGCCAACGTCTCCGACCGGGCCTGCCTCGTGGACGGCGCGGGCATCGTCGGCTTCGAGGCCAGGGGGGCGGCGGACCCGGGCCGGATATCGGTGGTCCGGCACACCTCGGGCGACGGGGGCAGCGGGCTGCCCGACCCCTCGCAGGAGTCGCTCGCGATCGCCCTGAAGCCGAGCGGCAGCTACGAGGTGAAGTTCGTCTGGGTGCCGAGCGAGACCTGCCCGACGACCGGCACCACCCCGGCCCCCACGCCGACCGCCCCGAGCGAACCGCCCGCCACCCCGACCCCGACGGCCACCCCGACGCCGACCCCGACGGACGACCCGACGAGCGGGGCGGGCGGCACCGAGACCGGCGGCGCCAGTGCGGAGGAGGGCGCCGGCGCGGCACCCCAGCTGGTCCACGAGGACGGCGCTCCGGCCGACGGCAGCGTCGTGGTCAGCCACACCGCGGAACCGGGCGGCCCCACGGCGACGGCCCTCATCCCGAACGCCTGCGCCGGCACCATCTACCGCACCGGAACCCTGACGACTTCCTGACCTGACCGCCCGGCCGCCCGCTCAGCCGACTGGCCGGCCGGGCGGCCACCGGCCGGGCTGCCATCGGCCCAGCGGACTGCGGACCGCCGGCCTGACGGTCACCGGCCCGGCCCGCAGGGCCCGGCAGTCACCGGCCGGGCATCCCGGCAGTCACAGGCCCAAGCGGCCTGCGGGCCACCGGCCCGGCAGCCACCGGCCCGGCCCGCGGGCCTCGGTCACCACCGACCCGGCGGCCACCGCCTTGGGCGTCCCGGCGGCCACTGCCCTGGGCGTCCCGGCGGCCACCGGCCCGGCGCCGCCCGGCGCCTACAGGCCCAGCGCCTCGTCGCGGGAGGCCTCCGCCTCGCGGCGTACGAGGCGGAACCACATGAAGACGACGAAGCCCGCGAAGACGAACCACTCCGCCGTGTAGCCGAGGTTCTGGAAGGCCTTCGCGTCCAGGCCCGTGCCCGCCGCGGCCACCGCCGGGACCGGCGTGAGCCCGGCCGGGGAGTCCGCGAGGGTGATCCAGGCGTCGTAGACGTCGTCCGTGACCACGTTCACCAAGGACGCCGCGCTGATCATGCCGAGCTGCCCCTCGGGCAGTCCGCCCGCCGTGTGGACGCCCTTCGTGCCCGGGGTCTCCGAGGCCTGGAGCGCGCCCACCACCGTCACCTCGCCCGACGGCGGGGCGGGGGCCTTCGCGCCCGTGGGGAGCCAGCCCCGGACCACCGGCAGCGACCGGCCGCCGTCAGTCCTGAGCAGCGTCAGGACGTACGCGCCGGCGCGGCCGTCCAGCTCGCGGTCCGGCACGAGGAACTGCTCCCCGAACCGGCCGCGCGCCCGCGCCGAGCGGCCCGAGGTCTCCTTGTCCACCGGCATCAGGGAGTCCAGCGGCTCGGTCTCCTCCGCACGCGCGGCGGGCCGCTGCTCGGCCTCCCGATGGGAGTCGACGCGGTCCTCGAACTTGCCGAGCTGCCAGGTCCCCATGAAGACGCAGAACGGGATCGCGAGGAGGACGAAGACGTTGATCCCCCACCAGCGGGGCGTTCTCAGGAACCGGTACACGCCCCCCACGGTACGCAAGCGGATCCGAACCCCCGACGACCGGGTCCCCGGCGTCCCGCCGGTCAGGCCGGGCCCGCGGCACCTCCCCGCACCGGCGGCGCGGTCCCCAGGTGTCTCGCCGCGAAGTCCAGGTCCAGGGCGACCTGCTTGATCCGCTCCTCCACCACCAGGGAGCCGTGGCCCGCGTCGTACCGGTACACCTCGTGGACCGCGCCCCGGGCCGCCAGCCGGTCGACGTAGTTGTCGATCTGCCGGATCGGGCAGCGCGGGTCGTTGACGCCGGCCGACACGTGCACCGGGGCCTTCACCTCGTCCACGTACGTCAGCGGCGACGAGGCCGCGTACCGCTCGGGCACCTCCTCCGGGGAACCGCCCAGCAGCGTCCGGTCCAGCGCCTTCAGGGCCTCCATCTCGTCCTCGTACGCCGTGACGTAGTCCGCGACGGGCACGGCCGCCAGACCGACCGCCCAGTCGTCCGGCTGCGTGCCCAGCCCCAGCAGCGTCAGGTACCCGCCCCAGGAACCGCCGGAGAGGACGAGCCGCCCGGGGTCGGCGAGGCCGCTCGCCACGGCCCAGGCGCGGACCGCCGCGATGTCCTCCAGCTCGATCAGGCCGACGCGGTGCTTGAGCGCGTCCGTCCACTCCCGGCCGTACCCCGTGGAGCCCCGGTAGTTGACCCGCACCACCGCGTACCCGTGGTCCACCCAGGCCGCCGGACCCGACGCGAAGGCGTCGCTGTCGTGCCAGGCGGGGCCGCCGTGCACCTCGAAGACCGTCGGGAAGGGGCCCTCGCCCTCCGCCGGGCGCTGCACGAGGGCGTGGACCCTGCCGCCGGGGCCGTCCACCCACACGTCCTCCACGGGCACCGACGGCGGCGCCTTCGGGCCGGGAGGGTCGAGGACGACGCCGCCGGCCGTGGAGCGCACCACCGGCGGCTCGGCGGCCGAGGACCACAGGTACTCCACGGAGCCGTCCGGCCGGGCCGTCGCGCTCGACACCGAACCGGCCGGGGTCTCCACCCGGACCAGGGCGCCGGTCGCGATCTCGTACCGCCACAGCTCGCTGCGGGCCTCGAAGCCGTGCACGATCAGCAGGCCCGAGCCGTCCGGGTACCACTCCGCCGACACGTCGCCCGGCAGATCGAGCCGCAGATCGGTCTCGGTGCCCGTCGCCACGTCCCAGAGCATCGGCTCCCAGCGGCCGCGCCGCTGGTGGCCGACGAGCAGCCGGGTGTCCCCGGCCAGCGGGGCGAAGCCGAGGACCGTGAGCCCCAGCTCCTCCGTGCCGCCCTTGGTGTCGTCGAGCTCGGCGACCACGCCCGCGTCCGAGGCGCGCAGCACGCGCAGCGCCGAGTGCATCGCGTCGCCGTGCTCGGTGTGCTCGATCGCGACCAGCGAGCCGTCGTACGACAGGTCACCCACGCCGGCCGACTCCCGGTGCCGGTAGATCTCGACCGGGGTGCCGGTCCCGGGCCGTACGAGATGGACCGTCGTGCCCTCCTCGTCCGTGGACCGGCCCACCACGACCGTGCCCTCCCGGCCGATGGCGAGCCCGGCCGGATAGGACGGGGCGAGGCCCGGCACGGCCGGCTTGTCCGCGCCGCCCGCGAACGGCTGGCGCATCCACACCCCGAACTCGTCCCCGTCGGTGTCCGCGAACCACCAGACCGAGGCGCCGTCCGGCGACAGCACCCCGTCCGTCGTCCCGTTCGGCCGGTCCGTGACCTGCCGCTGCTCGCCGCTCGCCCGGTCCCAGGCGTACAGCTCGTACGTCCCGGTCGCGTTGGACACGAAGAGTGAGCGGTCCGGAGCCTCCTCGGCCCATTCGGGCAGGGAGATGCGCGGCGCCCGGAAGCGCTGCTCCCAGACGGGGGTGTCGAAGTCCTTGCTCTCGGTGGTCATGGCACCCATCATGCTCCGAGCCGCGGACAATCGGGTCGCGTCGCCCGCAGCCTGTGGATAACCTCGCCGACATGTACTCTCCGACGCCCGAGGACTGGCACGAGGCCAACCGCGCGAAGTGGGACGAGCGCGTCCCGATCCACGCCGCCAGCGAGTTCTACGACCTCGACGCCTTCCGCGCGGGCAAGGACGCCCTGCGGGACTTCGAACTCGCGGAGGTCGGCGACGTCACCGGGCGTTCCCTCCTCCACCTCCAGTGCCACATCGGCCTGGACACCCTCTCCTGGGCCCGGCACGGCGCCTCGCACGTCGTCGGCCTGGACTTCTCCGAGCCGGCCGTCGAGACCGCCCGCTCGCTCGCCGCCGACCTGGGCCTCTCGCAGGAGCGGGCCGCCTTCGTCGCCGCCGACGTGTACGACGCCGCCGAGGCCGTCCCGGACCGGTCGTACGACGTCGTCTACACCGGCAGCGGCGCGCTGTGCTGGCTGCCCGACATCGAGCGCTGGGCGGAGACCGCCGCCTCCCTCGTCGCCCCGGGCGGCTTCCTCTACGTGGCCGAGTTCCATCCGCTGACCGACTCGCTCGACGACGAGACCGGCAGCCGGGTCGTGCACGACTACTTCGTCCGCGACCCGTGGGTGGACACCGCCCCGGGGACGTACGCCGACCTCGACGCCGTCACCGTCCACAACCGCAGCGTGGAGTGGGTCCACCCGGTCGGCGAGGTCGTCACGGCCCTCGCGAAGGCCGGTCTGCGCATCGAGTTCCTGCACGAGCACGACGCCTCGCTCTTCCCCCGCTACGGCTCCCTCCAGCGGCACGAGGACGGCTACTACCGCTTCCCCGCGGACCGTCCCCGCATCCCCCTGATGTACTCGATCAAGGCGTCCCGCCCGGCCTGAACCGACCGCGCCACCGACCGCGCGCCACCGACCGCACGCCACCGACCGCCCGTCGGAACACGCGCCGGGCACCCCGTCAGGAGCCGGTCGCCGGCCGTACGTGGTGGGTGCGCCGGCCGTCCGGGCCGAGGACCTGCGCGCCGATCTTGTGGGTGCGCAGGGACACCGCGGTGCCCGTGATCCGCAGCGCCGGCGCGGCCCGCACCAGTGCCGCCGTCACCTCGTGGAGCTCCTCGACCGTACGGAGCCACATGGCGAGCACCAGGTTGTGCGGGCCGGTGACCGAGGTGATCACACGGGTCTGACGGAGCCGGGTCAGCGAGGCCACCGACTCGGCCACCTCCAGGGGCGGTACGTCCGCCGTGACCAGCGCCCACACCGGCCGCCCGGAGAAGCGCGGGGCCGGCAGGCAGTGGTGGTGGACGGCACCGGCCGCGCCGAGGGCGTCCAGCCTGCGGCGCACGGTCGACTCGCTGGTGCCGCACTGCCGGGCCAGTTCGGCGGCGCTGCGCCGGGCGTCCCCCGCCAGCTCCGCGACGATCCGCTGGTCGAGCTCCGTGACGAGCGGGTACGCGCGCGTGGAGGACCGGACCCGTCGGTCGCCGCCGGTGATCTCGGTGAGGTGCTGCGTCTGCGCCGGGGTGAGCTGCTCGATCCGCGAGCGGTACGGGCGGTTGTGCAACTGGGTGACGACCTGCGTGCGGGCCCTGAGCACCCCGGGGAGCCGCCGCACCCGGCCGGCGAGGTAGCCGTCGAGGGCGTGGAGGTCCGGGCAGTTGACGAGCAGCACCAGGTCGGCGTCGCCGGTCACCTGGTGGACGCCGAGGGTGTACGGATCGCCCGCGACCTCGGTCGCGGTGGCCTCGGCGGCTCCGGCGACGCACTCCAGCTCCACCCACGCGTACAGGGTGGCCGTCGCGCCGCGCCGGGCCGCGAGCAACGAACTCCAGGCGTACCCCCCGGCGGTGAGGGCCTCCCAGCGCCGGGCGAGGGTGTCCGGGCTCACGGCGAGGGCGCCGGAGAGCTGCGTCCAGCTGGCGCGCGGCGCGATCTGGAGTGCGTGGATCAGGGCCAGATCCCCCTCTCCCAGGACGGATTCCCTGGTACGCATGTGCCTCCTTGGTCGATCCGAGGGAAACCCTGGGTACGGGCACGGGAAGGCCCCAGGATGTGGGCCGGGGCACATCATTCAAGCCGCGGCGTCGGCCGTTTTCCATCGAATCCGTCCTGAATCACAGGAGGGGGCGGAGAAGTGACACGGGGGCTGGAGTACATGTGGGCAGGAGAACCACCGGAGACCGAGCGCCTGTGGGGCGAACACATAGGCCTTGACCAGATCGCCGCGGCCGAGCGCGGCTACGAGAGCTGCGGTCCGTCCGAACGGCTCCTGTGGGAGCGGCTGTCCGTCTTCGAGGGGGCCTTCGGCCGGGAGGCCGTCCGCGAGGTCTGCGCCTCGGGGACGCTGCCCGCCAGGGAGATCCGGGCGGTCCTGGACCGGCTCGCGCCCCTCGCCCTCCTCCCCGTCGACGACCTCTTCGACGGCGAGGACGGCCTGCCCCGCTACTGGATGCCGCACCCGATGCGCGCCGTCGGCGCCCGCAGGCTCACCGCGCGCGGCGACCGCTGGGCCGTGCTCCTGCACCACCGCAGATGGTGCGTGAAGGTGGCCCGGCGGGCCTCCGACTGGTGGCAACGCGGCCGGCAGCTCGACGCCCGGGACCTCGCGCTGCGCGAACTCCCGGACCTGGCGGCCGCCATGGACCCGACGACCGCGCCGCTGTCGCCGGGCGCCGAGGCCGAGACGGCCGTCGAGATCGTGGTCTCCCTGTGGTTCCTGTGGGTGGCCTGCGGACGGATCGCCGAGGGCCGTGCCAGGCTGCGGCACGCCCTCGGCCTGCACGCCGGGCCACCGCCCGCCCGTGCCCTGTGGCTGGCGGCCTTCCTGGAGCTGGAGTCGGGCCGCCCCGAGGACGCCGACCCGCTCCTCTCGCAGGCCTGGGCGGCGGCCGTACGGGACGGCGACGAGCGCTGCCTGTCGCTCCTGGCCCATCTGCGCGGCGCGACCGCCCTCCACCAAGGGCGCACGCGCGCGGCGGCGGCCGCGTTCCGGGAGGCCCTCGCGCTGATGGAGGAGCACCCGGAGTTCGGGCCGGGCCGCCGGGCGAGCTGGGTCGGGCTCGCGCTCTCCCTGTGCCGCTCCGACCCGGAGGGCGCGCAGGAGGCGCTGGACCAGGGGGACCTGGACCGGGAGGGCCGGCGGGCCTGGGCGGGCCGTGACGTGTTCGCCGAGGCCTGGGCGTACCACGTGCGGGCCGAGCTCGGCGCCTGGGACGGGGACCGGGAGCGTGCCGCGGAGTACGCCCGGCGGGCCCTGCGCGAGCACCTGCGGCTCGGCTCCGCGGTGGGCGCGGCCTGCGCGGCGGAACTCCTCGCCCAGATGCGGGCGCTGGACGGGCAGCGCGACGCGGCGGCCCATCTCCTGGGAGCGGTCGACCTGTTGCGGGCCTCGGTCTTCGACTCCTCGTACCGTCCGGCGGAGTACTGCGCCGTCACGCGCACGCGTGGGGAGGAGGCACTCGGGGCGCCGCTCGGCGGCCCGGACCTGCGCGAGGCCTACGAAGAGGGTGCGAGAAGGGGTCTGTTCGCGCTGTCGGGCGAGGTCTCGCCGTCGGGCGAGGGCCGGAGGCGTCCGGACCGCCGCCCGCACACGTAGCGCGACCGGTCGCCCACGCCCCGGAGCCGCCCGACCGCCTACCCTGGAGGTGTGCGTCCCGATCCGGCGGCGCGCCCTCACCCCGGCGGTACGGAGGCGGCCCATGAGAGCACGCCATCACTTCCACATCGACCACCTCGGGCACTCGGTCTCCGCGACCGTCCGGACCGGGCACGCCCCGGTCGTCGAGGTCCTCGTCGACGGCAAGGAGACCGGCCGCGCCACGGGCCGGGACGACCGTCCGGTCACCGTCACGATCGAGCTGCCGACCGATCCGCCGACGCCGGTGGCCGTACGCGCGACGCCGGGGCCCGGCGTACCGCGCTGCCTGCTGCTCGGAACGGCGGACGAGGAACCGCACGTGATGGCGCCGAGGCCGTACTGAGCCGGTACGGGGCCGGTCAGGACAGCCAGGCCATCCCGATGATCAGGAAGACCACGAAGGCGATGACACCGGCCACCGCGGCCGTCTTGCGCGGACGGCGCCGGGAGAGCTCCGCGAGCCCCCCGCTGTTGCTGCTCGCCGGGGCCTGGCGCCGCCGGGCGGCGGGCGCGGGCCGGGGCACCGGCGGCCGGTTCATCGGCGGCGGGGTCGGCGCGGGCGTGTGCACCGGCGCGGGCATGGGCATGGGGGCGGCCCCGGTCGACTGGTGGGAGCCATGGGGCGCGTGCGTGAGGGTGTGCCGGTGTCCGGCGGTCTGGTGGGGCACGTGCGGCCGGCCCGTGCCGGGGGCGGACCCGGGGTATCCGGACCCGCGCCAGGCACCGGACGAGAACCAGTCGGCGATCGCCTGCGCGGAGGGCCGCTGTTCCGGCTGCTTGGCGAGCAGGCTCAGCAGGTACGTCTCGAAGTCGGGCGGCAGCGCGGCCCCGAGTCGGCTCGGCGGCACCGGGGCGGTGTCGATGTGCTGGTACAGCAGCGCGGTGGCGGTGTCCGCGCGGAACGGGGGTCTCCCGGTGAGCAGTTGGTACAGCACGCAGCCCAGCGAGTACACGTCGGACGCGGACGAGGCGGACTGTCCGAGGGCCCGCTCGGGCGCGAGGTAGAGCCCCGTGCCCACGATCTGACCGGTCGTCGTGAGCGCGGCCGAGGGGTCGTCGACGAACCGCGCGATGCCGAAGTCGGCCAGCTTGACCGTGCCCTCGGCGTCGACGAGCAGGTTTCCCGGCTTGATGTCCCGGTGCACCACGCCCTGCCGGTGCGCGGCCGCGAGCCCGGCGGCTGCGTGCGCGGCGACGACCGCGACCCGCTCGGCGGGCAGGACCAGTGGATCGGACGGGCTTCCGGCGAGGCTGTCGCCCTCCACCAACTCCATGACGAGGAACAGCTTTCCGTCCCACGTGCCGAAGTCGAAGACGCCCACCACGTGCGGGTGGCTCAGCCGCGCGGCGGTCTGCGCCTCGAGCCGGAAGCGGTCACCGGCGGAGGGGTCGGTCGCCTGCGCCAGCATCAGCTTCACGGCCACGGCCCGGCCCAGGACCTCGTCGGTGGCCTGCCACACCTCGCCCATGCCGCCCCGGCCGATACACACATGAAGCCGATATCGGTCCGCGACCAGCACCTGGAGACCACCCTTTCGACGATCGATCAACCTGACGGAAGAGAACCAGCGTAGAGCCGTCCGACCCCGCCCCTCGCCGCGCTCCCCCCTCCGCGCTTCCGCGCGGTGCACGACACCCGTGGTCCGGGTGAACGGAAGGTGTCCCCGGGCGGTTAGCATCGCGGGCCGGAGCGAGTTCGGTGGACATGGGTCATGGGACGGAGTGGGTCGTGGCGCGACCGCGTGTAGGAGTGGCGGTACTGACGATGGGCACGCGCCCGGCCGAGCTGCGGGCGCTGCTCGACGCCGTGGCGGGCCAGGACGAGCCCGCGTCCCGGATCGTCGTCGTCGGCAACGGCACCGGGTCGCTCCCGCCCCTGCCCGAGGGCGTCACCGGGGTCGAACTCCCCGAGAACCGGGGCGTCTCCGGCGGCCGGAACGTCGCGATCGAGACGCTGCGGTCCTTCGGCGACGTGGACGTCGTGGTGGACCTGGACGACGACGGCCTGCTCGTCGACACGGACGTCTTCCGCCGCCTCGCCGACCTGTACGAGGCGGACCCGCACCTCGGCATCGTCTCGTTCCGCATCGCCGACGAGACCGGCGAGACCCAGCGCCGGCACATCCCGCGCCTCGGGGCGAAGGACCCGCTGCGCGGCGGCGAGGTGACCACCTTCCTCGGCGGCGGCCACGGCCTGTCGATGCCGATGCTCGACCGGATCGGCGGCTGGCCGGAGGACTTCTTCTTCACCCACGAGGAGACCGACCTCGCCTGGCGGGCCCTCGACGCGGGCTGGAAGGTCCTGTACGCGCCGGAGCTGCTGCTCCAGCACCCCAGGACCAGTCCGGCCCGGCACGCCGTCTACTACCGGATGACCGCCCGCAACCGCGTCTGGCTGGCCAAGCGGAACCTGCCGGCCCCGCTCGTCCCCGTCTACCTCGGCGTGTGGACCCTCCTCACCCTGGCCCGCACCCGCTCCCTGCCGGGCCTGAAGGCCTGGTTCGGCGGCTTCGCGGAGGGCGTCCGCCACTCCTGCGGGCCCCGCGCCCCGATGCGCTGGACCACGGTCCTCCACATGACCCGCCTGGGCCGCCCGCCGGTGATCTAGGGGGTTTCCCGTCGGTCGGGCCGGGCGTCGCGATCCCGGCCCGACCGACGAGGCGCTCCCGGGTCCCCTGCTCGGACGGCTCGACGCCGGGCGGGGTGGCGGTGACCTTCACGACGATGTCCCTTCGGGCTGTTCTTCGCGCTCCGTCGTGGTCCCTCACCGCACTGACGGAGTCCGAGGGACACGGGTGACGGCCCCACCGAAAGACTTTCACCCGGAGAAACCACTCAGGGGCCCGATCCGCTCTCGCGGATCAGGCCCCTGACCGGTGTTTCGGCTGTCGGGGTGGCGGGATTTGAACCCACGACCTCTTCGTCCCGAACGAAGCGCGCTGCCAAGCTGCGCTACACCCCGATGTCGCTGCTCTGTTCTTCACGTCGCGGCGACATCGATTACTTTAGCCCACCCGCGCCCTGAGACGAAATCCGGTATTCGCCGGGCCCCGGCGCAGGTCGGACGAAGGCCGTCGCCCGGGGCCCGGCGGCGGGAACCGGCGTGGTCGTGGCGCGGGGAGTGGCCACGCGCTCACCGTGGGTGTTCAGGGGCGTGCCGTCAGGGTGAGCAGGGTGACCTCGGGCGGGCAGGCGAAGCGGACGGGGGTGAACCGGTTGGTGCCGCAGCCCGCCGAGACGTGGAGGTACGAGGTGCGGTGGCCCACCGTGTGCGTGGAGAGGCCCTTCACCCGGTCCGTGTCCAGGTCGCAGTTGGTGACGAGCGCCCCGTAGAAGGGAATGCACAGCTGGCCGCCGTGGGTGTGCCCGGCGAGGACCAGCTCGTACCCGTCGGCCGTGAAGGCGTCGAGCGAGCGCAGGTACGGGGCGTGCACGACGCCCATCGTGAAGTCGGCCGCCGCGTCGGGGCCGCCGGCCACCTCGTCATACCGGTCGCGCTTGATGTGCGGGTCGTCCAGGCCGGTGAAGGCGAGCTCGGCCTGTGGCAGCTTCAGCCGGCCGCGGGTGTTGGTGAGGTTGACCCAGCCGGCCGCGTCGAAGGCGTCCCGGAGGTCCTCCCAGGGGTTGTGGATGGCGCCGACCACCGGCGGGTTGCCGTTGAGGCCGTGCCGGCCCTGCACCTTCTCCAGCAGATAGAGGGCGGGGTTGCGCAGTCGGGGCCCGTAGTAGTCGTTGGAGCCGAAGACGTACACGCCGGGGAACTCCATCAGCGGCCCGAGTGCGTCGAGGACCTCCGGCACGGCGTCCGTGTCGGAGAGGTTGTCGCCGGTGTTGACGACGAGGTCCGGGCGGAGCCCCGCGAGGGACTGCAGCCAGGCGCGCTTCTTGCGCTGGCCGCTCACCATGTGGATGTCGGAGACCTGGAGCACCCGCAGGTCGCGCATGCCGCGTGGGAGGACCGGGACCGTCACCCGGCGGAGTCGGAAGGAGCGGGCCTCGATGCCGGCCGCGTAGGCGATTCCTGCCGCCGCCGTCGCCGTGAGGCCTGCCGTGATCTTCAGGGGGATGCCGTACCGTGCGCGCATCCTCCCATCGTCGCAGACCCGCTGGGGCGAAATGCGCGGGCGTCACGGGGGAGTCACCTGCGACACTTGGCCCCATGACCACGCTCAAGGCGAAGCTCCAGGACGACCTCAACGCCGCGATCCGGGAGCGCGACGAACTGCGCTCCTCGACCCTGCGGCTGACCATCACCGCGATCACGAAGGAGGAGGTCGCGGGTACGACGAAGCGCGAACTCTCCGACGACGAGGTGCAGAAGGTGATCGCGAAGGAGGCGAAGAAGCGCCGCGAGGCCGCGGACGCCTTCGCCAAGGGCGGTCGCCACGAGTCGGCCGAGCGCGAGAAGGCCGAGGGCCTCCTCCTCGACGCGTACCTGCCGAAGCAGCTCGGCGACGAGGAGCTCGACTCCATCGTCGCGGCGGCCGTCGAGGAGGCGAGGGCGGCGGGCGCCGAGGGGCCGCGTGCCATGGGCGCCGTCATGAAGATCGTGAACCCGAAGGTGGCCGGCCAGGCCGAGGGCGGCCGGGTCGCCGCCGCGGTGAAGAAGCTGCTCGCGGGCTGATCCGCGGAGCGAGTACGAGGAAGGGCGCCCCACCTGATGGTGGGGCGCCCTTCCTCATATCACCGCGTCAGTGGTTTCCGCCGCGCGGCTTGTTGCGTCCGTCCCCGCCGCCGAACAGGTCCGTCGGGAACGAGAAGCCGGGGTTCGGGTTCGTGTCGCCCGGCTTGTTGTTGGCCGGCTTCCGGGGCTTGTTCGGGCCCTCGTCACCGGGCTTCTCCTCGTCCTTGGGCTTCTGGGCCCGCGGCACGGAGATGGGGGTGAAGCCCGGCGTCTGACCCGCGTCCAGGGCGCCCGTCATCGCGATCTTCCAGATCGGGCCGGGAAGGCAGCCACCGCAGACCTTGTCGTAGTACTCGCCGCCGATGGTGATGTCGTACATCGACTTCTTCTCGCCGACGTCGTCACCGACCCAGACGGCGGTGGACAGGTTCGGGGTGTAGCCGACGAACCAGGCGTCCTTGCGGTCGTTGGTCGTACCGGTCTTGCCCGCGTTGTCGCGGTCGCTGAGACCGGCCTTCGTACCGGTGCCGTCCTCGACGACGCCCTTCAGCATCTGGTTGATGGTGTCGGCGGTCCGGTCGCTCATGGCCCGCGTGCACTTGGTCTGCGGCACGTTCAGCTTGTCGCCGTTGGCGGCCTTGATCGACTCGATGGCGATCGGGGTGCAGTAGATGCCGCGGTTGGCGAAGGTCGCGTAGACGGAGGCCATGTCGAGCGGGGTGCTCTCCGCGCTGCCGAGGGTGGCGGACGGGATCTGCTTGAGGGGCTTGCCCAGCTCGCGCTCGTAGCCGACGTTCTTCGCCATCGTCAGCGTCTCGCACAGGCCGGCCATCTGCTCCAGCTTGGCGAAGTACGTGTTGATGGACTTGCCGAGGGCGCTCGTCATGTCGAAGACGCCCTTCTCCGTCTTCATCTCGTTGTTGACCTCCCAGTTGGCGTAGCCCGCGGGCTTGCCGTCACAACGGGTGAAGTCGCTCTCGTCGATGTTGATCTGCGCCGGGGTGTCGAAGCTCTGCGCCGGGCTCAGACCCTTCTCCAGCGCCGCCGCCGCCGTGATCGGCTTGAAGGTCGAGCCGACCTGGAAGCCGTACGTGGTGCCGCCCATCTTGCTGCCGACGGCGAGGTTGAGCGTCGTCTGGTGCTGCTTCTGGTCCAGGCCGTACGGACGGGACTGGCCCATCGACAGGATGCGGCCGGTCTTGGGCTGGACCTGCACCACCGAGGCGGCGACCGGGTCGTCCTTGTCGACCTTCGCGACGGCGGCCTCGTTGGCGGCGGCCTGCGCGCGCGGGTCGAGCGTGGTCCTGATGGTGAGACCGCCCAGGTTCCACAGCTTCGTCCGCTCCTCGGCGGTCTTGCCGAAGACCGGGTTGCCGAGGATCGTCTTGCGGACGTAGTCGCAGAAGAAGCCGGCGCCGTCGACGGCGGTGATGCAGCCGTTCCTCGGGGTCTTCACCTTCAGCTTGATCGGCTTGGCCTTGGCGGCGTCCGCCTCGGCCTGGCTGATGTCCTTCACGTCGGCCATCCGCTGGAGGACCGTGTTGCGGCGCTTGGTGGCTTCCTGGATGTCGTTGATGGGGTCGTAGCGGCTCGGCGACTGGACGAGACCGGCCATCATCGCCGCCTCGCCCAGGTCCAGATCGGCGGCGTGCTTGGAGAAGTACCGCTGGGAGGCGGCCTCGATGCCGTAGGCCTGCTGTCCGAAGAACGTGATGTTGAGGTAGTTCTCCAGGATCTTCTTCTTGCCCAGCTCCTCCTCGACCTGGATCGCGAACTTCAGCTCGCGGACCTTGCGGCCGATGGTCTGCTGGGTGGCCTGCGCGACCTTCTCGGGGTCGTCACCGGCCTCCTCGACGAAGACGTTCTTCACGTACTGCTGGGTCAGCGTGGACGCGCCCTGCGCGACCCCGCCCGACTGCGCGTTCCGGTTGATGGCGCGCAGCACGCCCTTGAGGTCGATCGCCCCGTGCTCGTAGAAGCGTCCGTCCTCGATCGCGACGATCGCCTTCTGCATGTACGGGGAGATCTTGTCGATCGGCACGACCTTGCGGTCCCGCGAGTACACCGTGGCGATCAGACCGCCCTCGGCGTCCAGGATCGTGGTGCGCTGACTCAGCGGTGGGGTCTTCAGATTGGAGGGGATCTCGTCGAACCCCTCGACCGTGCCCTTCGCGGCCAGTCCGAGTGCCCCGGCCGCGGGCAGGGCGATGCCCGCCAGCACGGCTCCGGCGAGCACACTGACACCGAGGAACTTGGCGGCCTGCTGGGTCCCGGTCAGACCACCGCCCGAGCGCTTCTTTGCCATGGGGGCAGCCTAATCCGTAGTGATGAGCGATCCGCAGGAGCGGGGGCCTCCCGGAGCGTTCGAGTACCAGACCGTGACATCCGGGCGCACCCTGAGCGATGAGCGCTTGGACCACGGCGGTCACGGCCCCTTCCGGAACCGCCGCGTCGCCGAGCACGGGCAGGGGAAGGGGGAGACGGGCGTTGAGGGGCGGTGACGCCTGCCGCACCCGGTGGTGCCTCCAGCAGGGCGGCGAGCTCGGGCCGGCACAGTCCGGGGCCGATGCGGTCCTGATCGTCGCCGGCGTCCGATCCGAAGGCCTCCGGCGCGAGCCCCTCGGCCAGGTTCGCCGAGTACTTCGAAGGCCCCGCCCCCCTCAGGGGCGACGACTCGCCGGCGAAGCAGCGTGAGGTGTCCACGTTCTCATTCGCCGGACACACGTATATGCCTTGGCCTAAGCTGCTCCCAACTGTCACAGCAGTGCGGTCTCGCATCAAGACCCGGGCGTGACATCGACATGAATTCCCGTGACCCCGAAGCGCGGGAAGTCTTGTGGTCGATTCCGGAGCATGTGTCACGGGGTGTCCGAAGTGACCCCGCCGAGGAAGGGCATATCCGCGCGGTATGTCCGCTATCACACGCATGTCCTTCGATCACTCCCCTGGGTGATCTGACGCGCACGCATAGTCCGTTCGGGCCATTCAAGATTGGGCCCGAAGGGGGTGTTGCGCTGTGCCCACCTTCCGTAACGTCCCAACTGGCAGCGGTGAATATGCCGCTGCCGCCGTGGGGGAGCCTCGATTCGGGAGAGGACGGCGCCGGTATGGGCTGGGTAGCTGACTGGAGTGCGCAGGCGGCCTGCCGCACTACCGATCCGGATGAACTTTTCGTGCAGGGAGCGGCACAGAACAGGGCAAAGGCGGTGTGCACCGGGTGTCCGGTGCGGACCGAGTGCCTCGCCGACGCCCTCGACAACCGCGTGGAGTTCGGCGTGTGGGGCGGCATGACGGAGCGCGAGCGCCGTGCCCTGCTGCGCAGGAGACCGACCGTCACCTCGTGGCGCCGGCTCCTGGAGACCGCGCGGACGGAGTACGAGCGGGGAGCGGGCCTGCTGCCCGTGGCGATCGAGGACGACGCGACGTACGAGGCGTACGCAGCGGTCGGCTAGCTCCGACCCGTTCGACACGGTAGGTGTCGAGTCACAGGTACGTGTACGAGTACGGATACGGGTACTCGTGCGCGCGGCCGCTCAGGCCGAGGGCGCCCGCCCCGCCGTGAGCCGGTCACCGATGGCCCGCAGCCCGGCGAGGTCGTGCACATCGCCGGGCAGGGCGGCCACTTCGGCCACCGCCACCTCCGGGTGGAGCGCGGTGAAGCGGTCGCGTGTGCGCTGCTCGCGCGCGAGCACCCGCATGCGCTCTGCATGCAGGCGCAGAAGTCCTGCGGTGAGACGACGTACGTCCACGTCTGTTTCCTGTGCCGGTTCGGCTGTGGGGGCAGCCTCGGGTACGGGATGTGCGGCGGCGGTGGCGAGGTCTTTCGGCTCGGACCCGGTCTCGGGCTCGGGCGTGGTGGCCGGGGAGCCACGCAGTCCAGCCTTCCCGTCGCCCTGATCCACAATGCGCCCCTCGTCAAGATTTTCCGCGGCGGCCCGCGCCCGCTCGGCCGACAACCGGGCGGCGCCGCTGCCGTGGACGCGGTTGAGGACGAGACCCGCCAGCGGCATCGCCTCGGCGGCCAGCCGCTCCACGAAGTACGCGGCCTCGCGCAGCGCGTCCCGCTCCGGCGTGGCGACCACGAGGAAGGCCGTGCCCGGGGCCTGGAGCAGCTTGTACGTGGTGTCCGCGCGGGTCCGGAAACCGCCGAACATCGTGTCCATCGCCGCCACGAACGTCTGGACGTCCTTGAGGAACTGACCCCCCAGCAGCTTTCCCAGCGTCCCCGTCATCATCGACATGCCGACGTTGAGGAACTTCATCCCGGCCCGGCCGCCGACCTTCGCCGGGGCCATGAGCAGCTTGATGAACTTCCCGTCGAGGAAGGACCCGAGCCGCTTCGGAGCGTCGAGGAAGTCCAGCGCGGACCGGGACGGCGGGGTGTCGACGACGATCAGGTCCCACTCGTCGCGGGCCCGGAGCTGGCCCAGCTTCTCCATCGCCATGTACTCCTGCGTACCGGCGAATCCGGCCGACAGGGACTGGTAGAAGGGGTTCTCCAGGATGGCCCGCGCCCGCTCCGGCTCCGCGTGCGACTCGACGATCTCGTCGAAGGTCCGCTTCATGTCGAGCATCATGGCGTGCAGTTCGCCGCCGTCGGACCCCTTGATCCCGTCGACCTTCCGGGGCGTGTTGTCGAGGGAGTCGATGCCCATGGACTGGGCGAGCCGGCGCGCCGGGTCGATGGTGAGGACCACGACCCGCCGGCCGCGCTCCGCCGCCCGCACGCCGAGGGCCGCCGCCGTGGTCGTCTTGCCGACCCCGCCCGCGCCGCAGCACACGATGATCCGGGTCCCCCGGTCGTCGAGGAGCGGATCGAGCTCGAGGCGGGGCGCGTGATCGAGCCCGCCGTCGGCGTGAGCGGGGCCACCGGGGGCGTGAGCGAGGCCGCTCGCGGCGTGAACGAGGCCGTCGCCGGCCTGATCGAGACCGCTCGCGGCGCCCGGTCCGCTCGTGGCCTCCGGTCCGTCGGCGGCGTCCGGTCCGTTGGTGGTCCCGGCTCCGGGCCCGCCTTCGATCCCCGCCCCTGCCGTGGCCGCTTCGGGGGCCGTCGCGGCGTCCGCCTTCTCCGTCACGCGCCCACCCCTTGCTTCCGCAGTTCCTTCGCCAGCCGGTAGAGCCCGGCGATGTCCGCCCCGTCCCCGAGGAAGGGCAGCTCGTACGACGGGACGCCGACGCCGTCCAGGACGGCGCGCTGCGCCCGCTCCAGCTCCACCCGTCGCGCGTGCTCGGCGGCCTGGTCGAGGAGCGGCTCGACCAGCCGCGTGCCGCCCGTGACGCCGACGGACGCCAGGGTGCGCGCGATCGCGTCCCGGTGGTCGCCCGAGGCCGCCCGTACCCCCGCCTCGTCGAGCACGTGCGGGCGGACCATGTTCACCACGACCCGCCCCACCGGCAGATCGGCGGCCCTCAGCTCCGCGATCCCGTCGGCGGTCTCCTGGACCGGCATCTCCTCCAGGAGCGTCACCAGGTGCACCGCCGTCTCGGGGGACTTCAGGACCCGCATGACGGCCTGCGCCTGATTGTGTATCGGGCCGATCCTGGCCAGGCCCGCGACCTCGTCGTTCACGTTGAGGAAGCGGGTGATGCGGCCGGTGGGCGGCGCGTCCATGACCACGTGGTCGTAGGTGGGGCGGCCGTCCTTCTCGCGCCGCCGGACCGCCTCGCACGCCTTGCCGGTCAGGAGCACGTCCCGGACGCCCGGCGCTATCGTCGTCGCGAAGTCGATCGCGCCGAGCTTCTTCAGGGCCCGCCCCGCCCCGCCCAGTTTGTAGAACATCTGGAGGTAGTCGAGGAGCGCGCGCTCGGCGTCGATCGCCAGCGCGTACACCTCTCCGCCGCCGGGGGCGACGGCGATCTTGCGCTCCTCGTACGGAAGGGCTTCCGTCTCGAAGAGCTGTGCGATGCCCTGTCTGCCTTCGACCTCGACGAGGAGGGTCCGCTTCCCCTCCGTCGCGAGGGCGAGGGCGAGGGCGGCGGCGACCGTCGTCTTACCGGTACCGCCCTTGCCGCTGACGACCTGGAGCCTGCTCACGCTGTCGAGCCTAACCACTGGCGGCCGCGCGCAATCAGCAGGCTGCCCCGGAGAAGCCCCCTAGGGGCAGCTTCGGGGGCCACCTCGGCGGGTGGTCCCGCGGCAGCGGATACAGTCGGCCCCATGACCAAGTGGGAGTACGTCACGGTGCCGCTTCTGGTGCACGCGACCAAGCAGATTCTGGACACCTGGGGCGAGGACGGCTGGGAGCTCGTCCAGGTCGTGCCCGGGCCGAACAACCCCGAGCAGCTCGTGGCCTACCTGAAGCGGGCCAAGTCGTGAGCGGGGCCGTCGAGGCGCGGATCGCCGAGCTCGGCCTGACCCTGCCCGAGGTCGTGCCGCCGATCGCCTCCTACCAGCCGGCCGTGCAGTCCGGCGTGTACGTCTACACCTCGGGCCAGCTCCCGATGGTGGCGGGCAAGCTTCCGGTGACCGGCAAGGTCGGCGCCGAGGTCACGCCGGAGGAGGCCAAGGAGCTCGCCGCCACCTGCGCGCTCAACGCGCTCGCGGCCGTGAAGTCGGTCGCCGGTGACCTCGACCGCATCAAGCGCGTCGTGAAGGTCGTCGGCTTCGTCGCCTCCGCCGCCGACTTCACCGGTCAGCCCGCCGTCGTCAACGGTGCCAGCGAGCTGCTCGGCGAGATCCTCGGCGAGAAGGGCGTGCACGCGCGCAGCGCCGTCGGCGTGGCCGTGCTGCCGCTCGACGCGCCGGTCGAGGTCGAGGTCCAGGTCGAGCTCGTCGAGGCCTGACCGCCGATCCGCACGACTCGGTAGGACGCCGTTCGACTCCCTACGGGTCCGTGCGACAGGGAGCCGGTTTTCCACAGCCCGGGAAACCGGCTCTCGTGCATTCCGATGCTTGCGCATAGCATCCGGCCATGTCGAATGGTCAGTCGAAGCAGTCGAATGGTCAGTGGTACCCGGCGGAATGGCCCGACCGCATCCGCGCCCTCGCCGCGGGTGAGCTCACCCCCGTGGCGCCCCGGCGCGCCGCCACGGTCCTGCTCCTGCGGGACGGGGCCGCCGGGCCCGACGTCCACATGCTGCGCCGCCGCACCTCGATGGCCTTCGCCGGCGGCGCGTACGCCTACCCCGGCGGCGGCGTCGACCCGCGCGACGAGCAGCCGGTGCGCTGGGCGGGCCCGTCGTTGGAGACGTGGGCGGCCCGTCTCGGCCTCGACGATCCGGCGCAGGCCCAGGCCGTGGTCTGCGCCGCCGTGCGCGAGACGTTCGAGGAGGCGGGCGTCCTGCTCGCCGGGGAGACCGAGGACGTCGTCGTCGGCGACACGACCGGCGAGGAGTGGGAGCGGGACCGCGTGGCGCTCGTCGCCCGGGAGCTGTCCTTCGCCGACTTCCTGGACCGGCGCGGGCTCGTCCTGCGCTCGGACCTGCTGGGCGCGTGGGCCCGCTGGATCACCCCGGAGTTCGAGCAGCGCCGGTACGACACCTGGTTCTTCGTAGCGGCGCTCCCGGCCGGGCAGCGCACCCGGGACGTCTCGGGGGAGGCGGACCGCACGGTCTGGATCCGCCCGGCGGACGCCGCGGCCGGCTACGACCGGGGCGAGCTGACGATGATGCCGCCGACGATTTCGACCCTGCGCACCCTGGAGCCGTACGGGACGGCCGCCGAGGCGCTGGTGGCGGCGGAGGCGCAGGACATGGCCCCCGTCCTCGCGCAGGCGCGTCTGGAGGGCGACGAGCTGATCCTGAGCTGGCCCGGACACGAGGAGTTCACCAAGGTCATCTCCACCGGGGGCGAGCGATGAGCGACGCCGCCGCCCTGCCCGGCCAGCCGCGCGGACTGGTGGCCTCCGGGCCCGCGACCGCCCGCGCCGTGAACGTCCTGGCGCCGAACCCGTCCGCGATGACCCTCGACGGCACCAACACCTGGCTGCTCTCCGAGCCGGACTCGGACCTCGCCGTCGTCGTCGACCCGGGGCCGCTCGACGAGGGCCATCTGCGCCGGGTGATCGACACGGCCGAGAAGCTCGGCAAGCGGGTGGCGCTGACCCTGCTGACCCACGGGCACCCGGACCACGCGGAGGGTGCCGGCCGTTTCGCGGAGCTGACCGGGACGGCCGTGCGGGCCCTCGATCCGGCGCTGCGGCTGGGCGACGAGGGGCTCGGCGCGGGGGACGTGGTGACGGTCGGCGGCCTGGAGCTGCGGGTCGTCCCGACGCCCGGGCACACCTCGGACTCGCTCTCCTTCCACCTGCCGGCCGACCGGGCGGTGCTGACGGGCGACACGATCCTGGGGCGCGGGACGACGATGGTCGCCCATCCGGACGGGCGGCTCGGGGACTACCTGGACTCGCTGCGGCGGCTGCGCTCGCTGACCGTCGACGACGGGGTGCACACGGTCCTGCCGGGGCACGGGCCGGTCCTGGAGGACGCGCAGGGGGCCGTGGAGTTCTATCTGGCGCACCGGGCGAGCCGGCTCGCCCAGGTCGAGACGGCGGTCGAGGCGGGGCACCGGACGGCGGCGGAGGTCGTCGCCCGCGTGTACGCGGACGTGGACCGCTCGCTGTGGCCGGCCGCCGAGCTGTCCGTGCGGGCGCAGCTGGAGTACCTGAGGGACCGCGGTCTGGTCTGACCCGATCGGGGTGCGGCCGGTACGGGGGACCCGGAACCTTCCGGCTTCCCCGCGTGTCTTACGCTCCGCTTACATCCGGCCGTAGCTTTCGGGGGGAACGCCCGTGTTCGTCATCGCCATCCTGCTGGTCATAGCCGCAGTGGTGCTCTTTTTCGTCGGCCGCGCCAACGACTCCAAGGGGCTGAAGTTCGGTGCCCTCGGCGCGGTCCTGGCCGGCCTCTTCTCGCTGATCGTGAGCATGACGTACGTGATCAGCGCGTACGAGGTCGGCGTGCCGGTCGCCTTCGGCAAGGTGGGCTCGCCGATGACCTCGGGTCTGCACGTGAAGTCGCCGTTCACGGACGTCACGACCTTCTCCACCCGCCCGGTGGACCTCAACCTCTCCGACAAGGACGTGGTCGAGGTCCGCTCCTCGCAGGGCGGCGTCATGTACGCCGAGGTGACCGTGAAGTGGTCCGTCGACCAGGCCAAGTCCGTCGAGCTCTACAAGCTCGCGGGCAGCGAGGAGGCCATCCAGCAGCGGCTCGTCTACCCCGACAGCCGGGAGATCGTCCGTAACGTCTTCGCCCACTACACCAGTGAGCAGGGGTACGCCACCGACCGCGAGAAGATCAACGCCGAGATCGGCACCCTGATCAAGGAGCGCCTGGCCCCGCGCGGCATCGACGTGACCACGGTCAACCTGCGCAACGTGAAGCCCTCGGACGCCCTCCAGGGGCAGATCGACCGCAAGATCCAGCAGCAGCAGGCCACCGAGCGGGCCACGGAGGCCTCCCGTACGGCCAAGGCCGACGCCGACCGGCGCCGCATCGAGGCGGAGGGCATCGCCCGCGCCAACAAGATCCTCAACGAGTCGCTGACGGACAAGGTCCTGATGAACCAGTGCATCGACGCGTACAAGGAGGCCGCGGCCAAGAACCCGGTCTACGCGGTGCCCTGCGGCGACGGCGGCTCCGCCCCGGTGATCGTGGACGGCTCGAAGCGCTGACCTCGGCGGTCACGGAAAGGGCCGCCCCGGTCGTCCGACCGGGGCGGCCCTTCCCGTACGTACCGCGTACGGAGACGCCTACCGCGAGCGCTTCGCGAGGCGCTCCACGTCGAGCAGGATCACGGCGCGGGCCTCCAGGCGCAGCCAGCCGCGCTGGGCGAAGTCGGCGAGCGCCTTGTTGACCGTCTCGCGGGAGGCGCCGACCAGCTGGGCCAGCTCCTCCTGGGTGAGGTCGTGGACGACGTGGATGCCCTCCTCCGACTGCACGCCGAAGCGGCGCGACAGGTCGAGGAGCGCACGGGCGACACGGCCCGGGACGTCCGAGAAGACCAGGTCGGACATCTGGTCATTGGTCTTGCGCAGTCGGCGGGCGACGGCGCGCAGCAGCGCGGTGGCCACCTCGGGGCGGGCGTTCAGCCAGGGCTGGAGGTCGCCGTGGCCCAGGCCGAGCAGCTTGACCTCGGTCAGCGCGGTCGCCGTGGCGGTGCGCGGACCCGGGTCGAAGAGGGACAGCTCGCCGATGAGCTCGCCGGGGCCGAGGACGGCCAGCATGTTCTCGCGGCCGTCGGGGGAGGTGCGGTGCAGCTTCACCTTGCCCTCGGTCACCACGTAGAGGCGGTCGCCGGGGTCGCCCTCGTGGAAGAGCGCGTCGCCACGGGCGAGCGTCGCCTCACTCATCGAGGCGCGCAGCTCGGCAGCCTGCTCGTCATCGAGCGCCGCGAAGAGCGGGGCGCGCCGCAGAACGTCGTCCACGAGTTCTCTCCATACTGTCGACCTGCTCAAAGGACCTGGGTCCCATGATGCCGGACGCACAAAACAGTGCGATCAATCACAACAAGTTTGACGTACCGATCCGCCCATCCGTACGTCAGGGGCCCGATTGGGCTCCGATCGGCCACGCCCGGGGCGGATGTCGGCGGCGGCGCCTAGGCTGGTCGGGTGTCCAACTCGCCGGTGAGAGCGCAGGCCAAGGGGGCTGAAAGAGTGTCGGCCGAAGGTAATTCCGCTGTGGGCGAACACGGCGTGTCGAAACGGGTGAAAGCCGCGAAAGAGAAGCCGGAGGCGGCTGTCGGCACCTCCTCGTCCACCGGGTCCGCCGACCCCGCGAAGCCCACCGGAGCCAACGGCTCCGCGAAGTCCGCAGGCTCCACCAGGTCCGCCGGGCCGGCCGGACCCACCAGGTCCGCGAAGTCGGCCGGATCCACCAGGTCCGCGAAGCCCGAGTCGCGGCTGGCGATGGTCCGCCGGGCGCGCCGGATCAACCGCGAACTGGCCGAGGTCTACCCGTACGCCCACCCGGAGCTCGACTTCCGCAACCCCTTCGAGCTGCTCGTCGCCACGGTCCTCTCGGCCCAGACCAACGACCTGCGGGTCAACCAGACCACCCCCGCCCTCTTCGCGAAGTACCCCACGCCCGAGGACCTCGCGGCGGCCGTGCCCGAGGAGGTCGAGGAGCTGATCCGGCCGACCGGCTTCTTCCGCGCCAAGACCAAGTCGATCATGGGTCTCGCCGCCGCCCTCAGGGACGACTTCGGCGGACAGGTCCCCGGCCGCCTGGAGGACCTCGTCAAGCTCCCCGGCGTCGGCCGCAAGACCGCCTTCGTCGTCCTCGGCAACGCCTTCGGAGTCCCCGGCATCACCGTCGACACCCACTTCATCCGCCTCACCCGGCGCTGGCGGTGGACCGAGTCCGACGATCCGGTGAAGATCGAGGCCGAGGTCGCCACGATCTTCCCCAAGAGCGAGTGGACGATGCTCTCGCACCGGGTGATCTTCCACGGCCGCCGGATCTGCCACGCCCGCAAGCCCGCCTGCGGCGCCTGCCCGATCACCCACCTCTGCCCCTCGTACGGAGAGGGCGAGACCGACCCCGAGAAGGCGAGGAAGCTGCTCAAGTACGAGATGGGCGGCTTCCCCGGCCAGCGGCTGAACCCGCCGCCCGACTACCCCGGCATCCCGGCGCCCCCGCTCGGAGGCGGCGCCTGAGCCCGGCCCGGGAGCCCCGGCGCGTCGGCCCGCCCGGGAGGCCCCTGGCACCCCGCCCCGCCCGGGGGGCCCGGGCGGGGGAGACACCGGGAACGAACCCGTCCATCGACCGCGTTGTGAACCACGGGGGTACCTGTGACGCGCACTGACGAAGAGATCCACGGACCCGGCAAGGCCGGGCTGCTCAGCAGGGACGGCCTGCCCGACTGGCTCGAACCGGTCGACCGGGCCGCCCGCACGGTCCGGCCCGAGCAGCTGAGCCGCTTCCTGCCGCCCGAGAACGGCACCGGCCGCCAGTCCGCCGTCCTCATCCTCTTCGGCGAGGGCGAGCGCGGACCCGAACTGCTGCTCATGGAGCGCTCCGGCAGCCTCCGCTCGCACGCCGGACAGCTCTCCTTCCCCGGTGGCGCCCTCGACCCCGAGGACGGCGACCCGGCGGACGGCGGCCTGCTGCGCGCCGCCCTGCGCGAGGCCCGGGAGGAGACCGGCCTCGACCCGGCGGGCGTCCAGCTCTTCGGCGTCCTGCCCCGGCTCTACATCCCGGTCAGCAGCTTCGTCGTCACCCCCGTCCTCGGCTGGTGGCGCGACCCCAGCCCGGTCGGCGTCGTCGACCCCGGAGAGACCGCCCGCGTCTTCACCGTCCCCGTGGCGGATCTCACGGACCCCGCGAACCGCGCGACCACCGTGCACCCGAGCGGCCACAAGGGCCCCGGGTTCCTCGTCGCATCCGCTCTGGTCTGGGGTTTTACGGCCGGCGTCATCGACCGGCTGCTGCACTACGCCGGCTGGGAACGCCCCTGGGACCGGTCCAGGCAGGTCCCGCTCGACTGGCGCTCATGACAGGCTGACCTCCGGGCGGACCGGCCTTCGGGCCGACCGACCCCGGGTGACCGGAAACGAATCTGCGAGGCTACTGACGGTGAACGTGCTGGACATCTTGTTGCTGCTCGCCGCCGTGTGGTTCGCGATCATCGGTTACCGCCAGGGATTCGTCGTCGGCATCCTCTCGGTCGTCGGCTTCCTCGGCGGCGGTCTCGTCGCCGTGCTGCTGCTCCCGATCCTCTGGGACCAGCTGACCGACCACAGCGAGGTCTCGACGACGGCCACCGTCGTCTTCGTGATGGTGGTCATCGTCTGCGCCTCCGTCGGCCAGGCCTTCACCACCCACCTCGGCAACAAGCTGCGCCGGCACATCACCTGGTCGCCGGCCCGCGCCCTGGACGCCACCGGCGGCGCCCTGGTCAACGTCGTCGCGATGCTGCTCGTGGCCTGGCTGATCGGCTCCGCCCTCGCCCGCACCTCGCTGCCCACCCTGGGCAAGGAGGTGCGGAACTCCAAGGTGCTGCTCGGCGTGGAGCAGGTGATGCCGGATCAGGCCTCGGGCTGGTTCGACGACTTCAGCTCCACCCTGGCCCGCAGCGGCTTCCCCCAGGTCTTCAGCCCCTTCGCGAACGAGCCGATCACCCCCGTCACCCCGCCCGACCCGGCGCTCGCCGACAGCCCCGTCGCCGCCCGCGCGCAGCGCTCCATCGTGAAGGTCGTCGGCACCGCGCAGAGCTGCGGCAAGGTCCTCGAGGGCACCGGCTTCGTCTTCGCCGACCGCCGCATCATGACCAACGCCCACGTCGTCGGCGGCGTCGACGAGCCGACCGTGCAGATAGGCGGCGAGGGCAGGCTCTACGACGCCAAGGTCGTGCTCTACGACTGGCAGCGCGACATCGCCGTCCTGGACGTGCCGGGCCTCAGGGCCACGCCGCTGGCCTTCACCGACGAGGACGCCCGCAGCGGTGACGACGCGATCGTCGCCGGATTCCCGGAGAACGGCTCGTACGACGTGCGCTCGGCCCGGGTGCGGGGCCGCATCAGCGCCAAGGGCCCCGACATCTACCACCGCGACGAGGTGCGCAGGGACGTGTACTCGCTGTACGCGACGGTCCGCCAGGGCAACTCCGGCGGTCCGCTCCTCACCGAGGACGGCGAGGTGTACGGCGTGATCTTCGCCCGCTCCCTCGACGACGCGAACACCGGATACGCCCTGACGGTCGACGAGATCCGTGAGGACATCGAGCACGGCCGGACCGCCGACCAGCAGGTCGACACCCAGGGCTGCGCCCTCTGAGAAGGGCCCGAAGAGGGCTTACAGGGTGTTTTTGGGGTGCCGCAGCCGGGCCGAGACCCAGCGGGCCCTGCGGCGCAGGATGCGCGAGATCCCCACCTCTGGTACCGCGTGTCCCACGTCCGCCTGGCCACCCCTCTCGCGGGAGACCGGCCCCGTGGCCGAGCGACGGTCGCGTGCTGTCGTGTCACCGTAGTCGTGCGTCCAGCCCATACTTCGACGTCTGCCCGGGGGCCAAGGTCGGTAACCTCCCCCGGACCCGCCAATCGGAGTATGCGCGGGGCACATGGCCGTTCGACGGACGCCCGTACGCCGGATCGGGTGACGGCCCCTCAGCACCCGGCACCGGCGCTCCGGCTCAGCGGTCGGGCTCGGGATCCTTCAGCCAGTTGACGAGCTCCGTGGTGAAGGCCACCGGGTCCTCCTCGTGCGGGAAGTGCCCGAGGCCGTCGAAGAGCCGCCAGCGGTACGGCGCCTCCACGTACTCGCCCGACCCCGCCGCGCTGCGGGTCCGCATCACCGGGTCCAGGGAGCCGTGCAGATGGAGCGTCGGCACCCGCACCGGCCGCTTCATGCGCCGGTTGAACTGAATGCCGTCCGGGCGGGCCAGCGACCGCACCATCCACCGGTACGGCTCGATCGAGCAGTGCGCCGTCGACGGGACGCACATCGCCCGCCGGTACGCCTCGACGGCCTCCTCGTCGACCGGCTTCGGACCCGACCAGTCCCGGATCAGCTCGCCCACGAGCGCACCGTCGTCCGCGACGAGCTGACGCTCCGGCAGCCACGGCCGCTGGAAGCCCCAGACGTGCGAACCGGCCCGCGACTGGGCGAAGTCGGAGAGCATCGCCGAGCGCCAGCGGCGCGGGTGCGGCATCGAGGAGACCACGAGCCGGCGCACCAGCTTCGGCCGCATGACGGCGGCCGTCCAGGCGAGGTAGCCGCCCAGGTCGTGCCCGACGAGCGCCGCGTCCGGCTCGCCCAGGGAGCGGACGACGCCGGTGATGTCGAGGGCCAGGTTGGCGGGGTCGTAACCGCGTGGTGTGCGGTCGCTGCCGCCCACCCCGCGCAGATCCATCGCGACCGCCCGGAAACCGGCCTCGGCGAGGGCGGGCAGCTGGTGGCGCCAGGTCCACCAGAACTGCGGGAAGCCGTGCAGGAGCAGCACCAGCGGGCCGTCGCCCATCTCGGCGATGTGGAAACGGGCGCCGTTGGCGGCCACGTCGCGGTGCGTCCACGGCCCGTCGAGCCGCACGGGCCCGCCGTTGCCGCCGGTGCTCTCGGGAAGGGTCATACGGACGAGCGTGCCACAACGGAGGCCTTGTCCAGTGCCGGGCGCGGCTCCGGACGGGGGTGAGGCTTCGCGTTCTGCATGATCGCCGCCGTCTGCTTGGCGGAGGCGATGGTCTTCTCCGGCGGCTTGACCTTCTTGAACTTGGCGTACGCGATCAGCCCGAGCAGCATCGCGATCAGCACGTTGAGGGCGAAGGACAGCAGGAAGCACCAGACGAGGTTCCAGCCCCCGTTGCCGTTGTGCCCGCCGGTCCAGGTGTTGATGGCGTACGCGAGCGCGAAGCTCAGCATCGGCAGCGAGAAGAGCAGCACCACGGCGGCCGCGATGCCCGCCGCACTGCCCATCGCGCCGCGCTTGACGTCCTGTCGGATCTCCACCTTGGCCAGGGCGATTTCGTCGTGCACCAGCGCGGACATCTCGGCGGTCGCCGAGGCGACCAGCTGGCCGAGGCTGCGCTCGGTGCCGTCGAACGGGTCGCTCATCGCTGCTCCCTCTCCTTCTGTCTACGGTCCGACTCAGATCATGCCGGACGGTCGGCGCCGTCGCGCGATGCCCCCGCCAGTTGGGCGCGCTCCCGGTGTTCCGCCGCCTTCCGCTCGTAGATCGCGGCCATCCTCAGGTGGTACTCGGGGTCGTCCTGCTCGTAGACGTCGGGGATGCCGTCCTCGTCGTCGTCGCGCTCCTCGTCGGCGCAGAGCGCCTGGTACTTCCGGACCCGCAGCTTCAGCAGGACGGAGGCGAGGACGGCCGCGACGAGCGAGCCGATCAGGACGGCGGCCTTCACCTCGTCGGTGAGGACGGGGTCCCCGGCGAAGGCGAGTTCACCGATGAGGAGCGAGACGGTGAAGCCGATCCCGGCGAGGGTGGCGACGGCGAACACGTCCGGCCAGGCCAGGTCGGGGTTGAGCTCCGCCCGGGTGAAGCGGGCGGCGAGCCAGGTGCCGCCGAAGATGCCGATCGTCTTGCCGACGACGAGACCGAGGACCACGCCGAGGGTGACCGGCTGGGTGAAGACGTCGTGGATCGCGCCGCCGGAGAGGCTCACGCCGGCGGAGAAGAGCGCGAAGAGGGGCACGGCGAGTCCGGCCGAGAGCGGCCGGACCAGGTGCTCGATGTGCTCGCCGGGGGAGTGCTCCTCACCCTCCCGGGTGGTGCAGCGCAGCATCAGGCCCATGGCGACGCCGGCGATCGTGGCGTGGACGCCGCTGTTGTACATCAGGCCCCAGACGACCAGGGCCAGCGGCACGTACACGTACCAGCCCCGGACGCCCTTGCGGAGCAGCAGCCAGAAGACGACGAGTCCGGCGGCGGCGCCGCCGAGCGCGGCGAAGTTCAGGTCGTCGGTGAAGAAGATCGCGATGATCAGGATCGCGAACAGGTCGTCGACGACGGCGAGGGTGAGCAGGAAGGCGCGCAGCGCGGACGGCAGCGAGGTGCCGATCACGGCGAGGACGGCGAGCGCGAAGGCGATGTCGGTCGCGGTGGGCACGGCCCAGCCGTCCAGCGAGCCGCCGCCGACGCCGTTGACCAGGGTGTAGACGAGGGCGGGGGCCGCCATGCCGCAGAGCGCGGCGATGACGGGGAGCATCGCGGCCTTGGGGTCGCGCAGCTCGCCCGCGACGAGCTCGCGCTTGAGCTCGATGCCGGCGACGAAGAAGAAGACCGCGAGGAGGCCGTCGGCGGCCCAGTGCTGGATCGACAGGTCGAGGCCGAGCGCGGCGGGTCCCATGTGGAAGTCCCGTACGGCCTCGTACGCGCCGCCGAACGTGTTCGCCCAGACGAGGGCGGCGACGGCGGCGAGGAGCAGCAGGACGCCGCCGACGGTCTCGGCGCGCAGGGCGTCGGCGATGTACCGCCGCTCGGGCAGCGAGAGGCGGCCGAGGAACTTGCGGTCGTTGGACACGGACACGTGGGGACCTCCGTCGGGCAGGCAGGGCGAAGCACATGCCGACCAGACTTCCCGGCTCACCTAGGTCTTTCCGTCGCGTTCCTGACGCGATCCTTACCTTACCTAACGAGCCCGGAATGTGTCCGGCGAGATTCACTTTAAGGAGATATGCACCTTACGTCCCGCCGGGCGGAGGGGGCACGCGAACGCCCGCCCCGAGCGGCTCGGGGCGGGCGTTCGCTTCGTGCGCGCGAGCCGGCGCTCAGTCCTCGTCGGACGTGGTCGGCAGCTGGTTCTGGATGAGCGACATGACGGAGGAGTCGGTCAGGGTGGTGACGTCGCCCAGCTCGCGGTTCTCCGCGACGTCGCGCAGCAGACGGCGCATGATCTTGCCCGAGCGGGTCTTCGGCAGCTCCGCCACCGGCAGGATCCGCTTCGGCTTGGCGATCGGGCCGAGGGTCGCGCCCACGTGGTCGCGCAGTTCGGAGACCAGGTTGTCGTCCTGGCTCGCCGTGCCGCGCAGGATGACGAAGGCGACGATCGCCTGGCCGGTCGTCTCGTCGGCGGCGCCGACGACGGCCGCCTCGGCGACGGACGGGTGCGAGACGAGGGCCGACTCGACCTCGGTCGTCGAGATGTTGTGACCCGAGACGAGCATGACGTCGTCGACCCGGCCGAGCAGCCAGATGTCGCCGTCGTCGTCCTTCTTGGCGCCGTCACCGGCGAAGTACTTGCCCTCGAAGCGGGACCAGTACGTGTCGATGTAGCGCTGGTCGTCGCCCCAGATGGTGCGGAGCATCGACGGCCACGGCTCGGTGAGGACCAGGTAACCGCCGCCGCCGTTCGGGACCTCGTTCGCCTCGTCGTCCACGACGGTGGCGGAGATGCCCGGCAGCGGGCGCTGGGCGGAGCCCGGCTTGGTCTCCGTGACGCCCGGCAGCGGCGAGATCATCATCGCTCCGGTCTCGGTCTGCCACCAGGTGTCCACGATCGGGGTCCTGTTCGCGCCGATGTGCTCGCGGTACCAGACCCAGGCCTCGGGGTTGATCGGCTCGCCGACGGAACCGAGCACGCGGAGGCTGGAGAGGTCGAACTTCGCGGGGATGTCGTCCCCCCACTTCATGAACGTGCGGATCGCGGTCGGCGCCGTGTAGAGGATCGTGACGCCGTACTTCTGCACGATCTCCCAGAACCGCCCCTGGTGCGGGGTGTCCGGGGTGCCCTCGTACATGACCTGCGTCGCGCCGTTGGCCAGCGGGCCGTAGACGATGTACGAGTGTCCGGTGACCCAGCCGATGTCGGCGGTGCACCAGTAGACGTCGCTCTCCGGCTTGAGGTCGAAGACGGCGTGGTGGGTGTAGGCGGCCTGGGTGAGGTAGCCGCCGGAGGTGTGCAGGATGCCCTTCGGCTTCCCCGTGGTGCCGGAGGTGTAGAGGATGAAGAGCGGGTGCTCCGCCGGGAAGGCCTCCGGGGTGTGCTCGGTGGACTGGCGGGCGACGACGTCGTCCCACCAGACGTCGCGGCCCTCGGTGAAGGCGGTCTCCTGGCCCGTGCGGCGCACCACGAGGACGTGCTCGACCTGCGGGCACTTGGCGACGGCCTCGTCGATGGCCGGCTTGAGGGCGCTCGGCTTGCCGCGGCGGTAGCCGCCGTCCGCCGTGACGACCAGCTTGGCGTCGGCGTCCTGGATGCGGGAGGCGACGGCGTCGGCAGAGAAGCCGCCGAAGACCACCGAGTGGGCGGCGCCGAGGCGGGCGCAGGCCAGCATCGTGACGGCCGCCTCGGGGATCATCGGCAGGTAGACGGCGACCCGGTCGCCCTTGCGGACGCCCAGCTCGGTCAGGGCGTTGGCGGCCCGGGAGACCTCGTCCTTGAGCTCGGCGTAGGTGATCGCGCGGCTGTCGCCGGGCTCGCCCTCGAAGTGGATGGCGACCCGGTCGCCGTGGCCGGCCTCGACGTGCCGGTCGACGCAGTTGTACGCCACGTTCAGCTCGCCGTCCGCGAACCACTTGGCGAACGGCGGGTTCGACCAGTCGAGGGTCTCGGTCGGCTCGGTGGCCCAGCTGAGCCGCCCGGCCTGCTCGGCCCAGAAGCCCAGCCTGTCCGCCTTGGCCTGCTCGTACGCCTCCGCCGTCACATTGGCGTCCGCGGCCAGCTCGGCGGGCGGCGCGAACCGCCGCTCTTCCTTGAGCAGGTTGGCCAAGGATTCGTTGCTCACGACATCTCCCTTTCCCAGGGCGTCCTCTGTGCGTATGTGTCCCGCGTCATAGCTCATCAGTCAGATGCCCGGGTGACAAGAGCCTCCAGGGAATTGGTTTAGACCTGTGAGCATGTTGACGTGCGAGGGCCCCTTCTTCCCGAGCGGAGGGAGAAGGGGCCGCACAGTCTCACGGCCGGGAAGACCGGAAGGTTCAGGAGGCGCGCGCCGCCTCCAGTCGGTCGGCCTGCATGTCCCGGACCGCCGCTTCGAGGGAATCCGCCGCCGTCTCCCGGGATGCCGGGTCGCGGGGATCCGTCGCCATGTCCCGGGGTGCCGGGTCGCGGGGATCCGCCGGCATGTCCAGGGGGACCGTTTCGAGGGGATCCGTCGGCATCACCCGCGTGAAGACCTCGTCGTAGCCGTGCACCTCGTCCGTCCCGGAGAGCAGGTACGCCTGCGCCTCGCCCACGTGGAAGTACACGCCGTGCAGCGTGAGCGTGCCCTCGGCCAGTCGGCGCGCGACCGGCTCGTACGCCCGCAGGTGCTCTAGCTGCTGGACCACGTTGGTCAGGCAGAGCTGCTCGACCGCGTCGGCCGGAAGGCGCCCGGAGATCCGGGCCCAGGCGTGCCGTCGGCTCGCCATCCGCTCCAGGCTGGGCCGGCCGTGGCGCAGCCAGCGGCGGAGCGGGGTCGGCGGGTCGTCCGGGCCGCCGCTCAGCAGGGCCTGCATCGCGCCGCAGCCGGAGTGGCCGCAGACGGTGATCGACTCGACCCGCAGCACCTCCACCGCGTACTCGATCGCCGCCGCCACCGAGTCGTCCCCGTTCTCCTCGCCGGGGAGCGGGACGAGGTTGCCGACGTTCCGCACGGTGAACAGGTCGCCCGGGCCGCTGGAGGTGATCATGCTGGTGACGAGACGGGAGTCGGAGCAGGTCAGGAAGAGCTGCGAGGGCCGCTGCCCCTCCCGGGCGAGCCGGGCGAGCTCGTCCCGCACCAGCGGGGCCGTGTTCCGCTGGAACTTGCCGATGCCGCTCGCCAGGTGCAGCCCCGTCGCCCGCCCGGTTCCCGCCGCCCGTCCGGTCCCGGTCGGCTTCTCCCCGCACTGATGGTTGTGCCAGGGCGTCCAGGGGCGGCAGCAGGGGTGCGAGGCGGAGTCGGTGACGGACGCGGGCTCGGCGATCCGGACACCGGACGGCCCGGTGGTCTCGACCGTCCCGCCGTGGGCGAGGTGCCCGGCGGTCCAGTCGCTCAACGCCTCGTAGGCGGCGTGGTCCATGAAGGACCCGTCGAGCTCGACCACCACGTCGGAACCCTGCGGCAGTTGGTGCAGCGCCCGGCTGAGCCGGGGCACGGCGAGGAAGGTCAGCTGGCCCCGGACGCGCAGCAGTTGACGGCCGTCCCGCTCCTCCCGGGTGATCCGGGTGCGGGTGAGCCGGTGCAGGGCGACCGCGATGGCCACGGCGATGCCGAGGGCGACGCCCTCCAGGATGCCGATGAGGACGACTCCCGTCAGCGTCACCACGTAGACGACGACCTCGCGGTGCCGCGTGACCGTACGGATGTGGGTGATGCTCACCATCTGGATGCCGACCACCATGACGAGGGCGGCGAGCGCGGGCAGCGGGATCAGGTCGAGCACCGGCACCAGCAGCAGGGCCGCGAGCACGATCCACAGGCCGTGCAGCATGGTCGAGGCGCGACTCACCGCTCCCGCCGAGACGTTGGCCACGCTGCGGACCGCGACCCCGGCGACCGGGAGGCCGCCGAGCGCCCCGGAGACCATGTTGGCCGCGCCCTGCCCGGCGAGCTCGCGGTCGAGGCGGGAACGGGGGATGCCCTGGCCCAGGTCCCCCCGGGCGGCGACCAGCTTGTCGACCGCGACGGCCGACAGCAGCGACTGCACGCTGGTGACGAGCGTGATCGTGAGCACGCCCGCCGCGATGCCGAGGACCGGGCCCTCGGGCAGGCCGGGCAGGGCGTGGCTGCTCCAGGACGGCAGGTCCACGCGCGGCACGGCGAGCCCGGTGAAGGAGGCCACGGCCGTCGCCCCGGCCACCGCGACGAGCGCGGCGGGGACCTTCCGTACCAGCCGTCCCGCACGCCCCGGCAGGCGCGGCCAGCACAGCAGCACGGCCACGGTGAGGGCGCTGATGGCCAGCGCCTCCGGGTGGGCGCGCGCCAACTGGGCGGGCAGCCCGAGGGCGTTGGACACGGCGGAGCTCTGCGGCGTCCCGCCGAGCACGATGTGGAGCTGGGCGAGGGCGATGGTGACGCCGATGCCGGCCAGCATGCCGTGCACGATCGCGGGCGAGACGGCGAGCGCCGAGCGGGCCACGCGCAGCGCCGACAGGGCGATCTGGGTGAGACCGGCGAGGACGGTGATGGCGCAGGTGGTGCGCCAGCCGTACCGCTGGATGAGCTCGGCGGTCACGACGGTGAGTCCGGCGGCGGGGCCGCTCACCTGGAGCGGGGAGCCGCCGAACCGGCCGGCGACGAGGCCGCCGACGGCGGCGGCCACCAGGCCGGCCTGGAGCGGGGCTCCGGTGGCGAGTGCGATGCCGAGCGAGAGCGGCAGCGCGATCAGGAAGACGGCGACGGACGCGGAGACGTCGGCGCCGGCGAGGCGGAGGCGTCGGGGTCCGTCCGGCGGGCTGTGAGGCCGCTGGATCCGGGGCCGGTTGGTCGTGCGGTCAGGGGTGCAGAGGGTCATGTTCCCGTCTCCTCCGGGGCAGCGCGGTCGCGGCTCGTGCGGGGTGCAGTGGCGGGACTCCGGGCGAGAGCCTCCGAAGTGTCGGGGCAGAGGATCAACGCTCGGTAAATGGATCGTAATGGAGAGTAAAGACTGCGGCATTATTTTCGGGGCAAACAGGGCAATGATTCACCGGTTCCGGTGACAGAACGTGCACATGCCGCTTGTCGTTGACGGCCCCCGGTCCTCGTGGTGCGACGTTTACGCCGCTTGTACGTAAATCCGAGGATCTGAGGAAAGGTGTGCGGATGTCAGCCCCCCGCAGAACGACCACCGTCCGGAGGAAGGCGCTCGTCGTCGGCGCCCTCACCCTCACCCTCGCCACCGGCCTCGCCGGCTGCTCGGGCTCCGACGACGCCGCCACGAAGGGGACCTCCGACGCGGGCGTCAAGAAGGGTGCGGCCGCGGCACCCCAGACCGCGCCCCGGCTGATCGGCGACGGCTCGACCGCCTTCACCGGCGTCCAACCCCGCCAGCCGGTCTGGCAGAAGCTCAAGCCCGGCGAGACCCCGCCGCAGTTCGTGGTCTTCTCCTGGGACGGCGCCGGCGAGGACAGCCAGAAGCTGTTCTCCCACTTCCGCGCGGTCGGCAAGAAGTACGACGCCACCATGACGTACTTCCTCAGCGGCGTGTACCTGCTGCCGGAGGCGAAGCGGGAGCTCTACGACCCGCCGCAGCACAGTCCCGGCCGCTCGGACATCGGCTTCAACGACGTCGAGGGGATCCGCGCCACCGTCCGCGAACTGCGCGGTGCGTGGCAGGAGGGCAACGAGATCGGCACCCACTTCAACGGCCACTTCTGCGGGAAGGAGAGCGGCGTCGACAACTGGTCGGTCGAGGACTGGAAGAGCGAGATCAACCAGGCCAAGTCCTTCGTCAAGCACTGGAAGACCAACGCCGGCCTGCGCGCCGAACAGCCGCTGCCCTTCGACTACGACAAGGAGCTCGTCGGCGCCCGCACCCCCTGCCTGGAGGGCCGGAAGAACTTCGTCCGGGCGGCGGCGCAGATGGGCTTCCGCTACGACACCAGCGGCGTCAACGACCAGATCTGGCCCAAGAAGGACCTGGGTTTGTGGGACCTGTCGATGCAGCTCGTGCCCGTCCCAGGCCGCGCCTTCCAGACGCTCTCCATGGACTACAACTTCCTGGTGAACCAGTCGGGCACGACCCAGGGCGACCCCTCCCAGCACCGCTACTGGGGTGACCAGATGCGCGACGGCCTGGTGCAGGCCTTCGAGCGCTCCTACCGGGGCAACCGCGCGCCGCTGATCATCGGCAACCACTTCGAGTCCTGGAACGGCGGTACGTACATGCGGGCCGTCGAGGAGACCATCGCCACCGTCTGCGTGCAGAAGGACGTCAAGTGCGTGTCCTTCCGCCAGCTCGCCGACTGGCTCGACGCCCAGGACCCCGACGTCATCGCCAAGATGCGCACCCTGAAGGTCGGCGAGGCGCCGACGGGCGGCTGGAAGGCCTTCCTCGCCCCCCAGCCGGCCGTCCCGGCAGGCGCCCCGGCCAAGGCCACCGGCCACACCGGACGCCACTGAGCCCGACCATCGGCGCCGTCGATCGGGCGTGGCGACGCCGATCCCGACCGTCGGCACCGGGTGGGCCGGGCGGCGCTGCCCCCGGCCGTCGATGCCGGCCGGGCCGGGCGGCGCCGGGCGGTGCCGAGCCGCCCCTCGGCGCCGGGTGGATCGGGTGGCGCCGGCCCGGCCGTCGGCGTCAGGCGGTACGAACGGCGCTGAGTCCGCCGTCGGCGTCAGGCGGGCTGAACCGCGCTGAGTCCGCCTTCGGCGTCAGGCGGGCTGAACCGCGCTGAGCCCCTCGTCCAGCACGAAACCGGGGTCGACCTGCGACGCCAGGTCGGCCCCGGTCTTGGCGTTGCCCCAGCTCTCCGCGTTGCGCAGATGGAAGTGGACCATCTGGCGCGTGTAGCGCTCCCAGTCACGATGGGCGTACGAGTCGTCCGCCGCGTCCTGGAGGCCCTGGAGCGCCATGCGGTTCTCCGCCTCCAGGAGCTCGAAACGGGGCGGACGGCCCTTCTCCATCGCGCGGACCCAGTCCGAGTGCCCGACCGTCACGAGCAGGTCCTCGCCGACCTCCTCGCGCAGGAAGTCGAGGTCGTCCCGGCCCTGCACCTTGTTGCCGACGACCTTGAGAGCCACGCCGAAGTCCCGCGCGTACTCCTTGTACTGGCGGTAGACCGAGACGCCCTTGCGGGTCGGCTCGGCGACCAGGAAGGTCATGTCGAAGCGGGTGAAGAGCCCCGACGCGAAGGAGTCCGAACCCGCCGTCATGTCGACGACCACGTACTCGTCGGCCCCGTCGACCAGGTGGTTGAGGCAGAGCTCCACCGCGCCGACCTTGGAGTGGTAGCAGGAGACCCCGAGGTCCGACTCGGTGAAGGGACCGGTCGCCATCAGCCGGATCTCACCGTCGTCCAGCGGGACCGGACGCGCGCACGCCTCGTACACCGGGTTGTCCTCGCGGACCCGCAACAGCCGCGAACCCTCCCCGGGCGGTGTCGTCTTGATCATCATGTCGGCGGAGGCGATCCGTGGATTGCTGCCCCGCAGGTACTCCTTGATGAGCGGCAGGTGCGCGCCCATCGCGGGCAGCGCGGCGGCCTCCGCCTCGGACAGACCGAGCGCGGCGCCCAGGTGCTGGTTGATGTCGGCGTCGACGGCGACGACCGGGGCTTCGTTGGCAGCGAGGTGGCGGATGAAGAGCGAGGACAGCGTGGTCTTGCCGCTGCCGCCCTTCCCCACGAAAGCGATCTTCATGTTCACCTAGGGTAGTGGCATGGTTGCACCTCGTGGTCAAGCTGCGTGAAGAAGACCACTCCATCGTGGGGCGGGGCCCCGGGGCGCGTAGCCTCCCTACTTATGAGTACGCACGCCTCTGACCCCTTGGCCGCCCTCGGCTCCCTGCCGGGCGTCGCCGAAGCGGTGGACTCCGTACGCAAGGCCGTCGACCGGGTCTACGGCCACCGCGTGATGCGTCGCCGCAGCAACGAGATCTCCTCCGAGGCGGCTCTGCGCGGCGCGCGCGGTTCGGCTGCCCTGTCCGGGGCCGACTGGGCCCTGGAAGAGGTCCGTCGGCGCACCGACTTCAGCGCCGACGCCGAGGCCCGCACCGTCGGCGCCGCCCTGCGTCTCGGCGCCGAGGCCGGGCAGCTGCTCTCCATCTGGCGTCAGTCGCCCCTGCGCGTGCTCGCCCGGCTGCACCTGGTCGCCGCCGGCGACGCGGGCCTCCCGGCCGGTACCGGTGAAGGCGACTCCGTGGGCCGGCCCCGCCTGGACGGCGAGACGGTCGACGAACCGCTGATCGACCTCCCGCTGCCGACGCCCGCCGAGGTCGCGGGACGACTCGACGGCCTCGCCGAACTGATCGTCGCGGGCAGCGAGGCCCCTGCCCTCGTCACGGCCTCCGTGGTGCACGGCGAACTGCTCGCACTGCGCCCCTTCACCTCGTACAACGGCCTCGTCGCCCGGGCGGCCGAGCGGATCGCACTGGTCGGCAGCGGCCTCGACCCCAAGGCCATCTGCCCGGCCGAGGTCGGCCACGCGGAACAGGGCCGGGCCGCCTACCTCGCCGCCTTCGAGGGGTACCTGTCGGGCACCCCGGAGGGCGTGGGCGCCTGGATCGCCCACTGCGGGCGCTCGGTCGAGCTGGGCGTCCGGGAGTCGACGGCCGTCTGTGAGGCCCTCCAGCGCGGCGCCGCCTGAGAGTCAGGCCCTGCAAGGAGGCGCGACCAGCGCCGGGAAGGGCGCGACAGGGCCGGGAATGGGTTGCGGCGGCACCAGTGCTGGTACCGCCGCTGGCACGTCCACCCAGTTACCAAGCGTCCTCGATATGTGCCCATCAGGCCGGGAACTTTGCCCGTGGCCTGGTGCGGCTGGCCCGTAATCGACGGGTCGACGTCGCGTGGGTGCCCGGTTTCAGTGCTAGGTCCGTGGGGCCTTCATGCTCAACAGGTGATCCTCTCGGATGTCCTCGGTCTCGCGGGCCTGATTCCTTTCTACTCCTGTCCGGGTGGAAGCGAAAGTGGTGGATCCACTTCTCTGCCAATTGCTCAAATTCGGGCAAAGTCATCGGCGAGACGTTGGGCGAGGGCCGCCTGCCGGCGCCGCGCCGCGTACCAGACGAGTCCGGCTCCGACGGCAGCCGCTCCGATCGCCGCGGCGGCGACGAGCGTGGGACGGGGCGGCATCCGGAACTCGGGCAGCCGCTGCTTGAGGCGCACCGGCTTGTCGAAGGACAGCACCGGCCACTCCCGGGCCGCGGCTTCCCTGCGCAGCGTCCGGTCGGGGTTGACCGCGTACGGGTGGCCGACGGCCTCCAGCATGGGGATGTCGGTCGCCGAATCGCTGTACGCGTAGCAACGCGAGAGGTCGTAGCCCTCCGACTCCGCGAGCTCCCGCACCGCCTCTGCCTTCGTCGGCCCGTAGGCGTAGTACTCCACCTCCCCGGTGAAGCACCCGTCCTCGCCGACCACCATCCGGGTGGCGACGACCCGGTCGGCCCCGAGCATCTCACCGATCGGCTCGACCACCTCGGCCCCGGAGGTCGAGACGATCACGACGTCGCGGCCGACGGCGTGGTGCTCCTCGATGAGAGAGGCGGCCTCGTCGTAGATGATCGGGTCGATCAGGTCGTGAAGGGTCTCGGCGACGAGCTCCTTCACCAGGGCCACGTTCCAGCCTTTGCAGAGCGCGGAAAGATATTCACGCATCCGCTCCATCTGGTCGTGATCGGCTCCGCCCACCAGGAAGACGAACTGGATGTAGGCCGTCCGCAGGGCGGCGCGGCGGCTGATCAGTCCGCCCCGGTAGAAGGACTTGCTGAAGGTCAGCGTCGAAGACTTCGCAATGACCGTCTTGTCCAGGTCAAAGAAGGCGGCTGTGCGCGGCAAGGAGTGGTTTTCCACGAGCCCGAGCATAGGTGCCCGCCATTCGGCGTACGCTGGGGCGCGTGGGTTTGCCTGAGAAGGCTCTCGGGTACACCATGGAAGTCACGGATCGTTCGCGACCGTGCTAACCCGGTCCGGCTCCTCCCCCCCCGAGCCGGCCGGAGAGACGACCCCCGCTCTCCCCCCCGGCGGGGGTCGTCGCATGTCCGGAGCCGTTTTGGCCCTGCGCGCCATCGCTCCCTCCCTTCCTTCCGTTCATCGGTCACGGATCGACCGAGGCCCCGCCCGGCTCTCGATCCATCACTCACGGTAATCGTCGGGCTGCGTTCCGGACAGTCCCCGAGGGGGTGGCGAAGTTATTCACAGCCCCTCGCTTATCCACAGTTTTTCGGTGAGATCGGCACGATTTCCAGGACGGCCCCACGGTGATTCCTGTCGCGAAGTCCGCGGCCGACAGGAATCACGAGAGGGGTGTGCGTCGTGGAGACATCCAGGACTTCCGAGGCCATGGGGACGGCACACGGAGCGGAGCCGGACGGAACGGGGCCCGACGGGGCGGGGACGGCCGGGCCGCGTCGGGCGGGGCCGCTGATCGTCACCGAGGACCTCGGACTGCTCGACGACCTGCTGCGGCTGTGCGCCGCCGCCGGAGTCGAGCCCGAGGTGGACCACCGGGTGCCGGACCGGCGCACGAGCTGGACCGATCCGCCGCTCGTCCTGGTCGGCGACGACGTCGCCGTCCGCTGCCGGGGAGCGGTGCGCCGGCCCGGGACCCTCCTCGTCGGCCGCGACCGGGACGACCCGGGGCTGTGGCGGCTGGCGGTCGAGATCGGCGCGGAGAGCGTCCTGAGCCTCCCGGGTGCCGAGAGCCTGCTCGTCGACCGCCTCGCCGACGCGGCCGAGGAGGCGGACAGGGCGGCGCTGACGGTCGGCGTCGTCGGCGGCCGGGGCGGCGCGGGAGCCTCCACCCTGGCCTGCGGTCTCGCGCTGGCCGCCGCGCGGGCCGGGCACCGCACGCTGCTCGTCGACGGCGACCCGCTGGGCGGAGGGCTCGACGTGTTGCTCGGCGGCGAGCGCGAGGAGGGCAGGCGATGGCCCGACTTCGCCGCCTCGAAGGGCCGCCTGGCCGGCGGCGCCCTGGAGGAGTCCCTGCCGTCGGTGCGCGGCGTCCGGGTGCTCAGCTGGGGCAGGGACGCAGCCGCGCCGGTGCCGCCAGAGGCCGTGCGGTCCGTGCTCGCCGCCGCACGCCGACGGGGCGGGGCCGTCGTGGTCGACCTGCCGCGCGGGGCCGACCCGTCGGCCGTCGAGGCCCTGTCCCAGCTCGACCTGGGACTGCTCGTCGTGCCGGGAGAGTTGAGGGCCGTCGCGGCCGCCCATCGGATGGTCTCGACGATCGGTCCGGTCGTGCGCGACCTGCGCGCCGTGGTCCGCGGCCCGTACGCGGCGGGGCTCGACGAGCGGTGGGTCGCCGACGCGCTGCGGTTGCCACTCGTCGGTGAACTCCCCTACGACCCGGGGATCGTGGTCGACCAGGACGCCGGCGTGCCGCCGGGCGCTGAACCCCGAGGGGCTCTCGGCCGGTTCTGCGCCGCCTTCTGGGAGCGCGCCGGCGGTGCGGCATGACCGGGGCGGGGGTCGCGGTCTGGGGCGCGGATGGCGCAGCGGGCAGCGGGGCGAGGCTCCTCGACGCCGTGCGGCAGCGGCTCGCGGCGAGTGGGGCCGAGCCCACCCCGGCACGCGTGGCGGCGGCACTGCGGGCCCAGGGAAGGCTGCTCGGTGACGCGGAAGTGCTCGGTGCGGCAGAGGAGTTGAGGTGCGAGTTGATCGGGACCGGGCCGCTGGAGCCACTGCTCGCCGACCCGTCGGTCACCGATGTCCTCGTCTCCGCGCCCGACCAGGTGTGGGTGGACCGGGGCACCGGTCTCGAACGGGCCCCGGTGTCGTTTCCCGATGCCGCCGCGGTCCGCCGTCTCGCGCAACGGCTCGCGGCGGTGGCCGGGCGCCGTCTCGACGACGCCCGACCGTGGGTCGACGCCCGGCTCCCCGACGGCACCCGGATGCACGCGGTGCTGCCGCCGGTCGCGGTCGGCTCGACCTGTCTGTCGCTGCGGGTGGTCCGCCCGCGCGCCTTCTCCCTGGAGGAGCTGGTCGCGGCGGGCACCGTGCCGCCGGACGGGGCACCGATCCTGCGGGCCCTGATCGACGCCCGTGTGTCGTACCTCGTCAGCGGCGGCACCGGGACGGGCAAGACCACGCTCCTCGCGTCGCTCCTGGGGCTCGTGGGGGAGCGGGAGCGGATCGTGCTCGCCGAGGACTCGGCGGAGTTACGACCGGACCACCCGCACGTGGTGCGCCTGGAGGCGCGCCCGGCGAACCAGGAGGGTGCCGGGCTCGTGACCCTGCGGGACCTGGTCCGCCAGGCGCTGCGGATGCGTCCCGACCGGTTGGTGGTCGGCGAGGTCAGGGGCGGCGAGGCGGTGGACCTGCTCGCCGCTCTCAACACGGGTCATGAAGGCGGTTGTGGAACGGTCCATGCCAATACGGCGGCAGACGTCCCGGCGCGGCTCGAAGCCCTGGGGACGGCGGCCGGACTCGACCGGGCCGCCCTGCACAGCCAGCTGGGTGCCGGACTGTCGGTCGTGCTGCACGTCGTACGGGACAGGAGCGGGCGTCGGCGGATCGCCGAGGCGCACGTCCTGGAGCGGGACCGGGACGGCCTGGTCCGGACGGTGCCGGCGCTGCGGTGGGGCGCGACCGGGTTCGAGAGGGAGAAGGGCTGGGAGCGGCTGAGGAAGCTGATCGGAGGGGGAGTGCGGTGACGGGCGGAATGATGACGGTACGGGGCGCGGCGCACGGAACGGCGGCGCTCTGCGCGGTACTCGCCCTGTGGTGGACGGCCGAGCGGCGGCGTGGTGCGGGCCGGATGCGGGCGGTGCTCGTGGGCGGGGTCTCCGGCGGGCGTGGCGGCCGGGAATGGCCGGAGGTGGCCACGAAGTGGTGGACCGCCCTGCGAAGGCGGCGCGCGTGGCTGTGTCTGCCGGTGGCGGGAGTCCTCGCCCTCCTCGGCGAGTCACCGCTGCCGCTGGTGGTGGGGGTGCTCGCGGTGCCCCTGGTGGGGCGCCGGCTGCGAGCCGCGGGACGAGGGAGGGAACGTGAGGCACGGGCCGAGCGGGTGGTGGCCCTGTGCGGGGCTGTCGTCGGTGAGTTGAGGGCCGGATGGCAGCCCGCGCAGGCGCTGTCCTTCGCAGCACGGGAGACGGGCGCGCTCGGCGCCGGAGAGGCGTCGGTGCTGGCGGCGGCCCGGTTCGGCGGGGACGTGCCGGAGGCGCTGCGGCGGGCGGCCCGGCAGGACGGCGCCGACGGGCTCGCGGGCATGGCGGCCTGCTGGCAGGTGGCCGTGGACGGAGGCGCTGGCCTGGCCGCCGGGCTCGACCGGCTGGAGGCCGCTCTGCGGGACCACCGTGAGCAGCGCGACCGTCTGCGGGCCGAACTGGCCGGTGCCTGGGCCACGGTGACGGTCCTCGCCCTCCTCCCGGCTGCCGGGCTCGCCCTCGGCGCCGCCCTGGGTGCCGACCCGTTGCGGGTGCTGCTGCACACACCGGCCGGTCTGGGCTGTCTGGCCGTGGGCGGGGTGCTGGAGGCGGCCGGACTGTGGTGGGCCGCGCGGATCGTCCGGGGAGGGGAGCGGACGTGATCGGGGAAGCGGTTCACCACGTGCCGGACGGTGTTCGAGCGGTGGGCCTCCCGCTCCTGGCCGCGGTCCTGTGCGCGCAGGGGGTCGTCGAGGTGCTGCGTGGACTGCGGGCGCGCCGGACGCGGCGGCGGGCGGGGTCCCTCTTCGTGGGCCGGGAACCGCGCCCCCGGAAGGTCCGGGGCGGGCTGCCGCCGTGGATGCGGCTCTGGCTGGCGCCCCTCGTGGGCGTCGGTGTCGGCTGGGCGCTGTTCGGCGGGGCCGGCGGCCTGTGCGCCGGGGCCCTGGTGGCCGCAGGGGCGAGGTGGAGGGCGGGACGGCGGGCCTTGCCGCCGTCGGCCGACGAGGAGGAGGCGGCACGTCATCTTCCGCTCGCCGCAGATCTGTTGGCGGCCTGTGCCGCCTCCGGAGCCGGACCGGGTGAGGCGGCGGAGGCGGTGGGCCGGTCGCTGGGCGGCCCGCTCGGCGAGCGACTGACCCGCACGGCCGCCGAACTGCGGCTCGGCGGCGAACCCGCCGAGGTGTGGGGGAGGTTCGGCGCGATACCGGGCGCCGAAGGGCTGGCCCGCTGCATGGAGAGGGCCGGTTCCTCGGGGGCACCGACGGCGGAGGCCGTCGCCCGGCACGCGGCCGCCCTGCGCGCCACCCGCTCCCGCGCGGCGGCGGTCCGGGCACGCAGAGCACAGGTGCTGATCAGCGCGCCCGTGGGGCTCTGCTTCCTGCCCGCCTTCCTGGCGGTGGGCGTGGCTCCGGTGGTGATCGGCCTCGCGACGGGACTGCTGGACGGATGAACGCGACAACACGACGAGACACGGCACGGCGAGACACGGCACGAGAGATGACGAGGAACGACGACATGACAGATCACGGCGAGGCACGGCAGGACGAGACGGGGCGGGACGAGGAGGTCGGTGTGGCGTTCGAGGGGCGACTGCGCGGCTGGTGGCGGGCACGGCGGACGGCAGCGAGCCGTGACGGAGGGATGACCACGTCCGAGTACGCGGTGGGGACGATCGCCGCGGCGGCGTTCGCCGCCGTGCTCTACAAGATCGTGACCAGTGGTGCGGTCTCGGGGGCGCTGGAGTCGGTGATCGGGAAGGCACTCGATGCGCCGTTCTGACCGGGGGTTCGTGACCGTGGAGGCGGCGATGGTCCTGCCCGTCCTCGCGCTGTTCACGGTGACGCTGCTCTGGGCGCTGGCCGCGGCCGCCGCGCAGATCCGGTGTGTGGACGCGGCGAGGGCGGGGGCGAGGGCGGCGGCTCGTTCGGAGCCGGTGAACTCCGCCGAGGAGACTGCCCGTGCCGCCGCGCCCGAGGGCGCCCGGGTGTCGGTGGCGAGGGAGGGCGAGCTGTGGCGGGTGACGGTGGAGGCGGCGGCCCCGGGTCCCCGGGGCATAGGGGTCACCCTGAGAGCCGACGCGGCGGCCCTCGCGGAGGACACGGTGGGCGGAGGAGCCCCATGACGCCCGTCCGGCGCCGTGGCGCCCCCGTGAGTGTCCGTCCGGGGCGCGGGGGCGGGAGCTGGGGCGCGGGCCCGTCGGGGTGGTGCTCAGGGCGGGGCGCGGGGCCGGTGGGCCGGCGGTCCGGCCGGGGCGCGGGTCCGTCGGGGGACCGTGGGGCGGCGACCGTGTGGGCCGCGTTCGCGGCGTGTGCCCTGTGCGTGGTGTTCGGGGCGGTGCTCGCGCTCGGGCAGGCGGTGGCGGCCAGGCACCGGGCCGGCGGGGTCGCCGACCTGGCCGCCCTGGCCGCCGCCGACCGGGCCCTGTGGGGCGAGGCCGAGGCGTGCGCCACCGCCTCGCGGGTGGCCGCCGCGCAGGGCGTCGAGCTGGCACGGTGCGCCGTGCGGGGCGGGGTCGCGGACGTGACCGCCCGGGTCGTGCGCGGCCCGTACCGGCCGGAGGTCAGGTCGAGGGCGGGTCCTCCGGGGCCGCCCTCAGGAGTTCCGTGAGGAGGCGGACGGCACCGCGCTTGTGGAGGGGATCGTTGCCGTTGCCGCACTTCGGGGACTGGATGCAGGAGGGGCAGCCCGCCTCGCACTCGCAGGAGGCGATGGCCTCCCGGGTGGCCGTCAGCCAGGCGCGGGCGGTGCGGAAGGCGCGCTCGGCGAAGCCCGCGCCGCCCGGGTGTCCGTCGTACACGAAGACGGTGGGCAGCAGGGTGTCGGGATGGAGCGGTACGGAGACGCCGCCGATGTCCCAGCGGTCGCAGGTGGCGAAGAGCGGCAGCATGCCGATGGAGGCGTGCTCGGCGGCGTGCAGGGCGCCACCGAGGATCTCCGGGTTGATCCGGGCGGCGTCGAGCTGGTCCTCGGTGACCGTCCACCACACGGCCCGGGTGCGCAGGGTGCGGGGCGGCAGGTCGAGCTTGGTCTCACCGAGCACCTCGCCGGTGATCAGACGGCGTCGGAGGAAGGAGACGACCTGGTTGGTGACCTCGACGGAGCCGTAGCAGAGGCGGCCGGCTCCCCAGGGGATCTCGGTGTCGGTTTCGAGGACGGTGATGGAGGTGGTGTCGCGGGCGGTGGTGGAGTACGGGGGGACGGCCTCCTCGACGAGGGCCACGGAGTCCTTGAGGTCGAGCTCCCGCACCAGATAGGTGCGGCCCTGGTGGAGGTGGACGGCGCCCTCGTGGACGGCGGCGTGGGAGGCGGCCTCGTCGACGGTGCCGAGGAGGCGGCCGGTGCCGGCCTCCACGATCCGGACGGGGCTGCCGCCGCCGCCCCGGATGTCGGTGAGGTCGGCTGCCCGCTCGCGGCGGGTCCAGTACCAGCCGGTGGAGCGGCGGCGCAGCAGCCCGGCCCCTTCCAGCTGGGGCAGCAGGTCGGGCACGGCCGGGCCGAAGAGGGCCAGGTCCGGCTCGGTCAGCGGGAGCTCCGCGGCGGCGGCGCACAGATGGGGGGCGAGGACGTAGGGGTTGTCGGGGTCCAGGACGGTCGTCTCGACCGGCTGCTCGAAGATCGCCTCCGGGTGGTGGACGAGGAAGGTGTCCAGCGGATCGTCCCGGGCGATCATGATCGCGAGGGCTCCCTCGCCGGCGCGGCCGGCGCGGCCCGCCTGCTGCCACAGGGAGGCCCGGGTGCCCGGGTAGCCGGCGATCAGGACGGCGTCCAGGCCGGAGACGTCCACGCCCAGCTCCAGGGCGGTCGTGGCGGCCAGGCCGAGGAGCTCGCCGGAGTGCAGGGCCCGCTCCAGGGCGCGGCGCTCCTCGGGCAGATAACCGCCCCGGTAGGCGGCGACGCGGCGGGCGAGCGCGTGATCGGTCTCGGCCAGCCGTTCCTGGGCGATCACGGAGATCAGCTCGGCGCCGCGCCGGGAGCGGACGAAGGCGACCGAGCGGACGCCCTGCCTGGTCAGGTCGGTCAGCAGGTCCGCGGTCTCGGCGGTGGCGGTGCGGCGTACGGGCGCGCCGCGCTCGCCGTGCAGCTCGGTCAGCGGCGGTTCCCAGAGGGCGAAGACCAGCTCGCCGCGCGGGGAGGCGTCGTCGGAGACCTCGGTGACCGGCAGGCCGGTGAGGCGGCCGGCGGCCCGGGCCGGTTCGGCGGAGGTGGCCGAGGCGAGGAGGAAGACGGGCTCGGAGCCGTACCGGGCGCAGACGCGGCGCAGGCGGCGCAGCACCTGGGCGACGTGGGAGCCGAAGACGCCCCGGTAGGTGTGGCACTCGTCGATCACGACATAGCGCAGGGAGCGCAGGAAGGAGGACCACCTGGGGTGGGAGGGGAGTATGCCCCGGTGCAGCATGTCGGGGTTGGTCAGCACGTAGTTCGCGTACTGCCGCACCCATTCGCGCTCCTCGAACGGCGTGTCGCCGTCGTAGACGGCGGGGCGGATCCGGTTGCCGAGCGGGGCGGCCAGTTCCCGTACGGCGCGTCGCTGGTCGGCTGCGAGGGCCTTGGTGGGCGCGAGGTAGAGGGCGGTGGCGCCGCGGCCGTTCGGGGCCTCCGCACCGTCCAGGAGGGCGCTGAGGACCGGGGTGAGGTAGGCGAGCGACTTGCCCGAGGCGGTGCCCGTGGCGATCACCACGGACTCGCCGTCCAGGGCGTGCTCGGCGGCCTCCGCCTGGTGGGCCCAGGGGTGCTCGATTCCGGCCTCCTGGATCGCCGCGATCACTTCCGGGCGGATGCGGTGCGGCCAGACGGCATGACGGCCCTCCCGGGCGGGCATGTGCTCCGTATGAGTGATGCGCGCGGCCCGGCTCTCGCCCGAGGAGAGCCGGTCGAGAACCATGCCGGGAGAGGGGCGACTGCCCGTTTCCCCGGCCGGACGACGGGGGCGGTGATTCTTGGCCATCGGCACCGAGTGTGTCACTGCCATGACGGACAATGCCCCCAAGGCGTCGTGCATGGTTGCCGGTAAGTGATTGAATGCCATCGCGGCTGGCGTTCCGTTCCTCGGCTCCGCCCCGGAGGCCCGAGAGGACGTTCGCCCGATAGCAAGGTGCTGGAGGATCCGTGGACCTGTCCCTGTCGACTCGCAATGTGTCCGGCGCTGGTGGTGACCGTACGGTCGTCGAGGTCGGTGGCGAGATTGATGTGTATACCGCGCCCAAGCTGCGCGAGCAGTTGGTCGAGTTGGTGAACGACGGCAGCTACCACCTGGTTGTCGACATGGAGGGCGTGGACTTCCTCGACTCCACCGGCCTCGGTGTGCTCGTCGGCGGCCTGAAGCGCGTTCGCGCGCACGAGGGCTCGCTGCGCCTGGTCTGCAACCAGGAGCGCATTCTGAAGATTTTCCGGATCACGGGTCTCACCAAGGTGTTCCCGATCCACACCTCGGTCGACGAGGCCGTCAACGCCGTCGACTGAGCCCAGGGGGTTCGCATGGCCACCGTTGAACTCCGCTTCAGCGCTCAACCGGAGCACGTCCGTACGGCCCGCCTGGTGGCGGCCGCGGTCGCGCGCCGGGCGGGCGTGGACGATGCGGTCCTCGACGAGGTGCGTCTCGCCGTGGGTGAGGCCTGTTCCCGTGCGGTCGGGCTGCATCGCAGCAACGACGTCACGACCCCCATCCGGGTCGTCCTGATCGAGGAGGAGAAGACGTTCTCCATCGAAGTGGGCGACGAGGTGCCGGGCGCGGGGGTGGCGGCGGCCGACGCGGTCGGTGTCCCCGGTGCGCGGGCCGCGGCCCCCGCCGAGGACTTCGACGACGCCGACGGTGAGGACGAGATGGGACTCGCGGTGATCCGCGGGCTCGTCGACGACGTCGAGGTGAGCGCCGGCGAGGACGGCGGCACCATCCGGATGACGTGGCCGGCGAGCTCGGCGAACGTCCTGTCCTGACCCGGGCACGCCGGGACCCGCCCGACCCGAACGCGGAGTGGGACCTGACCCGGACACGGGCCGGGACCTGACCGAACACGGAGTGGGACCTGACCCGGACACGGGGCGGGGTCCCGCCCCGTACACGTGCACGAGAGAGAGGCCCTGCGGCGCAGGGCCTCTCTCTCGTGTCGGGCTCTCTTGTGCCGACGGTTTTCCGGTTCCTCCGCGCCCGGTGTCCTCGCCCACGAATTGGTGCATCCCGGTATGTCCCGGGTTGTCTCCCTATGATCCGTCCCCATGTACCCCACAACGCTCGCCGCGGCGGTGCTCACGAGCGGGAACCGGACGATCGTGGTCGTCGTCGCGGCCATCGCCCTCGCCGCACTGATCGTCGCGCGGATCCTCGTCCGCCAGGTGCTCGCGGCGGGTGAGGGCACCGAGAGGATGAAGGAGATCGCCGCCGCCGTGCAGGAGGGCGCCAACGCCTACCTCGCGCGGCAGCTGCGGACCCTCGCCGTCTTCGCGGCCGTCGTGTTCTTCCTGCTGATGCTGCTGCCGGCCGACAATTGGTCACAGCGTGCGGGACGTTCCCTGTTCTTCCTGGTCGGGGCGCTCTTCTCGGCGGCCACCGGCTATCTCGGCATGCGGCTCGCCGTACGGGCCAACGTGCGGGTCGCCGCCGCGGCCAGAGAGGCCACCCCGGCGCCGGGCGAACCCCGGAGGGACCCGAGCGAGGTCGCGCACCGGTCCATGCGGATCGCGTTCCGCACGGGCGGGGTCGTCGGCATGTGCACGGTCGGCCTCGGGCTGCTCGGGGCCGCCTGCGTCGTCCTCGTCTACGCCGCCGACGCGCCCAAGGTCCTGGAGGGATTCGGGCTCGGCGCCGCGCTCATCGCCATGTTCATGCGGGTGGGCGGCGGGATCTTCACCAAGGCCGCCGACGTCGGCGCCGACCTCGTCGGCAAGGTCGAGCAGGGCATCCCCGAGGACGACCCGCGCAACGCCGCCACCATCGCCGACAACGTGGGCGACAACGTCGGCGACTGCGCCGGCATGGCGGCCGACCTCTTCGAGTCGTACGCCGTGACCCTGGTCGCCGCGCTCATCCTCGGCAAGGCGGCCTTCGGCGACCACGGCCTCGCGTTCCCCCTGATGGTGCCGGCGATCGGCGTGGTGACCGCCGTGGTCGGCATCCTCACGGTCGCCCCGCGGCGCGCCGACCGCGGCGGGATGAGCGCGATCAACCGCGGATTCCTGGTCTCGGCGGTCATCTCGCTGGTGTGCGTCGCCGTCGCCGCCTTCGTCTACCTGCCGTCCTCGTACGCCGAGCTCGAAGGCGTCACCGAACCGGGCATCCACGACCACGGCGGCGATCCGCGGGTCCTCGCCCTGGTCGCGGTCGCCCTCGGCATCGTCCTCGCCGCGCTCATCCAGCAGCTCACCGGCTACTTCACCGAGACGAACCGGCGGCCGGTCAGGGACATCGGCAAGTCCTCCCTCACCGGCCCGGCGACCGTCGTCCTCGCGGGCGTGGCGCTCGGCATGGAGTCCGCCGTCTACACGGCCCTGCTGATCGGGCTCACCGTCTACGGGGCGTTCCTGCTCGGCGGTGCCTCGATCATGCTGGCGCTGTTCGCGGTGGCCCTCGCCGGGACGGGGCTGCTCACCACCGTCGGGGTGATCGTCGCCATGGACACCTTCGGGCCGGTCGCCGACAACGCCCAGGGCATCGCGGAGATGTCCGGAGACGTCACGGGGGCGGGCGCGCAGGTCCTCACGGACCTGGACGCCGTCGGCAACACCACGAAGGCCATCACCAAGGGCATCGCCATCGCCACCGCCGTCCTGGCGGCCGCGGCGCTCTTCGGCTCGTACCGCGACGCCATCGCGACCTCGGTCGCCGACGTCGGGGAGTTCGGCGCGAGGGCCGACGCGGTGACGCTGTCGATGGACATCTCGCAGCCCAACAACCTCTTCGGCCTGATCCTCGGCGCGGCGGTCGTCTTCCTCTTCTCGGGACTCGCGATCAACGCGGTGTCGCGTTCGGCCGGTTCGGTCGTCTACGAGGTGCGACGGCAGTTCCGCGAGCACCCCGGGATCATGGACTTCACCGAGAAGCCGGAATACGGGCGGGTCGTCGACATCTGCACCAAGGACGCGCTGCGCGAACTCGCCACGCCCGGGCTGCTCGCCGTGATGGCCCCGATCGCGGTCGGTTTCGCGCTCGGGGTCGGCGCGCTCGGCGCGTACCTCGCCGGGGCGATCGGGGCGGGCGCGCTGATGGCAGTCTTCCTCGCCAACTCCGGTGGCGCCTGGGACAACGCGAAGAAGCTGGTCGAGGACGGGAACCACGGCGGCAAGGGCAGCGAGGCGCACGAGGCGACCGTCATCGGGGACACGGTCGGCGACCCGTTCAAGGACACGGCGGGTCCGGCGATCAACCCGCTCCTGAAGGTGATGAACCTGGTCGCGCTGTTGATCGCCCCGGCGGTCGTGCGGTTCAGCTACGGCGGCGACGCGAGCGCCGGGCTGCGGGCGGCGGTCGCGGTGGTCGCGCTCCTCGTCGTGATCGGCGCGGTCCGGGCCTCCAAGAGACGCTCGGTGGCGATGTCCTGACGCCAAGTCCGTGCGCGACTCCCGCGCGAGTCAGTGGCGTCCGTCTCATTACCGGGGGTTTCCGGGAGGGGCAGGAGCACTGTCTCTTGGGTCAAAAGACTGCAATATGGGACGAACCAGTCGTACGAAAAGTGGAAGTAGTCCGTTCGGCGTGTATGTTCCGGGGCCGAGAGCCTTGGAAGGGACCGATCCGTTGAACAAGAAGCTTGCGGCCGCACTGTCCGGCGGCGCGGTACTGGTGCTCGCGCTGGCCGGTTGCAGCGACGACGAGGGCGACAAGGTGGGCGACTGGGCGAAGACGTTCTGCGACCAGGCCAAGCCCCAGATCCAGAAGAGGGCCGACGCCCACCAGATCATCATCTCGACCGCCGCCGACAGCAAGCCGGCCGAGATCCAGGCCGCCGACTCGAAGGCGTTCCAGGACATCGCGAACGCCGACCGGGCCCTCGCCAAGGCCGTCGAGGCCGCCGGAGCCCCGCCCGTCGAGAACGGCGAGAAGGTCCAGAAGGACGCGATCAAGGAACTCAACGACACCGCGGTGGCCTACGAGGGGCTCAAGAAGCAGGTCGACGCGCTGGACCCGACGAACCAGCAGAAGTTCGCGGACGGCCTCCAGGGCGTCGCCGACGGCCTGACCAAGATCGAGAAGATGGACCAGAACGCCCTCTCCAAGCTGGAGGACGGCGAGCTGGGCCAGGCGATGGCCAAGCAGCCCGGCTGCCAGAAGCCCACGGCCTCGGTCCCGCCGAAGGCCTCCGCCTCCCCGAACGCCGGCGCCACCTCGGACCCCGGCGCCACCTCGGACCCCGGCGCCACCTCGGACCCGGACTCCGACTCCGACTCCGACTCCGGCTCCGCGAAGCCGGCCAAGAAGACGTCCGCCAAGCCGATCAAGAAGTCCACGGTCGGCAAGGTCCAGTAGGAGAACCAGGGGCCGATCGGCCCGGCGTCCGCGGCGATCGGCCGCACGCCGCCGGGTCGGCCGCCCGGATGTCGGTGGCGGCCGTCACAATGGAGCGGTGAGTACGACCAGCCTGCCTCCCCGCCTCCCGGTGCCCGCGCACGCCGCCTGTCTGCGCGAGGCGCTGCTCGCCGCCGACTTCACCGCCGACGGACTGCTCGACCTGCTCGGCGCCCCGGCCTACGCGGCGCTCGCCCGCAGCGAGACCGTGCCCGCCCTGCGCGCCACCCGCGGCGACTCCCCGCTGGAGACCCTCGTCCGGCTCTTCCTGCTCCAGGAGCCCGTCCCGGCCGACCGGGCCGCCGCCGCGCTCCCGCTGGAGGAGGCCCTCGCCGACGGCTGGGTGGTCCGCGAGGACGGCACCGTGCTCGCCACGGTCGACGTCCGGCCGTACGGCGGACCGGACGGCGAGGACTGGTTCATCGTCTCCGACCTGGGCTGCGCCGTCGGCGGCGCCGGAGGCAGCGGGAAGAACGGCCGCCAGGCGGACGCGGCCGTCGTCCTCGGCGTCGGCGGCGCCTCCACCACCCTCGCCGGCATCACGGTCCGTACGCCGGTCTCCTCCGCGCTCGACCTCGGCACCGGCTCCGGCATCCAGGCACTGCACGCCGCCCAGCACGCCACCCTGGTCACCGCCACCGACCTCAACCCGCGCGCCCTGGACTTCACCCGGCTCACCCTCGCCCTCTCCGGGGCCCGGGAGGCCGAGCTGCGGGTCGGCTCGCTCTTCGAGCCCGTCGACGGCGACACGTACGACCTGATCGTCTCCAACCCCCCGTTCGTGATCTCCCCCGGCACCGGACTCACCTACCGGGACGGCGGGATGAGCGGCGACGACCTGTGCCGCACGCTCGTGCAGCAGGCCGGGGAGCGGCTCAACGACGGCGGATACGCCCAGTTCCTCGCCAACTGGCAGCACGTCGAGGGCGAGGAGTGGCAGGAGCGGCTGCGGTCCTGGGTGCCGCGCGGCTGCGACGCCTGGATCGTGCAGCGCGAGGTCCAGGACGTCACCCAGTACACGGAGCTGTGGCTGCGCGACAGCGGCGACCACCGCGGTGACCCGGACGCCTATCGGGCGGCGTACGACCGCTGGCTCGACGAGTTCGAGGCGGCCAAGACCCGCGCGGTCGGCTTCGGCTGGATCACGATCCGGCGCAACGGGGCCGTGGCCTCCGGCGCGGTCGAGCCCTCGATCGTCGTCGAGGAGTGGCCGCACCCCGTCGAACAGCCCCTCGGGCCCGCCGTCCACGCCCACTTCGAGCGCCAGGACTACCTGCGCGCCCACGACGACGCGGCGCTCCTCGCCGACCGGTTCACGCTCGCGCCCGAGGTGGTGCAGGAGCAGGTCGGGCTGCCGGGCGCCGAGGACCCGGAGCACGTGGTGCTCCGGCAGAACCGCGGCATGCGCCGGGCCACCAAGGTCGACCACGTCGGCGCCGGATTCGCCGGCGTGTGCGACGGCACGCTCAGCGCCGGCCGCATCCTCGACGCGATCGGACAGCTGATGGGCGAGGACCCCGTCATGCTGCGGGACCGCACCCCGCAGGCGATCCGGCTGCTCGTCGAGGAGGGCTTCCTGATCCCCGACTCCCTGCTGCCCGGGACCGAAGGGAGCGGTGCTTGATACGGATCGAGCTGGACGAGGCCTCGCTCGGGGCGACCCGGATCGCGATCAGCCCGTTGCGCGACGCGTTCTGCTCGATGCACCTCGCACAGCCCCACCGGCACCCCTCCTGGCCCTACCAGGAGTGGGTCGGACAGGCGCGCGAGGTGTGGCGCGGGGACGACCGGCTCCGCCCGCTGCGGGACCTGTTCGTCAGGGAACGGCACGAGGTCTCCGACTTCCTGCTGCCCCCGCCCTTCGGCACGGTCCACGTCCACGACGAGCTCGCCGCGCTGCGGGCCACCGACCCGGAGTCCGTCCGCGCCCAGGCGGCCGTCTGCTACCCCGGCATGGCCGACGCGCCCTTCCTGCAGCCCTATCTGAAGGACCCGGAGGCCGCCTGCGCGGCGCTCGCCGACGCGTACGCCGCCTACTGGGAGGGGGCGATCGAGCCGTACTGGCCGACGATGCGCCGGCTCGTCGAGGACGAAGTTCTCGTCCGGGCCAGGACGTTCGCGACGGAGGGGGTCGACGCGCTGTTCGCCGGCCTGGAGACACGGGCCCGCTGGCAGCCGCCCGTACTCGAACTGACCAAGCACATCGACGCGGACTACGCGCCCGGCGAGCGGCGCCTCGTCCTCGTGCCGCTGGTCTTCGCGGAGGGCTGCCGCCTCTACTCCACCGACGACCCCGAGGTCTTCGCGCTCAGCTTCCAGGCCCGGGGCGCCGCCGCCCTGCGCGAACCGGCGGAGCCCGTCGCCGAGGACCGGCTCGGGCTGATGCTCGGCCGGGGCCGGGCGGCGGTCCTGCGCGAACTGGGCGCGCCCCTGACCACGGCCGGGCTCGCCGACCGGCTCGGTCTCGCCCCCAGCACGGTCTCCGAACACCTGTCGGTGCTCGCGGAGGCCGGCGTCGTGACCCGCCACCGCGTCGGGCGCTCGGTGTACTACCAGCTGACGGACACGGGCCGTTCACTGCTCGCGCTGCTCGCCGGAGAGGACGTCCTCACCGCCGTGGCCTGACGATTCGGGCACGCGAACCGACGATTCGAGACCGTGGCCTGAGGATTCGGGGCCTTCCGAATCGATGGCCCGGCCCTCTCGCCGGCCCCTACCGTCCGGCGCATGCTCGCAATCGAGGCGGACGCGCTGCGCCGCACCTACACCAGCAGAACCGGATGGCCGAGGTCTCGGCGGACCGAGACCGAGGCCGTGCGCGGAGTCACCTTCGAGGTGGCGCCGGGCGAGCTGTTCGGCCTGCTCGGGCCCAACGGCGCCGGCAAGACCACCACCGTCAAGATGCTCAACACCCTGCTCCTGCCGACCTCCGGCACGGCCCGGGTGTTCGGCCACGACGTGGCCCGCGACCCCGTCGCCGTACGCCGCAGGATCGGGTACGTCTTCGGCGGCGACCGAGGCCTGTACGACCGGCTCTCCGCCCTCGACAACCTCCGCTACTTCGCCGAGCTGTACGGCGTCCCGGCGCGCGAACAGAAGCGGCGCATCGCCGAACTCCTCGATCTCGTCGGCCTGGTGGGCCGGGAGAAGGAACACGTCGAGGGGTACTCGCGCGGCATGCGCCAGCGCCTCCACATCGCCCGTGGGCTGCTCCACCACCCCGACGTCCTCTTCCTCGACGAACCGTCCATCGGAGTCGACCCCGTCGCCGCCCGCGACCTGCGCCGCACGGTCGCCGACCTGGCCGCCGTCGGCACCACCGTCCTCCTCACCACCCACTACATGGCCGAGGCCGACGAGCTCTGCGACCGGATCGCCGTCATCGCGGGCGGCCGCATCCGTGCCCTCGGCACCCCCGGCAGCCTCAAGTCCCTCGTACGGGAACGGAACGTGCTGGAGATCGAGGCGTACGGCGTGGACGAGGAACGGCTCGACCGGGTACGGCGCGTGCCCGGCGTGCGGGGGGTGGCGGCCGAGGACCGGGGCGCCCTGCAGACGGTCACCGTGCAGACCGGACGCGGCGCCTCAGACCTGCACGGACCCGTCCTCGCCGCCCTCGACGGCGTACGGATCGGCCGGGTCACGAACCGCGAACCGTCCCTTGAGGACGCCTACATCGCGATCGTGGAAGGGACGGCCGGCCCGGGAACCGAATCCGAGGAGGAGGCGGCCGGTCTCGGGGCCGAGACCGAGGAGGCGTCCGTATGAGGCGCCTCCCCCGGCTGCTCCTCGTCGGGGTGCGCACCCACGTCTCGTACATGTCGCGCTCCCCGATCGAGATCACCTTCGCCGTCCTCGTCCCGCTCGTCCACGCCACCCTCGCCGTCCACCTGTTCCGCGCCGCCGGCGACCCGGACCGGCTGCTCACCGCCTCCGTGGGAGCCGGACTCATGGGCATCTGGGGCTCGGTCCTCTTCGGCTCGGGCGGCGCGGTGCAGAACCAGCGCTGGCTCGGCACCCTGGAGATCCTGGTCGTCGCGCCCGCGCCGCTCGCGCTCGTGCTCCTCCCCATCACCCTCGCGACCGCCGTCATCGGCACCTACGCGATGGGCGCGACCGTCCTGTGGGGCGTGCTGTTCTTCGACGTGCCGCTCGACTTCGCGCACCCGCTGCTCTTCCTCGTCGCCGTCCCGGTGTGCGTCCTCGCCCTCGGCATGACGGGGCTGTTGCTCGCCGCCGCCTTCGTCCTGCTCCGCAACGCCAACGCCCTCGCCAACCCGCTCGACACCCCCGTCTGGCTGCTGTCCGGGCTGCTCGTGCCCGTCACCGTGCTGCCCGCCTGGACCCGCCCGATCTCCTGGGCGCTGCCCACGACCTGGGGCGCGCGGGCCGTGCACGCGGCGACCTCCGGCGGGGACGTGCTCACGCCGATGCTCACCGCCGCCGCGCTCGGCGCCGGACACGCCCTCGCCGCCGTCCTCGTCCTCGGGCGCGTGGAACGCCGGGCCCGCGCCGCCGCCACCCTCGCCCTCGCCTGAAAGGCCACCGTCGGATGTTCCGCTTCCGGTGCCGACTCCTCGGCTTCCGCTTCCACGCCTCCTCCCGGCTGCTCGTGGTCGGCGGGGCGATCTCGTACCGCGCCCTGTTCAACTGGGCGACCCCGCCGATGTTCCTCGGAACACTGCTGGTCGGACCGCTTCTCCAGGTTTTCTTCTTCGTCTTCCTGGGAAGGGAACTGGGTGTCGCCGACGATCGTTTCCATCTCGTGGGCAACGCCGTTCTCGCAGCTTCCGCCTCCTGCGTGTACGGCGGCACGATGGCCGTCTCCAACGAGCGCCGGTACGGCACTCTCGGGGCCGTTCTGCTCTCCCCTCGCCACAGGGTCCCGCTGTGGATCGGACGAGCCCTCCCGTACGTCCTCAACGGGTTGTTCGTCAGCGCCTTCGTGCTCACCGCCGCCTCCCTCGTCCTCGGGCTGCCCGTGCCCGCCGGGGCGCTGCCCGGGCTCGGTCTGGTGCTGCTCGTCGCGGCGGGCGCCTGCTCGGCCTTCGGGCTCGCGCTCGGGGCGCTCGGGCTGCGCTTCCGTGACGTGTTCCTGGTGTCGAACGTGGCCCATTCCGGGCTGCTGCTCCTGACCGGCGCCGCCGTGCCCCGGGAGACGCTCCCGGAGTGGATGCGGGCCGTCGGCGAGCTGCTGCCGCTCACGCACGCCGCGGACGCGGCGCGCGGGCTGACCGCCGGTGCCGGCCTGGACGGTCGCCTGCTCGGGTCCGAGCTCGCGGTCGGCGCAGGGTGGGCGCTGCTCGCCGTCGTCCTCCTCGCCGTCTTCGAGCGGGGGAGCCGACGCCGAGCCACGCTCGACGTGATGTGACGAGGGACGTCACACGACCGGGGCGGGGGAGGGCACACGACGACGGGGGGAGAAGGGGAGGGGCGGGGTGGGGAGGGGGCGGGGGTGGGGCCCCCGGGACGGATCACCACTCAGGGCAGATCGCCACCGGCGGGGCGGATCACTACCGGCCATCTTCGTGAACCCGTACGGGCCCGGTCCGCTCCGTTCACCCGGAGTTCGCACCTCCGATGCCGGGGGGTGTCAGCCTCGGCCGCGAGAGGCGAACACCGCACGTGAACGGAACGGGGTACGGGCATGGAGAGCGGGCCGGCGATCTTCGCGGGGACGGCGTTCACGCTGTTCGGAGGCGCGCTGCTGCTGTGGACCACCGTGCGGTCGCTGCACCGTGAGCCCGTGGTGTACGGGGTCCCCCCGCGCACCGCCGTCGCACTGACGAGCGTCGCCGGTGCCGCCTCCCTCCTCCTCGGCGTCTGGTGCTTCGGCAGGCTCTGAACCCGGGGTCGAACCCGAGTCCGAATCCGGGGTCGAACCCGGGTCGGCGGCACGCTCCGGGGCCGGGTCCGGACCCGGCCCCTGACCCGGCCCCGGATCATGCTCCGGAGCCGGTTCGGGTTCCGCTCCCGGTTTGTTTGTGATCTCTCCGAGATGTCCCCCGCCCCGCCGGACCGGGAGTCCGGGCGGCAGGAATGCCAGGACTCGGGTTACCGTTCGAGTGGCCGTTGCGGGCTTTCGCCGTTTGACACGGGGGCGGGTTGTACCGTCACACTCCGCAGCGACGGGAGCGTCACCGTCCGTGCGCTGCCGTGCGTGCCAGTGCCGTACGTGCCAGAGAGTGTCGATCCGGAGAGAAGAGCGAAGTTGTCCCCGACCAGCGAGACCGCACACGGCGGCCGCCGACTCGTCATCGTCGAGTCGCCTGCCAAGGCGAAGACGATCAAGGGCTACCTCGGCCCCGGCTACGTCGTCGAGGCGAGCGTCGGGCACATCCGCGACCTCCCCTCCGGCGCGGCCGAGGTGCCGGAGAAGTACACCGGCGAGGTGCGCCGCCTCGGGGTCGACGTCGAGCATGACTTCCAGCCCATCTACGTCGTCAACGCCGACAAGAAGGCGCAGGTCAGGAAGCTCAAGGAGCTCCTCGCCGAGTCCGACGAGCTCTTCCTCGCCACCGATGAGGACCGCGAGGGCGAGGCCATCGCGTGGCACCTCCAGGAAGTCCTGAAGCCCAAGGTCCCGGTCCACCGGATGGTCTTCCACGAGATCACCAAGGACGCGATCCGCGAGGCCGTCGCCAACCCGCGCGAGCTGAACCAGCGCATGGTCGACGCCCAGGAGACCCGCCGCATCCTCGACCGGCTGTACGGCTACGAGGTCTCGCCGGTCCTGTGGAAGAAGGTCATGCCGCGGCTGTCCGCCGGCCGCGTGCAGTCCGTCGCGACCCGTCTCGTCGTCGAGCGGGAGCGCGAGCGCATCGCCTTCCGCTCCGCCGAGTACTGGGACCTCACCGGCACCTTCGGCACCGGCCGCACCGGTGACGCGTCCGACCCGTCCTCGCTGGTCGCGCGCCTCGCGACGGTCGACGGCAAGCGCGTCGCGCAGGGCCGTGACTTCGGCGCCGACGGGCAGCTGAAGACCGCGAACGTGCTCCACCTGGACGAGGCGAACGCGCGGGCGCTGGCCGCCGCGCTCGCCGACACGGCGTTCTCGGTGCGATCGGTCGAGTCGAAGCCGTACCGCCGCTCCCCGTACGCCCCCTTCCGGACCACCACCCTCCAGCAGGAGGCGAGCCGCAAGCTGGGCTTCGGTGCGAAGGCGACCATGCAGGTGGCGCAGAAGCTGTACGAGAACGGCTTCATCACCTACATGCGTACGGACTCCACGATCCTCTCCGACACCGCCGTGGCGGCGGCCCGGGCGCAGGTCACGCAGCTGTACGGCGCCGACTACCTGCCGGAGAAGCCGCGCGTCTACGCGGGCAAGGTGAAGAACGCGCAGGAGGCGCACGAGGCGATCAGGCCTTCGGGTGATCGTTTCCGCACTCCGGCGGAGACCGGACTGACCGGCGACCAGTTCAAGCTGTACGAGCTGATCTGGAAGCGGACCGTCGCCTCCCAGATGAAGGACGCGACCGGGAACTCGGTCACCGTGAAGATCGGCGGCACCGCCGCCGACGGCCGCGACGCCGAGTTCAGCGCGTCCGGCAAGACGATCACCTTCCACGGCTTCATGAAGGCGTACGTGGAGGGGGCCGACGACCCGAACGCGGAGCTCGACGACCGCGAGCGGCGCCTGCCGCAGGTCGCCCAGGGCGACGCGCTGACCGCCGAGGAGATCACGGCGGACGGTCACGCGACCAAGCCGCCGGCCCGGTACACCGAGGCCTCGCTGGTCAAGGAGCTGGAAGAGCGCGAGATCGGCCGTCCGTCGACGTACGCCTCCATCATCGGCACCATCCTCGACCGCGGCTACGTCTTCAAGAAGGGCACGGCGCTCGTCCCGTCCTTCCTGAGCTTCGCCGTCGTCAACCTCCTGGAGAAGCACTTCGGGCGGCTCGTCGACTACGACTTCACCGCCAGGATGGAGGACGACCTCGACCGCATCGCACGCGGCGAGGCCCAGTCCGTGCCGTGGCTGAAGCGTTTCTACTTCGGCGAGGGCGAGTCCGGCGGGACGGGCGGCGCGGCGGACGCCGGGAACGGCGACGGCGACCACCTCGGCGGTCTCAAGGAGCTCGTCACCGACCTCGGCGCGATCGACGCGCGCGAGATCTCCTCCTTCCCCGTCGGCAACGGCGTCGTGCTCCGCGTCGGCCGCTACGGCCCGTACGTCGAGCGCGGCGAGAAGGAGCAGGAGGGCCACCAGCGGGCCGACGTGCCCGACGACCTCGCGCCCGACGAGCTGACCGTCGAGCTCGCCGAGGAGCTGCTCGCCAAGCCGAGCGGCGACTTCGAGCTGGGCACCGACCCGGTCAGCGGCCACCAGATCGTCGCCAAGGACGGGCGTTACGGCCCGTACGTGACGGAGATCCTGCCCGAGGGCACTCCGAAGACCGGCAAGAACGCGGTGAAGCCGCGCACGGCCTCCCTCTTCAAGTCGATGGCGCTCGACACCGTCACCCTGGAGGACGCGCTCCGCCTGATGTCCCTGCCGCGGGTCGTCGGCACGGACGCCGAGGGCGTCGAGATCACCGCGCAGAACGGCCGCTACGGCCCGTACCTGAAGAAGGGCACGGACTCGCGGTCGCTCACCGACGAGGAGCAGCTCTTCACGATCACCCTCGAAGAGGCGCTCGCGATCTACGCCCAGCCGAAGCAGCGGGGCCGGGCCGCGGCCAAGCCGCCGCTGAAGGAGTTGGGCACCGACCCGGTCAGCGAGAAGCCCGTGGTCGTCAAGGACGGGCGGTTCGGCCCGTACGTGACGGACGGCGAGACCAACGCCACCCTGCGCACCGGCGACAGCGTGGAGACGATCACGCCGGAGCGCGGCTACGAGCTGCTCGCCGAGAAGCGGGCCAAGGGTCCGGCGAAGAAGACCGCCAAGAAGGCTCCGGCGAAGAAGACGGCCACGAAGACGGCGGCGAAGAAGACCACCGCCGCCAAGAAGACGGCCGCGAAGAAGACCACGACGGCGAAGAAGACGACCGCTGCCAAGAAGACGGCGGCGGCCAAGCCGGAGTAGTCCCCCGAGGGCGCCGAGCCGGAGCGGTCCCCTGGGAGCGCCGAGCCGGAGTGGCCTCCGAAGGGTGCCGGGCCGGGGCGGTTCACGAAGGGTTGCGCAGGAGGGCGGGAGCGGTGCTTCCGCCCTCCTACGTTTGTTCGGGCGCGGCCGCGGGGAGCAAGGCCGTCCGGATAGGGTGGACGGATGACGCGAGCAGAGCAGCCAGACCGCCTGGGCGATTCCGATGCCGCACTCGTCGCGGATTCCCGGGAGCGCGCCGTACGTGCCCTCTTGCGCCATCAGCCGTTGCGCCGGCTGTGGGGCGCCCATCTGGCCGGTGGCACCGGTGACGCCCTCGCGCTCCTCGTCCTCGTCCTGCTCGGCTATCAGGCGGCCGTCGCCGAGGGCGCGCTCGGGGGCGGCTACCGGGGGGCCGCGTTCGCCGTGGCCGCCGTCGTCGGCGCCCGACTGCTGGCCTCGGTCCTCTTCGGGGCCGTCCTCCTCGGGCCGCTGACCGCGCTCACCGGACCCGGCGGACCGCTCGACCGGCGCTGGACCATGATCGGCGCCGACGGGGTGCGGATCGCGCTGCTCGTCATCGCTCCGCTGTGGATCGACTGGACCCCCGGCAGCGCCCTCTGGTACCTGCTCGGCACCGTCTTCGTCGCCGGCGCGGCCGAACGCCTCTGGACCGTCGGACGCGAGGGCGCCGCGCCCGCGCTGCTACCCGCCCCGCCGCTGGAGGGCGCCGCCGTGCGGCCGCTGCCCGACCACCTCGGCGCGCTGCGCCGGCTGTCCCAGCGGACCGGCTTCCTGGCCGTCCCCGTCGCGGCCGCCGTGCTGCTCGTCGCCACCCTCGTCGGGAACCTGCTCGGCGCCGGGATCGACTGGTTCACGCTGCACCAGGCGGCCCTCGGCTCGTACGTCTCCGCCGGACTGTTCGCCGCCTCCGTCACCGCCCTGTACGCGATGGCGCTGCCCGGCGGGGAGACGCCCCGCCCCCGCTCGCCCCTCGAGGGCCTGCGCCGGCCGGCCCGGAAGGCCGACGGGGACGGGGGGAAGGGCCGTACCGGCGCCCTGCCGCTGCTCGTCCTCGCCTCCGCCACCGTCGCCGGGGCGATCGCCGCGGCCGCGTCCCTCGCCGTGCTCCACGCGTACGACCTGGGCGGCGGGCCCGTCACGTACGCCCTCCTGATCCTGGCGCTCAGTGGCGCCACGGCCGTCGGGATCCGCACCGCGGGCTCGGTCCTGCCGGTCCTGTCCCGGCGCCGGCTGCTCGCCCTCGCCGTCGCCGTCACCGGTGTCGCCCTGATCGCGACGGGCCTGGTCCCGGACACGGCGACCGTGCTGTTCCTCGCCGTCCTCGCCGGGTACGCGGCCGGGGTCGCCGCCAACACCGGCCACACCCTGATCGACCAGGAGACCGAGGAGCCCCGCCGGGCCCGCACCACCGAGCACCTCCAGGCCACCGCCCGGGTCGCCATGGGCCTTGGCGCGCTCGTCGCCCCGCTGCTCGCCGCCGCGATCGGGCCGCACCGGCTCGCCTCCGGGGAGTTCGTCTTCGCGCACGGCGGCGCCGCCTTCACGCTCGCCCTCGTCGGCGCCCTGCTGCTTCCGGTCGCCGCGCTCGTCCTCGCGAAGACCGACGACCGGGCGGGCGTCCCGCTCCGCCGCGACCTGCGCGACGCGCTGCGCGGCTCCGACCCGGTCCAGGCGCCTTCCCCGACCGGTTTCTTCATCGCCCTGGAGGGCGGCGACGGCGCCGGGAAGTCCACGCAGGTCCAGGCCCTCGCCGAGTGGATCCGCGCCAAGGGGCACGAGGTCGTCGTCACCCGCGAGCCGGGTGCCACGCCGATCGGCAAGCGGCTCCGCTCGATCCTCCTCGACGTGTCGTCGGCGGGGCTCTCGAACCGCGCCGAGGCCCTGTTGTACGCGGCCGACCGCGCCGAGCACGTCGACTCGCTGGTCCGCCCGGCCCTGGAGCGGGGCGCGGTCGTCCTCTCCGACCGGTACATCGACTCGTCCGTGGCCTACCAGGGGGCGGGCCGCGACCTGTCCCCGACCGAGATCGCCCGCATCTCGCGCTGGGCGACCGACGGTCTCGTGCCGCATCTGACGGTGGTCCTCGACGTCTCCCCGGAGACCGCGAGGGAACGGTTCACCGAGGCGCCCGACCGACTCGAGTCCGAGCCGCCGGAGTTCCACGCGCGCGTACGGGCCGGTTTCCTGGCCCTCGCGGCCGCCGACCCCAGCCGCTACCTCGTCGTCGACGCCGGGCAGGAGCCCGAGGCCGTCACCACCGTCGTGCGCCACCGGCTCGACCGGATGCTGCCGCTCTCCGAGGCCGAGGTGAAGGCCGCGGAGGAGGCCCGCCGGAAGGCGGAGGAGGAGGCGCGGCGCCTGGCGGAGGAGGAGGCCGCCCGCAAGGCCGAGGAGGAGCGCCTGGAGCGCGAGCGGCAGGAGCAGCTCGCCAAGCTCCGCGCCGAGGAGGAGGAGCGCAAGCGGCGCGAGGAGGAAGAGGCGCGCCGTCTGGAGGCCGAGCGGCAGGCGGAGGAGGCCCGTCGCAGGGCCGAGGAGGCCAGGCTCGCCGCCGAGGCCGCGGCCGAGGAGGAGCGCCGGCGCCTCGCGGCCGAGGAGAAGGCCCGTCGGGAGGAGCAGGAGCGGCTCCGCAAGGAGGCCGAGGAGGAGGCCCGGCTCCGCAAGGAGGCCGAGGAGCGTCGGCTGGAGAAGCAGCGCAAGGCCGAGGAGGCCCTCCTCCGTGCCGAGGAGGCCCGTCGGGCGGCCGAGACCGCCGCGGCGGCGAAGGCCGCGGAGGAGGCGGCGGCGAGGGCCGCTGCGGAGCTCGCGGCGGCTGAGCGTGCCGAGGCGGCGAAGGCGGCCCGGGAGAGGGCCACCCGGGAGCGGGAGGCCGCGGAGAAGGCCGCCGCCGAGCGGACGGCCGCGGCGGAGCGGGCGGCCCGTGAGGCCCGTTCGGCTCGCGGCACCGAGGCGTCGGCGAACGAGGTCACCGTGTCGACCCCGGTCGTGAGGCCGGACGCGCCGACCGTCTCGCCGGACGAGGTCACCGTGGAGACGCCGATCGTGAGGCCGGGGACGGCCGGGCGGTCGGGAGCGGTCGAGCGGTCGGAGACGGCTGGGCGGTCGGGAACGGCCGGGCGGTCGGGGGCGGTCGAGCGGCCGGAGGTGGAGACCGCCGTCCTGCCGCAGATCCGTGACCCGCGGGCCGCCGACGAGACCGCCGTGCTGCCCCTCGTACGGGACACCGGGGCCGCCGACGAGACCGCCGTGCTGCCTTCCGTACGGGACGCGGAGGCGTCCGATCCCGCCGACCGGGTGCCGCGGGGCATCTTCCGCGACGAGCGGGACGAGCCGCGGGGAGCCGACGACCGGACCCGGGAGCTGCCGCAGCTCGACGAGAACGGCCGGCCGCGCCGCCGATCCGACTGGGCGGAGGAGACCCCGCTCGACGATCTGCCGACCCTCGCGGACGAGCTGTTCGGTCCGCACGGGGACGAGGACGAGGGGCCCCGGCGCCGCCGCTGAGGCACCGTGGGGGTGGAGCTGGCCCCACCCCCACTCCGGAAGCCAGCTCCATACCGCTGTGACCTGCGCTTTTCTAGCGTGGTCGGCATGACGACGACAGCAGTGACGGAGAACGGCGCCGCCCTCGCCCTGGACGGGGTGAGCCGCTCGTACGGAGGCGGGGCACCCGCGCTCGACGGGGTCGACCTGGTCGTGCCGCGCGGACGCCTCGTGGCCGTGATGGGCCGGTCGGGCTCCGGCAAGTCCACCCTGCTGCGCTGCGCGGCCGGGCTCGAACGGCCGACGGCCGGGCGGGTGCGGATCGGGGGCACCGACCTCGCCACCCTGAAGGCGGCCGGTCTGACCCGGCTCCGGCGGGACCGGGTCGGCTTCGTGTTCCAGTCGCTCAACCTCGTCTCCGCCCTGAACGTGCGGGAGAACGTCACCCTGCCGCTGCTCCTCGCCGGGGCCTCCGAAGGCCGGGCGCTCGACGCCCGCGCCCTGGCCGGGCTCGACGCCGTGGGGCTCGCCGACCGGGCCGAGGACCGGCCCGAGAACCTCTCCGGCGGCCAGCGGCAGCGGGTGGCGATCGCCCGCGCCCTGGTCAACGAGCCCGAGGTCGTCTTCGCCGACGAGCCGACCGCCGCCCTCGACCCGGTCACGGCGGCCGGCGTCCTGGCCCTGCTGCGGCGCGCGGTCGACGAGCGGGGGCGCACGGTCGTCCTCGTCACCCACGACCCGGTGGCCGCCACCTGGGCGGACGAGGCCGTCTTCCTGGACCGGGGCCGGATCGTCGGCCGCCTCGACCGCCCGGACGAGGCGGGCGTACGGGAGGCGCTCGGCGCCCGTGCCGCGGCCGGTCGTCAGCCGGCGGTGGCGCGATGAGCCGCGTCGGGAACCCCGCCGTGCGGCTGCTCGCCGCCCGGTCGTTGCGGGCCCACCGCAAGGCGTGGACCGCCGTGTTCGCGGCCGTCGCCGTCACCACCGCGCTGCTCGGCGCCCTGGCGCTCGCGCTGGGCTCCGCCGGACTGGGCCACGCGCGCGTGGAGCGGTACGCCGCCGCGCCCGTCGTCGTCGCCGGCGACCAGGAGGTCCGCTGGACGACCACGCCGTGGGGCGGCGAGTCGAGGACCGAGACGGCGGGCCTGACCGAGCGGGTCCGGATCCCCGAGTCCGCCGTCGCCGTGCTGCGGGCCGTGCCGGGGGTGCGGGAAGCGGTGCCGGACGACACGTTCGTCGTACGGGAAGGGGAACGGGATGGGGATGCGGGTCCCGCGGGTGCGGCCACGCGCGCGTACACCGGGCGTTCCTGGGAGGCGGCCCGGCTCGCCCCGTACCGGCTGATCGACGGGCGGGAGCCCCGGCAGGCCGGGGAGACCGTCGTGGGGGCCGGTCTCGGCGCCGCCGTCGGGGAGACCGTGGCCGGCCGTCGGGTCGTCGGCGTCGCCGAGGGACCGGCCGCGCTCTACGTCACGGCGGGGGAGGCACGGCGGCTCGCCGGGCACCCCGGCGCCGTCGACGCCGTCGGAGTCCTCGCCGAGCCCGGCGTGCCCGTGGACGCCCTCCACGCACGCGTACGGGCCGCCCTGGACGCCGCCGGGCTCGAGGACACCGCCGCGGGGCAGCCGCTCCGGGCGCTGACCGGGGACGGCCGGGGCGGCGCCGAGCACCTCGGCGCGCCGCCCGCGCGCGCGGAGCTCCTCCAGCTCCTCGCGGCCGTCTCCGGCACCGTCGTCCTGGTCGCCGTCCTCGTCCTCGCCTCGCTCGTCGCGCAGGCCCTCCAACAGCGCGCCGCCGAGCGGGAACTGCTGCTCTCGGTCGGCGCGACGCCCCGTCAGGTGCGGGGTGCGGCAGGCCGGGAGGCGGCCCGGGTGGCGGGTGCGGCGGCGCTGCTCGGCGCGCTCGCGTCCGTACCGGTGTTCCTGGCGCTGTGGTCGGTGCTGCGGGCCCGTACCGGAGCCGTACCGGAGGGCCTCGAACTCCCCGCTCCGCCGTGGCTGTTCGCCGCCGTCCTCGTCGTCGCCGCCCTCGTGGTGGGCATCACCCGGCTCGTGGTCCTCTTCGCGGCCCGGCGGCCGGGCCGCGCGGGGAAGGGCGGCGCCCGCCGTGTCGCCGGGCTCGTGCTGCTCGTGCTCGGCGCGGGCTCGGCCGGTACGGCCACCGTCCAGGGCGGAGACGCGGCCGCGGCGGCCGCCGGGGCGGCCACGGTGACGCTGGTCGCCGGATGCGCGCTGCTCGGGCCGTGGATCGCGCGGGCCGCGATGACGGTCCTGGACCGGCCGTTCCGCCGGCTCGGCGGTGCGCCCGGGCGGCTCACGGCCTCCGGCGCCGCCGCGCACTCGCGCCGGCTCGGGGCCGCGCTCGTCCCCGTCGTCCTCGTCACCTCCTTCGCCCTCGTGCAGCTCTCGGCCGGCGCCACCGTGGAGCGGGCCGCCGCCGCGCAGGCGCGGGCCGCCACCACCGCCGACCTCTCCTTCTCCGGGACCACGGCGGAGCGGGTGCGCGAGCTGCCGGGGGTGGAGACGGCCACGGACGTGCTGCGTTCGTCCGTGGTCCTGGCCCGCACGGAGGCCGGCTCGCCGCGCCTGGACCGGCTCCCGGTCCTCGGCGTGGACGCCGGGGGACTGGCGGGCACGCTCGATCCCGGCGTCGTCGCGGGCGACCTGGCCGGGCTCGCCGCCGCGGGCACGGTCGCGGTCGGCGCGGACATGGCCGAGTCCCTTGAGGCGGGGCCCGGTTCGACGGTGGAGCTGCGGCTCGGCGACGGGACGCCGAAGCGGCTGCGGGTGGTCGCGGTGTACGCACGCTCGCTCGCCCTCGGCGAGTTCCTCCTGCCGAAGGCCGACCTGGCCCCGCACATGAGCGATCCGTACCCCGCGCGCGTACTGGCGGCGGGAGTCGCGGTCGGCGCGGTCGGTGCGGGTGCCGCCGGTGCCTCGGGCGATTCCTCCGTCGCCCCCGAGTCGGTGACGCTCCCCGGGGCCGAGCTGAACGGGCTCGTCTCCGGCGGGATCGTCGCGGCGATCGGCGGGCTCACGGTCCTCTCCGTCCTGAGCACCCTCGCCCTGATCGGCGCCGGGCGGCGCGGCGAACTGGGGCTGCTCCGCCAGGTCGGCGCCTCGGCGGGCCAACTGCGCCGGATGCTCGGTCTGGAGGCGGGGTTCCTGACGGCGACGGGCCTCCTGGTCGGGCTCGTGGTGGGCGCGCTGCCGCTGACGGCCTTCGCCTGGGCGCTCACCGGCGGCCTGCCGTACCTGCCGCCCGCACAGGCGGGCGCGATCGCGGGCGTCGTCCTCGTCACGGTCGTGGCGGGCGTGTTCCTGCCGACCGCCCGGACGACCTCCGGACGTTGAGGCGGGAGGGTCCCGGGCGCCGGGGCGGGCGGGGCCCGGGCCGTGGGCCGTGGAGGCGGATGAGGCCCGGGCTGTGGTGGGGACGCGGCCCGGGCGTCGTGGCGGGTGGGGTCTAGGCGTTGAGGTACGCCAGGACGGCGAGGACCCGGCGGTGGCCGCCGTTGTCGCTCGGGGGCAGGCCGAGCTTCAGGAAGACGTTCCCGATGTGCTTGTGCACGGCCCGCTCGGTGATCACCATCGAGCGGGCGATCGTGGCGTTGTCGTGGCCCTGGGCCATCAGCGCCAGGGCCTCGCGCTCGCGGGGCGTGAGGGAGTCCAGCGGGTCGTCGCGGCGGCGGGCCATCAGCTCGGTGACGACCTCCGGGTCCAGGGCCGTACCGCCGGCCGCGACCCGTTCCAGGGCGTCCAGGAACTCGTCGACCCGGCCCACCCGGTCCTTCAGGAGGTAGCCGACGCCCCGGGCGCCGCCGCCCAGGAGCTCGGCCGCGTACGTCTCCTCCACGTACTGCGAGAGCACGAGCACCGGCAGCTCCGGGAGTCGCTCGCGGGCCGCGAGCGCCGCCCGCAGCCCCTCGTCGCGGAAGCCGGGCGGCAGCCGGACGTCGAGGACGGCCACGTCCGGCCGGTGCTCCAGGAGCAGCGGCAGGATCTCGGGTCCGGTGGCCGCGACCCCCGCGACCTCGTGGCCGGACGAGGTCAGCAGCAGCACGAGGCCCTCTCTGAGGAGGGCGTTGTCCTCGGCGATCACCACACGCACGGAAGCTCCACTTCGATCACGGTCGGGCCCCCCACGGGGCTGGTCAGTCGCACGGTGCCGTCGAGCGCGGCGACCCGGCGCCGCATGCCCGTCAGGCCGGAGCCGCCGCTCTCGCCCGCCTCGGCCCCGCCGCACCCCTCGTCGCGCACGCGCACGCGTAGGGCGGCCGGTTCACGGGCGAGGGAGACGGAGGCGCGGGCGGCACCGCTGTGCTTGGCGGCGTTCGTGAGCGCCTCGGCGACCACGAAGTACGCGGCGGCCTCGACGGCGGCCGGGGCGCGGGGGCCGTCCTGGTCGTGGTCGCCGAGGCCGGTCACCGAGACCGCCGTCTCCAGGCCGCTGCTCGCGGCGAGGGCCCGTACCGCTCCGGTCAGGCCGCGGTCGGTGAGGATCGGCGGGTGGATGCCGCGCACCACGTGCCGCAGCTCGGCCAGCGCCTCCTCGGCCTGGTTCTGGGCGTCGTCCAGGAGGCCGCGGGCGGTCGCGGGATCGGATGCGTACGCGCGCCGGGCGAGTCCGATCCGCATGGACAGCGCCACCAGACGGGCCTGCGCGCCGTCGTGGAGGTCGCGTTCGATCCGGCGCAGCTCGGCGCCGTGCGCGGCGATCGCGCCCGCCCGGGTGGCCGTGAGCTGTTCGATCCGGGCGGCGAGGGCGGCGTCCCGGGCGGCCGACGGGGCCGGCGTGAGCAGCGTGCGCGACCAGTCCGCCGCCAGGCCGGTGAGCCGGCCGAACAGCGGCAGGGCCACCGGCCGCCGTCCCGCGAGCCCGGTCCCCACGCCGTCGACCAGCAGCGCGGGCGCCCAGAGGATCAGCGAGAGGTACCAGAGCACCAGGCCGTAGAGCAGCTGCGCGGCGGCCCAGAGCAGGTCCTGCCGGGTGCCCGGGTCGCCGATCGCGGCGCGCACGCGCGCGGGGAGCGGCCCGTCGAGCGGCAGGTACGCCTCGGGGACGGTTGCCCCGGTCCACGCGGCCGTACGGCGCCGCTCCCAGCCGGCGAGACGGCGCAGCAGCAGCACGGTCTCGGGGAGCACGCCGGCGCCGATGACCGTGAGGGTGACGACGGAGGTGAAGAGGACGATGCCCGCCATCAGGCAGCAGAGGAGGGAGATCGCGGCCCCGACCGTGAGGTGGAGCCACGCCCGGACCGCTTCCTTGATCGCCACACGCATGGGTTCAGGGTAGGCGGCGGCTCCGGGGGAGGCGGTGGAGCGGGCTACACCATCGCTCCGGGAGCGGGCACTGCTGTGCGGGGGCGGGACGGGGAGCAGGATCGAGGAGTCGTCGGGACCCCGGCGGCGCATCCCCGGAACCCGCCCCACGGAGGCAACCCATGCGCGTCCTTCTCTGGCTGCTGCTCGCCGCGAGCGTCCTGGCCAACGTCTTCGTCAGCAGCTTCGCCGGCTGGACCGGCGGCCTCCAGATCGTCGGGAGCATCGGTACCGGAGTGGTCCTGTTCGGATCCGCCGTCGGCCTGTGGCTGACCCGGCCCCGGGGCGAGGCCTGACGGGGAGGGGTTTTCCACAGCCCGGCGGGGGGTGTCAGAGCGCTGCCCCACAATGGAGGGCGTACCTGAGGAGGGGCAGACATGGCCGTATGGGACGACCTGGTCGGACAGACGCGGGTCGAGGAGCAGCTCTCCGCCGCCGCGCGCGACGCCGACGCGTTCGTCACCGCCCACGCCGCGGGCGAGCCGGCCCCCGAGGCCTCCAAGATGACGCACGCCTGGCTCTTCACCGGCCCCCCCGGCTCGGGCCGGGCGACCGCGGCGCGCGCCTTCGCCGCCGCTCTGCAGTGCGTGAGCCCCGACCGGGCGCTCGGCGGGGCCCCGGGCTGCGGCTTCTGCGACGGCTGCCACACGACCCTCGTCGGGACGCACGCGGACGTCGAGATCGTCCGCACGGACCTGCTGTCCATCGGCGTGAAGGAGACCCGCGACCTCGTCCGGCGCGCCCAGCTCTCCCCGGCGGGCGGCCGCTGGCAGGTCATCGTCCTGGAGGACGCCGACCGGCTCACCGAGGGCGCGGGGAACGTGCTCCTGAAGGCCGTCGAGGAGCCCGCGCCGCGCACGGTCTGGCTGCTCTGCGCGCCCTCCCTGGAGGACGTGCTGCCCACGATCCGCTCCCGCTGCCGCCACCTGACCCTGCGCACCCCGCCGGTGGAGGCCGTCGCCGACGTGCTCGTGCGGCGCGACGGCATCGAGCCGGAGACGGCGCGGGCCGCCGCCCGCGCCACCCAGGGGCACATCGACCGGGCGCGGCGGCTCGCCACCGACGAGCGGGCCCGCGCGCGCCGGTCCGTCGTCCTGAAGCTGCCGCTGCGGGTCGACGACGTCGGCGGCTGCCTCAAGGCGGCGCAGGAGCTGGTCGACGCGGCCGCGGAGGACGCGAAGCAGCTCGCGGAGGAGGTCGACGTCAAGGAGACCGAGGAGCTGAAGGCGGCCCTCGGCGCGGCGCAGGGCGGGCGGATGCCGCGCGGCACGGCCGGGGCGATGAAGGAACTGGAGGAGCGGCAGAAGCGGCGCAGGACGCGGACGCAGCGCGACAGCCTGGACCTCGCGCTCACCGACCTGACCGGCTTCTACCGTGACGTCCTGGCCCTTCAGCTCCGCTCGCGCACGCCGCTCGCGAACATGGACGTGCGGGACGCGCTGGAGCGGATCGCCCGCGACACCACCCCGGAGCGGACCCTGCGCCGCATCGAGGCGATCCTCGCCTGCAGAAAGGCCCTCGACCGGAACGTGGCGCCGCTGCTCGCGGTGGAGGCGATGACGATGGCCCTGCGCGGCTGAGGCCCGCCTCCGGACCAGAGGCCCGCCTCCGGACCGCACCAGGGGCGATTGGACACGGTCCGTACCGGTACGGATACGCTCCGAGGATGGATTCCAGGCGCTTGCTCCGTACGTCCGCCACCGCCCTCGCGGCCGCCGGGCTGATCCTCTCCGGCTGTTCGGGCGGGAGCGACGCCGCCGCGCCCCGGACGGCCGCGCCGGCACCCTCCTCCGCGCCCGAGGCGCCGAAGCTGAAGAAGTACTACGAGCAGAAGCTGAAGTGGCGCGACTGCGGCGTCGAGGGTTTCCAGTGTGCCACCCTGCGCGCCCCGCTCGACTACGCGAAGCCGGACGGGGAGGAGATCGAGCTCGCGGTCTCCCGGGCCCGGGCCACCGGTCCCGGCAAGCGGCTCGGCTCGCTCCTGGTCAACCCGGGCGGGCCCGGCGGTTCCGCCGTCGGCTACCTCCAGGGGTACGCGGGCATCGGCTACCCGGCGCCCGTCCGCGCCCGCTACGACATGGTGGCCGTCGACCCGCGCGGCGTGGCCCGCAGCGAACCCGTCGAGTGCCTGACGGGCCCGCAGATGGACACGTACACGCAGGTCGACCAGACCCCCGACGACCCGGCGGAGATCAACGCGCTCGGCACGGCCTTCAAGGACTTCGCGGCCGGGTGCGAGAAGAAGTCGGGGAAGATCCTGCCGCACGTCTCCACCGTCGAGGCGGCGCGCGACATGGACGTCCTGCGGGCGGTGCTCGGCGACGGGAAGCTCACCTACGTGGGAGCGTCGTACGGCACGTTCCTCGGCGCCACCTATGCCGAGCTGTTCCCCGACCGGGTCGGCCGTCTCGTCCTCGACGGGGCGATGGACCCCTCGCTCTCCGCGCTCGACCTCAACCGGGACCAGACCGGCGGCTTCGAGACCTCCTTCCGCGCCTTCGCCGCCGACTGCGTCCGCAGGCCGGACTGCCCGCTGGGCACCGGGTCCGTCGCCGCGGCCGGGGAGGCGATGAAGAAGTTCTTCCGCGACGTGGACGCCGAGCCCGTGCCCACGGGCGAGGACCGGAAGCTCGGCGAGTCCCTCGCCACCACGGGCGTGATCGCCGCCATGTACGACGAGGGCGCCTGGCCCCAGCTGCGCGAGGCCCTCGCCCAGGCGATGGGCGGCGAGGGCTCCGGGCTGCTCGCGCTGGCCGACAGCTACTACGAGCGCGAGGCGGACGGCACGTACGCCAACCTCATGTTCGCCAACGCGGCCGTGAACTGCCTGGACCTGCCGCCCGCCTACCGCGACACCGCGGCCGTCGAGAAGGCCGTCCCGTCCTTCGAGAAGGCCTCCCCGGTCTTCGGTGCGGGCCTCGCCTGGGCCGCCCTCAACTGCACCTACTGGCCCGCCCCGCCCACCGGCCGGCCGCACCGCATCACCGCCGAGGGCGCCGCCCCGATCCTCGTCGTCGGCACCACCCGCGACCCGGCCACCCCGTACCGCTGGGCCAGGTCCCTGGCCGACCAGCTCTCCTCCGGCACCCTGCTGACCTACGAGGGCGACGGCCACACCGCGTACGGCCGGGGCAGCGACTGCATCGACACCGCGATCAACACCTACCTCCTGGAGGGCACCCCTCCGGCAGGAGGAAAGCGCTGCTCATAGGCCCGAACCGGGGGTGGTCGGAGCACCTCCGGAAACTGTGTAGACTTGGCGACGCTGCTGCACCCACGATGGGTCCACACGGCACGCCGCCTTAGCTCAGTTGGCCAGAGCAACGCACTCGTAATGCGTAGGTCTCGGGTTCGAATCCCGAAGGCGGCTCAGAGGAAGGCCAGGTCGGACATTGTCCGGTCTGGCCTTTTCTGTTGTTCGGGGACCTGAGGGTCCGAAGGTTCGGTCGCCCGGGGCCGGGGCCCCGGGCGGGCGGGTCAGTGGGTGAGGCCCGGCTGGTCGAAGGTGTCCGGGACGGGCAGGGTCGACCAGTGGGAGACCGGCCAGGCGACCGCGACGGCGCGGCCCACCACGTCCGTCACGGGGACCATGCCGCCCCGGGGGTCGTTCCGGTGGTAGCGGGAGTCCTGTGAGCTCTGCCGGTGGTCGCCCATCACCCAGAGGTGACCGGCGGGGACCGTGACCTCGAACTGGCCCTCCGGGTCCGTGCTGCAGGCCGTGTTCCCCTGGAAGACGTACGGCTCGGTCAGGGCCTTGCCGTTGACCTTCAGGGGGCCCGTGCCCTTGCACTCGACGGTGTCGCCGGCGACGCCGACGACCCGCTTGATCAGGTGCTGCTCCCCGGCCGCCGGCATCAGCCCGACGAAGCCCAGGGCCTTCTGCACCGAGGTCGGCTGCTTCGCCGGCCGTCCCGCCAGCCAGTCGCCGGGGTCGCGGAAGACCACGACCTCGCCCCTCTCGGGTTCCGAGCCGAACCACGGGGTGAGCTTGTCGACCAGGACCCGGTCGTCGACCTGCAGGGTGTTCTGCATCGAGCCCGAGGGGATCAGGAACGCCTGGAGCAGGAACGTCTTGATCAGGAAGGCCATGACGAGCGCGATCCCGGCGAGGAACGGCAACTCGATCCAGAAGGGCCGGCGCCGCTTCGGGGCGGGGCCGGACGCCGGGGCGCCCTCGCCCGGAGGGCCGCCCTCCGGGCCCTCCCGCTCGGACCGCTCCTCGGTCGCCACATCGCTCATGTCCACCCTGACTTCGTCGTGTCCGTGTCGTCTGCACGGACCCTATGCCCCGGTGGTGTACGGACGGTGTCCACCAGCCGCTCTTCACCACGTACGGGTGACCCGGCGGCCCCTCAGGGGCTCGGCTGCTCGCGGTCCTGCTGGGCCAGGAGATAACCGGCCTGGAAGCGGCTCTCGGCACCGAGGGCGGCCATCACGTCGGCGACGTGGCGGCGGCAGCTGCGGACCGAGAGGCCCAGGCGGCGGGCGATCGCCGCGTCCGTCAGGCCCTCGGTGAGGAGCCGGACGATCGTCTGCTTCAGCTCGTCGGAGATGTCCATGATGGTCTGCCGGTCCCACTCCGTCTCGAACGGCAGGGCCTCCAGCCACAGCCGCTCGTACGCGCCCACCATGAACGCGACCACGTGCGGCTCGCGGACCAGGACCGCCGCGTGCGGGTCGTCCGGGACCGGGATGACCGCCGTCGAGCGGTCGAAGACGAGCATCCGCATGAACTCGTCGTCCAGGGTGCGGACCTGGGCGCCGAGCCGGCCCACCCGCTCCACGTAGGCGCAGGTGCCCGAGGAGAAGCGGGCGGTGTGCTGGTAGAGGACGCGCATCCGGACGCCGCGGCGCAGGAGTTCCTCGTCGCGGGCCACCGCCTCCTCCAGGACCTCGGCGCGCCGGCCGCCGCCCGGCTGCGCCGTCATGACCTCGCGCTCGCAGGTCCGGCCCAGTTCGGTGATGGCCTCCCGCACCGCGCGGAGGTCGGTGAGCAGCTCCACGTACTCCGCCTGCCGCAGGTGCGTCAGTCGGAGCAGGTGGGACTCGTACAGCGGCATGAAGGACATCAGTTGCCCGCGGGTGCGCTCCATGTGCTGGCGGCGGGCGCGCATCTCGCGTTCCAGCGGGCCCAGGGTGCGCTGGACGGCCTCGTCCGGCGCCACCGGGAGGACCGTCCGCTCCGGGGTGCGGCGCAGCAGGCCCATGTCGAGGAGGGCCGAGACGGCCGACTCCACCCGGGCGAGCGGCAGTTCCAGTTCCTCCGCGAGGTCGGCGGAGCGCGCCGGCGGCCGGGCCGGGTCCCGGGCCAGGAGGCAGGCGTAGACCCGGGTCAGGGGGTCCTCGGAGCTCTCGGGGTGCTCGGGGTTGTCGGGGTTGTCGGGGCTTTTGGAGTTCTCGGAGGGCGGTGCGGGGAGGGTTGCTCCCGCCGCGTCGATCGCCGCCAAAGCCGTGGCTCCTGGCGGCGGTTCGGCGGGTGCCGTTTCTGTCGGAGCGTTGGATTCCGCGGCCGGTTCGGCGGATGTCGTTCTCGTCGGGGCGGAGGGCTCCGGAGTTCCGTCGTCACCCTGGGCCCGCAGTACGTCTGGTATCGCCACCTTTTCCCCCGTTTGTGACGGCGTCCTCTTGCTGCCATGCAGCCTAATGAGCCATGCGGTCCGCCCCATAGTCATGCCGCCCCGGATACGTTCACACCACCGCCCACAAGGTCAAAGCGCCTCAAGCTCGCACAGCCCGCGAAGCTCGCAAAACCCCACGGAAACAGACGACTTACTCCTCACCGAAGCGGAAAGAGAGCACACGACATGAAGCGGCGGATCCGCACCACCCTCCTCACCACCCTGGCCGTCGGCCTCGCGGGCCTCGCCACCGTCACCGCCGGGGCCGTCACCGCCGGCACGGGCACGAACGACACCGGCTGGGGCGCGGCCGTCCTCACCGGCACGTACGACACCGGCTGGGGCGCGCCCGCCGCCGGCACGGGCACGAACGACACCGGCTGGGGGTGACCCGGATGACCCTGCTCGACTGCACCCTGCGCACCGGCGGACGGCTCACCGGCGGATCCGTACCCCCCGTGCTGGCCGCCGACTACCTCGCGGTCTGCGCGCGGCTCGGCATCGACGTCATCGAGCTGGGCGACGTCCACGACCCCGCCGACCGCTCCGCCCCGCGCGGCGCGCTGCTGCCGGTCCCGCTCCCCGAGCGCTACGGCCCCCGCTTCTCCGTCCTCCTCGACACCGCGGACCTGCCCGCCACGGACGCCGCCGCCACGGCCTCCGCCGGGCGGATCGCCGACGCCCTGGCCACGGGCCCCGTGTCCGTCGGCCTCGTCCGCCTCGCCGTCCGGTACGACCGGGTGGCCCGCGCCGCCGCCCCGCTGCACCGCCTGCGGGACGCCGGCTTCGGCGTCTGCCTCTTCCTCACCGACATCGACCTCGCCTCCTACCCGGAACTCGACCGCTGCCTCGGCGAGAGCGCCGCACTCGGCCCGCTCGACGCCGTCTTCCTCGTCGACTCCCTCGGCTCGCTCCGCCCCGAGCGCCTCGTCGAACTCGTCCAGTCCACCCGCTCCGCCGTGTCCGCGCCCGTCGGCATCCACGCCCACGACAACCAGGGCTTCGCCCTGCACAACACCGTCGTCGCCGGAAGCGCCGGAGCCACCTGGCAGGACGCCGCCGTGCACGGGATCGGCCCGGGCGCCGGCCTGACCCGTACCGAGCAACTGCTCGCCCTCCTCGGCGCCACGCCCACCGACCTCGCGCCCCTCCTCGCGCTCATCGCCACCCACGTCGCGCCGCTCAAGCGGCGGTACGGGTGGGGGGCCGGGCCCCGCCAGGTCATGGCCGGCCTCGCCCGCATCCCGGTCGCGTCGGTCACGGGCCTGGAGCCGCACACCCCTTCCTGAGGCCCCGGAGGCCGAAGACCGCCTCCGCCCGGCCTCCCGGGTCCGCGCCCCCCTCCCCGGGGCCGCTCTCCTCGCCCACCCCTCCCAGGAGACCCCATGCCCTTCACCTCGCCCATCCTGCCGCCCGGAGAACCGGCCCTCGCCCCCACTCCGTACCGCGACCTCCCCCCGAAGACCGGAGACGTCCCCATGGCCGACCGCCGCTTCCGCATCGACCGCAGCGCCGCCACCGAGGAGTTCGGGCTCGCCTGCCAGCGGATCATCCCCTGGCCGGGCGGGGACGCCGAGCCGCCCGTCGGTGCCATGGCCTGCTTCCTGGAGCCCGGCGGGGACTCCGACCCCGACTGCCACAACCAGGACGAGGTCATGATCATCCTCGGCGGCACCGGGAGCGTGACCCTCGACGGGCGCCCGGAGCCGCCGTTCCGCCCCGGCGACGTCGTCGTGCTGCCCCGGAACCAGGAGCACGTCGTCCACAACACCGGCGACACCGAGCTGCGCTGGCTCTCCCTCTACTGGCCGCTGCGCGAGCCCGTCGTCCGCACCGCCAACGAGACCGGCACCGAGACCGCCGACCAGACCGCCACCGAGACCGCCACCGAGGCCGACGACAAGGAGGTCGCCGCGTGAGCGCCGACGCGTCCACCCACTGGATCACCGCCACCCCGCCCACCCCCAACGGCGACCTCCACATCGGCCACCTCGCCGGTCCCTACCTCGCCGGCGACGTCCTGCGCCGCTTCCTCGCCGCCGAGGGCGCCGGCCCCGTCCGCTACACCACCGGCCTCGACGACCACCAGAGCTACGTGCCCGTCCGCGGCCTGAACGACGGCGGACGCAAGGGCGACGAGGTCGCCGACGGCTACGGCGCCTCCATCGAGTCCGTGTGGCGGCAGGCCGGCGCCGACTTCGACGCGATCGTCCGCCCCCGCCGCGACGTCGGCTACCGGTCGGCCGTCCAGGAGTTCTTCCAGCGGCTGTACGACGCCGGGCACATCGTCGCCCGCACGCGTCCGCTGCCGTACTGCACCGGCTGCGAGCGCTGGCTGTACGAGGCCCACCTCAAGGGCGACTGCCCGCACTGCGGCTCCGGCTCCAACGGCAACGCCTGCGAGCCCTGCGGCCGCCCCAACGACTGCGCCGACCTCGCCGACCCCGTCTGCACCGGTTGCGGCGCCACCCCCGAACTCCGCGACTGCGAGCGGCTCTACTTCCCCCTCGCCCCCTGGGAGGAGCAGCTCACCGCGTTCTGGGACCAGGTCGACATGCCGCCGCACCTGCGCTCCCTCTGCGAACGGATGCGGGCCGAAGGGCTCCCCGAGATCGCCGTCAGCCACCCCTCCGAGTGGGGCGTGCCGGTGCCCGTCCGGGGCTTCACGGAGCAGCGGATCTACGTCTGGTTCGAGATGGCCCCCGGCTACCTCCTGGAGTGGACCGGCGCCGGCGGGACCGGGCCCGCGCCCGCGCCCGTCCAGTTCTTCGGCTTCGACAACGGCTACTTCCACGCCCTGCTGTTCCCCGCCGCCTTCCGGGCGTACGACCCGGGGATCGCGCTGCCGAAGGCCTTCGTCGTCAACGAGTTCTACCGGCTCGAAGGGCTCAAGTTCTCCACCAGCAGGCGCCACGCCATCTGGGCGCACGAGGAGCTCGCCCGGACGAGCGCGGACGTCCTGCGCTACCACGTCCTGTCGGACCGCCCCAACGGCCGTCAGACCAGCTTCGGTTCCGCCGCCCTGGAGCTCAGCCGCAGCCGGCTCGCCGAGCGCTGGGACGGTTGGCTCGGCCGGCTGTTCACCGCCGTCGCCGAGTCCGCCGACGGCCTCGTCCCCGCCGAGGCGCCCCGGGGACCGGCGTGGGAGCGGCTGCGCGCCCGGCTCACCGGGACCGTCGGGCAGCTGCGCGAGGCGTACGGCGAGGAGATCGGCGGCTACGACGCGCGGCGCGCGATCGCGCTGCTCGACGAAGTGGTGTGCCTCGCCGAGGACTTCGGGTACGTGACCGGCTTCGAGGCCGAGCGCCCGGACGGCGCCGCCGCCCACCGCTCCGCGCTCTCCGCCCAGCTCGCCGTCGCCGCCGCCCTGTCCGCCTGGGCCGCGCCCGCCCTCCCGTACGGCTCCGCCCGGCTCGCCGCGCTCCTCGGCCTCGCGCCGGAACCGCGCCGGGTGGACGCGGAGGCCCTCGCCCCGCTCGCCCCGGGGACGCCGGTGACGGCCTGGCCCGGGGCGGTCTTCAGTGCCTGAGTCCGGGGTGCCCGAGATCGAGGTGTCCGGGGCCGGAGCGTCCGGGGCCGGAGCGTCCGGGACCGGGCCGTCCGGGACCGGGCCGTCCGGGCGCGAGGTGTCCGGGGCGGCCGCGGTTCCGGCGGACGTGCTGCCGCGCGGCGCCGTCGTCGGGCCCTTCTCCGGGCCCCGGGCCGCCTGGGGCGAGCACCTGGAGCGGGCCGCCGAGCGCTACGGCACGGCCGTGAACTGGGAGCTGTACGACGACCGGGGCGAGGCCGGGACGGCCCGGCAGATCGCCGAGGCGGTCGTCGCCGAAGGCCGGCACGCCCTGGTCGTCGGGCACTTCAACAGCGCCGGCGCGGCGGCGGCCCTCCCCGTCTACCGGGCGGCCGGACTCCCTGTCCTCCTCCCGCTGGCCACCACGCCCGGCCTCCTCGCCGACAGCGCCGGCACCCTCCTGCGCTGGTGCCCGGACGACCGCGCCCAGGCGGCCGACCTGCTCGCCGCCGTGCGGGACGCGGGACACACCAGGGTCGCCGTCACGCACGACGGCAGCGCGTACGGGGAGCGGCTCGCCCTGCTCGTACGGGACGCCCCGGCGGCCGTGCGGCCCGCCGTCCCGTCGGGGGCCGTGGTCTCCGACGGCAGCGGACCCGCGACGGGCGCCGTGCCGGTGCCGGCGGCCCTCACCGAGCCCTCCCCGGCCGTCCTCGACGGGCCGGAGGGGCGGGACGCCCCGGCACTCACCGCGCTCGTCGTCTGCGGCACCCACGTCGGGGCCGCGCGGGCGGCCCGGGAGTGGCGGGCGGCCGGGTTCGAGGGCGCGTTCTGGTTCACCGACGACTGCGCGGTGGACGAGTTCGCCGCGCTGCTCGGACCGTCCTCCGGCGCCGCCTTCGTGGCCCGGATGCGCGGCGGGCCCGAGACCCACGTCGACGCGGCCTTCGCCGCCGCCGGCGCCGCGCTCGCCGAGGATCCGGGACGCACCGGACGCACCCTCCTCGCCGCCGTACGGGCCCACGCGGACCGGGGGTTCACCGCGTTCGGGGAGCCCGAACCCGGGAGCGTGGGGTGGGACTTCGCGCCCGTGCCCGCCGTGTCCACCGTGTCCGCCGTGTCCACCGTGTCCGGTGCGACCGGTGCGCGGGCCCCCCGTGCCGTCGGCGGGCACGGGCGGGCGTACGACGTCGTCGTCGTCGGCGCCGGGGTCGTCGGTTCCGCCACCGCCTCCGCCCTCGCCCGGCGCGGCGCACGGGTCGCGCTCGCCGCCCCCATGGACGGGCGCCAGGACCACGCCACCGCCTGGTCCGGCGGGCTCGTGCGGTCCTTCGAGGCCGACCCGTACCTGCGGGGGCTCGCGCTGCGCAGCCACCACCTCGCCTGGGGGCCCGCCGCGCTCGCGCCGGGACCGTACGGCTTCATGACCACCGGGTCGCTCGTCCTCTGCGGCGACGCCGACCTGGAGGAGGCGGAGAAGGGCGTCGCCGAGCTCAACGGAGCAGGTGTGCCCGCGGAGTTGCTGGATCCGGGCGTGCTCGGGGCCCGCTTCCCCGGACTCTCCGTCGACGGCGTCACCGCCGCCGTCTGGGAACCCGGGGCCGGTTACGCCGACCCGCCCCGCACCGCGCGCGTCTACCGCGACCGCGCCCTCGCCCACGGGGCCCGGCTGCTGCCCGCGCGGGTACGCGCACTCGACGCGCCGCCCGGCGCCGACCGGGTCCGCGTCCTCCTCGAACCGGGCGGTCCCGTCGAGGCCTTCGCCGTCGTCCTCGCGGCCGGCGGGGGCACCGGGGAGATCGCCGGGCACCGGCTCAGCGGCGCGGACGCCGGACGCACCAAGAGCATTCGGTACGGCTTCTTCCACCACCCCGCCACCGCCGGCCTGCCGACCGTCGTGGACATGGTCAGCGGCGTCTGGGGGCGGCCCCAGCTCACCGGGGAGGCGGCCGGCGGCTACATGGCCGGGCGGCCCGTCGACGAATGGGACGTACCCCCGGGCGGCGAGGCCACGCTGACCGACGAGCACGTGGCGTACATACGCCAGGGGGCGGCCGCGCGGTGGCCCTGGCTCGCCGACCCCGCGACCCGCTTCCTCGGCGGGCGCCGGGGCGTCGACCTCTACACCCCGCACTCCCGCCCCCACCTCGGCCGCGAGCGGCCCGGCAGCCGGATCGTCCTCGCGACGGGTTGGTCGGGCGCGGGCTTCAAAACGGCGCCGGCGGCGGCGGAGCTTGCGGCGGCGGAGGCGCTGGACGTCCTGGGCGCCACCTGAACGCGCCCCCGCGTGGGCGTGCGCCCGGCGGGGCACCGCCTCGCACCCACCTCCGTGTGGGCGATCGTCCCGCTGGGCGAGGGGGTCCCCCAAGCTCTCGGCTTCGCTCGAGCAGGGGGACCCCCTTCGCCCCAGCGGAACAGTTGCCCACAACGAGGGTGGGCGCAGCCCCGGCGGAACGACTGCCCACAACGGGGGTGGGCGGGGGCGCCGGCCCCGTCGAACGAATGGCCATCACTCACTCGAAGGTGACCCCATGACCGATCTGCTGCAGCGGCCCGACGCCGCCCCCCGCGGCGCCCTCGGCGTGCGCGCTCTCGTCGTGTTCTACGTCAGCAGTCTCGTCGGGACCGGCATCCTTCTGGTGCCGGGGCTGACCGAGCGGCAGGCCGGTCCCGCCGCGCTGCTCGCGTGGCTGGCGCTGGCCCTCAGCTCGTACCCCTTCGCCCGTTTCTTCGCGGAGATGTCGGCCTGGCGCCCCGACGCCTCCGGTCTCGCCGCGATGGTGGAGGCCGGGTTCGGGCGCCGCCCGGGGCGTGCGGCGGCGCTGTTGCTGGTCGCCACGTACGTCATCGGGAACCCGGTGATGGGCATCGTGTCCGCCCGCTGCCTGCTCGGGCTGCTCGGCCAGCCCGACGGGCCCGTGTACCCGATCGCGATCGGCTTCATGGCGCTGTCCGCCGCGTTCACGCTGCTCGGACTCACGGCCGGCGCCCGCGTGCAGACCGCGGCCCTGCTCGTGCTGCTGCTCGGCCTCGGCGGCGCCGTGGTGCTCGCGGTGCCGCGTTTCGACGCGGGGGAGTACACCCCGTTCCTCACGCACGGCTGGGACGGCGTCGGCATCGCCGTCGTCACCGCCTTCTTCTCCTTCCTCGGCTGGGAGAACGTCTCGACCCTCGCCGAGCAGGTCGACGACCCCGCCCGCAGCTACCGGCGGGCGATCCGCTGGGCGGTGCCCGTCGTCGGGCTGCTCTACGCGGCGGTGACGGCCGCCTACCTGGCGGTCCCCGGCGACGAGCCCGTCGTCATCACCGCCCTCCTCGGCGCCTCGTTCGGCGACGGCGGCGCGATCGCCGGCGACCTCCTCGCCCTCGGCCTCGCGGTGGTCGCCACCAACGCCTGGGTGCTCGGCGCCACCCGGGTCGTGCGGGCCGCCGCCCGCGAGCGGATCCTGCCGCGCGCCCTGGCCGACCGCCCGGTGCGGGCGACCGTCGCGCTGGCCCTCGCCTACGCGGCCGTCCTCGGCGCCCTGACCGTCACGGGGACCGGCGAGGAGCTGGTGCTCGTCGTCACCAGCAGCGCGTTCCTGCTGCTGTACGTGGCCGCCGCGGCGGCCGCCCTGCGGGCGCGCGGCACCGGCCGCGCCCTGCGCACGACGGCCGTCGTGACCCTGCTGATCGCGGCCGTCTTCCTCTCCTTCGCCGGTACGGGGCTGCTCTTCGCCCTGCTCCTCGCCGCCGGCTGCGCCGCCCTCGCCGGCCGCGCCCGCACCTCCTGAACCTCCTTCCACCGAAAGGCACCACGCCATGAACGCCCTGCGCGCCACGCACGAGACCACCCCCGTCTACGACGTCGTCGGCGTCGGCTTCGGGCCCGCCAACCTCGCCCTCGCGATCGCCATCGAGGAGCACAACGAGCAGGCCGCGCCCGGTGAGGAACTGACGGCCGTCTTCCTGGAGAAGCAGCCGAACTTCGGCTGGCACCGGGGCATGCTCCTGCCGGACGCCACCATGCAGGTCTCGTTCCTGAAGGACCTGGCCACGATGCGCAACCCGCGCAGCCGCTTCGGCTTCGTGCCGTACCTCCACGACCGGGGGCGGCTGGTCGACTTCATCAACCACAAGATGCTGTTCCCGACCCGTGAGGAGTTCCACGACTACCTCCAGTGGGCCGCGAACGGCGTGGACCACATGGTCCGTTACGGCCTGGAGGTCACCGCCATCCGTCCCGCGGGGGCGGCGGGACCCGTCGTCGAGGTCGACGTCGCCGCGCTCGGCGGAGTCGGCAGCGGCGCCGAGGCGGAGGCCGTCACGTACCGGGCGCGGAACCTCGTCATCGGCACCGGCCTCGTGCCCCGGCTCCCCGAGGGGGTCGAGTCCTCCGAACGCCTCTGGCACAGCAGCGAGTTCCTGCACCGGCTCGCCGCGCTGCCCACCGGGAACCCGCGTCGCTTCGTCGTCGCCGGGGCCGGCCAGAGCGCCGCCGAGATCGCCGACCACCTGCACCGGACGTACGAGGGGGCCGAGGTCGTCGCCGTCCACACCCGGTACGGCTACAGCCCGGCCGACGACAGCCCGTACGCGAACCGGATCTTCGACCCCGAGGCCGTCGACCTCTACCACGGTGCCGAGCCGTCCGTCCGCCGGGCGCTCATGGACCAGCACCGCAACACCAACTACGGCGTCGTCGACATGGACCTCATCGAGGAGCTCTACCGCCGCTCGTACCAGGAGAAGGTGCGCGGCGAGCAGCGGCTGCGGATCCTCGGCGTCACCCGGCTCACCGAGGTCGAGGAGGGCCCCGACGGCGTCCGCGTCCAGGTGCGGAACCTCGCGACGGGCGAGACGGAGACGATGGACGCGGACGCCGTCGTCTACGCCACCGGCTACTCCGAGCCCGACCCGGCCCGGCTGCTCGGCGAGCTCGACGCCGCCTGCGCGCGCGACGAGGACGGCCGGCTGCGGGTGCGCCGCGACTACCGGGTGCGGACGGCGCCCGAGGTGGAGGCCGGGATCTATCTGATGGGCGGCACCGAGCACTCGCACGGCATCACGGCCAACCTGCTGTCGATGGCCGCCGTTCGGGCCGGCGAGATCTGCGACTCCCTGGTCGCCCGCCGCCGTTCCGACAGGCGGGCGCCGGTGGCGGTGACGGGCTGATCCCCCGTACAACACTCTCCAACCACACTTCGACGAGAGGGCGCCATGAGCACCACCACCCCCACGGAGGCCGGCGACGGGCTGCCCGTCACCGAGCGGACCCGGCTGCGCCGGATGCGTCACAAGGGGAGCCACCGGCGGGCCGACCTGGACGCCGTGCTCGCCGCGGGCTTCCTCTGCCACCTCGGCGTCACCGTCGACGGCACGACGATGGTGGTGCCCACCGCGTACGGCGTGGACGGCGACCGGCTCTACCTCCACGGCTCGGTCGCCAGCCGCAGCCTGGTCCAGGCCCCCGACACCACCGTCTGCGTCACCGTCACGCACGTCGACGGGCTCGTCCTCGCCCGCTCCGTCTTCGAGCACGGGGTCAACTACCGCTGCGCGATGATCTACGGCGTGCCCGAGATCGTCACCGACCCGGAGGAGAAGCTCCGCGGCCTGCGGGCCTTGACCGAGCAGAGCTCGCCGGGCCAGTGGGAGTACGCGCGGCAGCCGAGCCGCAAGGAGCTGGCCGCGACCGCGGTGCTCGCGCTCGACCTGACCGAGGCCTCGGTGAAGACCGCCGGCGGCCCGCCGGACGACGGCGAGTCCGAGGACGCGGCGCTCGGTCTCTGGGCGGGGGTGCTCCCGGTGGTGACCACCTTCGGGGAGCCGGTCACCGACCCGATCCTCCCGGCCGACTTCGCCCCGCCGGCCCACATCGCCTCACGCGCGGGCCGGGTCCTGGGCGGCGACCCGGTGGATGCCGTCCGGGCGTAGCGGATGCCGTCCGGGCGCAGGCGGCGGGCCGGCGCCCGACGGGTCGGTGCCCGGGCGGGTCGACGCCGACGGACCGGATCGCGCCCGGCCCGACGACGGACCGGACCGAGCCCGGTCGGTCGGACGGACGGAGGAAGCCCAGCCGCGTGTGCGGCTGGGCTTTTCCGCGTCCGGGGCCGGGCGGTCCGCGTCGGTCGCCGGTCCGGGACCGTGCCCGGGATCCGTGCCCGGGATCCGTGCCCGGAGTCCGTGTCCGGGGTCAGTCGCCGTGTCCGGTGCCTCCGCTGCCGAAGCCTCCGCTGGAGATGCCGCCCCACTTGCGCTTCTCCTCGGACGGCGGTTCGGACGAGGTCTCCGTGGCGCCGTTCTTGAGCTGGTAGGGCATGAGCCGGTGCTCGCCGTCGGTCTGCGGCATCTCGGCCGGCTTGCGGTATTCGGACGTCTCGCCGGGGAGCGCCCCGGTGTCGGGCCGGTGCGGCTGCTCGTCCGGCTTCGGAGGATCGGGTTCGCGGTTGCGGACCCTGAACCCGAACCAGAAGGCCCCGATGAGGACGGCGACGAGGACGAGACCGCCGAGGACCTGCCCCAGACCTGACTGCCAGACTCCAGCGGCCAGGGTCTCTGCTGCGCTGAGAGTGTTCATACCTCCAGGATTACCCGATTCCGCTTCTTCGAATACGTCGGGCGGCCATCCCTCTGCGAACCCCTCCGGAACGCTTCCGATCCCCCTGAAACATTTCCGCGCCCCCATCGCGTCAATGAGGTGTACGGCGACCACACCACGTGACCGCGAGGGAAAGGAGGGGCATGAGAAAGTCCCGCGCGGACGAGTTCCAGGAGTTCGCCTCCGCACGCACGGGTCACCTGTTCCGCTCGGCGTGCCTGCTGACCAGCGGCGACACACATCTCGCCGAAGACCTCACCCAGGAGACGCTCGGCCGGATGTACGCCCTCTGGGGCCGTGCGGCCCGGATCGGGAACCCCGCCGCGTACGCCCAGACCGTGCTCGTCCGCACGTTCCTCAGCCACCAGCGGCGCCGCTCGGCCACCGAACGCCCCCTCGGCGAGCTGCCCGACCGCGCCCCCGAGCACGGCGAGGACCCGGCGCTGCGGATCGCGCTGCTCGACGCGCTGGCCGCGCTCGCACCGAAGGACCGGGCGGTCGTGGTGCTGCGGTACTGGGAGGACCGCAGCATCGAGGAGACCGCCGACGCCCTGCACGTCAGCTCCGCCGCGGTACGCACCCGCTCGGTGCGCGCGCTCGGGAAGCTGCGGGAGCGGCTCGGCGGCAGCCTCGCCGCGTTCGCCACCCGCTGAGCACGACACGGCCCCCAGCACTCCCCGCCCCAGCACTCCCCGCCCCCTCGGCCTTTCCACCCCCTGACCGGAGACGGTGATCTCGGCATGTCCCAGAACGAAGGACCCCAGCACGACGGAGCCCCGCACGAGCGCTTCGAGGAGGAGCTCGGCGCCGTCCTGCGCGACACCGGTGACGGCTTCGCCGTCGACGACCGGCGCGAGCTGGTCGCGGGCGGCCTCCGGCGCGGCCGGCGCCGCCTGCTCCGCCGCCGCCTCGCGGTGACCGGCGGCGTCCTCGCGCTCGCCGCCGTCGGCATCGGCGGCGTGTACGGCGGCTCGCTGCTGGACCCCGCCGGGCAGGCGGCGACGACCTCCGTGGCGGCGCCCCCGCGGCCCGGCCGGGCCGACGGCACCGGCAAGGAACCCCTCGCCCAGGCGCAGATCCCGGTGAAGGACATCGCCGCCGTCCTCAAGGCCCACACCCCGGCCGGACGGTGGCGGTTCGAGGGTCTGGACGGCAAGGGCCAGTCCGTCACCGGCGTCTACGACGACGGCCGAGGCAGGGCGGGCGTCAGCGTCGGCCTCTACCGGGCCGGCAGGACCGCCGAGTCCGGTACGGACCGGATCACGTGCCCCGACAAGACCCTCGTCCCCTTCGACTCCTGCACCGGCGAACGGCTGCCGGGCGGTGGCCGGCTCATGGTCCTCCAGGGGTACGAGTACCCCGACAAGCGCGAGGAGACCAAGAACTGGCGGGCGGTCCTGCTCACCGAGGACGGCTTGATCGTCGACGCGAGCGAGTACAACGCCGCCGCCGAGAAGGGCGCCGGGATCACCCGGGAGGACCCGCCCTTCAGCCCCGCCCAGCTGAAGGCCCTCGTCACGGCCGACGGCTGGGGGCCGCTCCTGCGGCAGCTCCCCGAGCCGCCCGAGCCCTCCAAGGTCCCCGGCCGGTCGCCCGCCGCGCCGAGCGCGGCCGACGTCCAGGCCACCCTGCGCTCCTTCCTGCCCCGGGGCACCACCGTCGTCTCCCACGGCGGGGACGACGGCCACGGCTACGTCGTCGTCGACGACGGCAAGGGCGCGAGCCTCGTCGGCGTCGACGTCCAGCCCGCCCGCCGCGAGGGGATCGACGAGCTCTTCACCGGAGCCGGCGTCGTCACCCTGCCGGACGGAACCAAGGTCAAGTCCACGCGACAGCCCGGTGAGAAGGGCGGCGACGGGGTCGTCTGGTGGCGCGTCGACACCCTGACCCCGAAGGGCTTCCGGGTCGTGGTCTCCGCCTTCAACGCGGGCGCGCAGCACGAGGCCGCCACGCGCGCCGAACCCGCTCTGACGACGGAGCAGCTGAAGACGATCGCGCTGAGCCCGAAGTGGCGGAAGCTGCCGTTGAAGTAGACGGGGGAGGGGTGCGGGGCGGCGGTCCCGCACCCCTCTCTCCCTCCGGCGCGGGTCACTTCGCGTCCGCGTACCGCTCGACCGTCGCCGTCGTGAACGGGAACCGGACCGGCGTCTCCCCGAACGCGATCCGCCCGGCCTCGTCCCCGGCCGTCCGGATCGCCTCCGTCACCGCCTCCGCCTCCTCCACCGGGCAGTGCACGATCACCTCGTCGTGCTGGAAGAACACCAGCTCGGCCCGCATCCCGGAGAGCGAGCGCCGCAGCGCGGCCAGCATCAGCAGCGCCCAGTCGGCGGCACTGCCCTGCACGACGAAGTTACGGGTGAACCGGCCGTGCGCCCGCGCGTTCCCCGAGGCGTACCCGGGGGTGAACTCGCCGCTCTCCCGCCCCGGTTCGCCGGTGTCCTGCGGGATCCCGGCCTCCTCGTCCCCGTCCGAGCCGACCGCCCGCGGGCTGGTCCGGCCCAGCCAGGTCCGCACGAGCCGGCCCTCCTCGCCCGCCTTCGCCGCCTCGTCGACATAGGCCACCGCGCGCGGGAAGCGGCGGCGCAGCGCCGCCAGGTTCTTCAGGCCGTCGCCGCTCGTCTGCCCGTAGATCGCGCCGAGCAGCGCGAGCTTGGCGTGGCCGCGGTCGCCGGAGAAGGCCCGGGCGGAGAGCCGGGTGTACAGGTCGTCGGGGTGCCCGGCGACCTCCATCAGGCCCGGGTCGCGGGAGATCGCGGCGAGGACGCGCGGCTCCATCTGGTCGGCGTCGGCCACCACGAGCCGCCAGCCCTCGTCGGCGACCACCGCCCGCCGGATCACCTTGGGGATCTGCAGGGCGCCGCCGCCGTTCGTCGTCCAGCGCCCGCTGACCGTGCCGCCGGGCAGGTACTCCGGCCGGAAACGGCCGTCCCGCACCCAGTCGGCCAGCCACGACCAGCCGTGCGCCGTCCAGATCCGGTACAGCTTCTTGTACGCGAGGAGGGGCTCCACCGCCGGGTGGTCCAGCTCGGCGAGCTCCCAGCGGCGGGTGGACCCGATCCGGATCCCGGCCTGCGCGAAGGCCTTCACCACGTCGGCCGGCAGGTCCGGCCGGACCCGGCGGCCGAACGCCGCCGACACCTCGTCCGCGAGCTCCGCGAGGCGTCGCGGCTCGCCCCCGCCCGCGTACCGCTCGCCGAGCAGCTCGCCCAGCAGCTCCCGGTGCACGTCCGCCCGCCACGGCAGCCCGGCCCGGTGCATCTCGGCGGCCACCAGCATCCCCGCCGACTCGGCGGCCGTGAGCAGCCGCATCCGGCCCGGGTGCTCCGCCCGGTCATGGCGGCGCAGTTGCTCCGCGTAGACCGCGAGGAGCCCGTCGAAGGGCACGGAGACGAGGGGGCGCGGCTCGAAGAGCGAGTCCTGCGAGCCGGGCTCGGCGGCGCGCTGCGGCGGATCGGGCGGTACGGGGGCGTTCCGCAGGCGCGCCCAGGCGGCCGCGGCGGAGCGCGGCTCGCCGAGCCGCCCCTCGTGGCCGAGGAGGAGCTGCTCGGCGCCCTCGACGTCGTAGCACCGCTCGACGCGGACGCCGGCGGCGAGCAGCCGCGGATAGACCTCGGCCGTCGACCGCCACACCCAGCGGGCCGCCTCGGGCCGCGCCCGCACGGCCGCCACGAGGTCCGGCTCGCGCCGCACCGGGCCGGCGGGCGACCCGTCCGGACCGAGGGGCACGAGCCGTGCTCCGTCCCCTTCGGCCTCGGCCGCCAGCGCCCACCTCTCACCCATGGGAGCGAGTCTGGCACCCCCCACTGACACCCCCGCCCTCCCGGGCGGGCACGGCCCTCGGGGGGGCGCGGGGTCACGCCGCCGCGTGGAAGAGGGCCGCCGCCTCGCCCCGCGAGTCGACCCCCAGCTTGTTCAGGATGTTCGCGACGTGGAACTTCACCGTGGACTCGCTGATGTGCAGGGCCTCCGCGATCCGCCGGTTCCGGTGCCCGAGCGCCAGGTGCCGCAGCACCTCGACCTCCCGGTCGCCGAGTCCGGTCAGCGGGTGGGCGGCCTCGACGGGCGCCTCGGGGGTCGCGAGGGGGATGACGGCCGTGACGGTCGTGCCCCAGCCGGGGACCGCGTCCATGTCGAGCCGTCCGCCGAGCACGTCGAGCCGGTCCCGGATCGTCCCGGCGCCCAGGTCGCAGGGGGCGAGCGCGCCGGCGCCGTCGTCCCGCACGGACGCCCGCAGTTCGTGCTCGGTCAGCTGCCAGCCGACGTGGACGCGCCGCACCGAGTCCTGCTCCAGGACGATCAGGAGCAGCGACCGGACGATGGCCCGCGCGCTGTGGGCGACGTCCGCCGCGAGCGAGCGCGTCGAGTCGGGCGCGCCCAGTTCGAGCCGGACCCTGCTGTGCCGGAGCATCGGGCGGAGCTCGCCGGCGAGCCGCTCGAAGGCGTCCTGCGCGGGCTCCTCCGCGAGCGCCTTGTCCCGCCGCTGCTCGGCCCGCATCTCGATCAGCGCGGCCGCGGCCAGGTCGGTGGCGGTGGTCCGGGCGGTCGTGTCGTCGAGGGCCCGGCTGCGCAGCACCCCGAGGACGCCGGAGAGCGCGGCCGCGTGCGCGCCGGTGAGCTCGGCGATGACCCGGGCCCGGGTGTCGGCGGCGGCCCGCGAGCGGGCGAGCGCACCCGGCAGGGCTTCCGTCGCGAACCGGTCGAAGTGCCCGGTCACCAGGTCCCACAGCGCCTGCGCCACGGCGAGCGCGGTCGTGTCGACGGGAGCGGCGCCGTCCTCCCGTACGAGCACGAGGACCGCCCCGCGCCGGGTCGCGTGACTGGTGACGGCGACGATCTCGCGCTCGCGGCCGCCGATCGCCGCGCGGCCCTGCCAGGGGGCGCCGGGGACGCCCGCCGCGAGCAGCGGGGTCAGCTCGGCGGCGGTCATCAGCTCCGTGCCGCCCAGCGCCTTGAAGGGGGAGTGGGCGCAGTGGGTGGAGAGTTCGGCCGCGTCGACGTGCGGGACGAGCGGGGCGAGGGCGGCCGAGACCCGGGGGAGGATCTCCCCGAGCGGCTGCCGGATGATCTCGTACGCGGTGGTCAGCGTGGGCACGTCCATGCGGTTCAGCCTAGTGCGGGGCGGTCGGGTGACGGCCCGTCTTTCGGCCAGGTACGACTGGCCGTCGGGCGGGCGGGGAGCGGGTGCCCAACGGCGCATTCTTGGGGCGTCGGAGATCGAACGGACCGCAGCGGAGGCTGAGATGGAAGCGATCGTGTACGAGGAGTTCGGCGGCCCCGAGGTGCTGCGCCACGAGACCGGCGTCGCCGAGCCGGAGCCGGGCCCCGGCGAGGTCCGGGTCAAGGTGGCGGCGGTCGGGGTCAACCCGGTGGACTGGAAGCGGCGTTACGGCTGGGTCGAGGCGTTCTACCCGACCGCCTTCCCCGCCGTCCCGGGGCTGGAGTTCGCCGGCACCGTCGACGCGCTCGGCGAGGGCGTCACCGACCTGGCCGTCGGCGACGAGGTCCTCGGCTGGACGAAGACCGGCGCCTACGCCGAGTACGCCATCGCCGGCACCGTCGCCCCCAAGCCCGCCGGGCTCTCCTGGGAGGCCGCCGCGAGCCTCCCGGTGGCCGGCGAGACCGCCCAGCGCGTCCTGGACCTCCTCCGGGTGCGGGAGGGCGAGACGCTGTTCCTGCACGGCGCGGCCGGCGTCGTCGGCTCGGTGGCCGTCCAGCTCGCGGTCGCGGCCGGGATCACGGTGATCGGCAGCGCCTCGGAGTCCAACCACGCCTACCTGCGCGAACTCGGCGCGATCCCCGTCGCGTACGGGGACGGTCTCGCCGACCGGGTCCGCGCCGCCGCCCCGGAGGGCGTCGACGCGGTCTTCGACGCGGCCGGTCACGGCGTGCTGCCGGTCGCCGTCGAGCTGCTCGGCGGCGGCGACGCGGCGAAGGAGCGGATCGTGACGATCGCGTCGACGGACGCGGAGGAGCACGGCATCGTCTTCTCCGGCGTCACGGGCGACCCGGACGACGTGCGGCGCGGGCTCACCGCCCAGGCCCGCCTGGCGGCGGAGGGCGCGCTCACGGTCCGCCTGGCCGAGACGCTGCCGCTGAAGGAGGCGGCCCGCGCCCAGGAGGCGAGCGAGTCGGGTCACGTACGCGGCAAGATCGTCCTGATCCCGTAGCGGTGGAGGAAGGCGATGCCGGTGTACGCGATGTCCCTGGGCGACGACGGCGCGGAACTGCGCCCGCTGGAACCGTGGCAGGCCGAGGAGTTCCTCGCGCACATGGACCGGGGACGGGAGTTCATCGGCGCGCGCAACGGCCTCCCCGACGTCGTGACGGACCTGGAGTCGAGCCGGGCGTTCCTCCGTGCGTACGCGGAGAAGGCGGCGGCCGACACGGGCCGGATCCACGGCATCTGGTCCGAGGGGACGCTCGTCGGCGCGGTGATCCTCCGGCGGTTCGACCTGGACGCCTCCTGCGCCGAGGCGGGCTGCTGGCTGGAACCGGCGGGCACCGGCAGGGGCCTGGTGACCCGGGCGGCACGGGCGCTCGTCGACTGGGCGATCCGGGTGCGGGGCATCCACCGCGTGGAGTGGGTGGTGTCCTCCGACAACGAGCCGAGCATCGCGGTGGCGCGGCGGCTGGGAATGACGAGGGACGTCGTCCTGAGGGGCAGCCACGCGTACCGGGGCGTCCGGCACGACGAGGAGATCTGGTCGATCCTGTCCCCGGACTGGCCCACCTGACCGCCCCCTGCCGCGGGCTGCGCCCGCCGGGCCCCTGTTGTGGGCTGCGCCCCCGTTGTGGGCAATCGTTCCGCTGGGGCGGAACGGGTGGGCACAACGGAACGGCGCCCTTGCCGGCGCCTGAGGCTTCCGCGCCCTGACCTGCACCGGCAGGTACGGCGCGCACGGGTGCGGGGCAAGGCGCGGAACGCGGAGGCGCCGCTGGAGGGCGCCGTCCCGTGTGCCCACCCTCCCCCAAGCTCTCGGCTCCGCTCGAGCAGGGGGGACCCCCTCGCCCTGCGGGACGATTGCCCACACGGGGAGGCACCGGTCCACGAGGCGCGCCCACACGGGGAGGCACCGGCCCACGAGGCGCCCGCGGGGTGTTCGCCCGCCCGCACGGGGGTGGGGCGGGCGGACACCCCGCGGGGCGCGAGGACGGGGCGGTGACCCGGCTCCGACCCCGGTCACCGCCCCGTCGTCCCACCATCGCCGCTCAGCGCGTGAGGCGCCACGCGGGGAGCGCCGCCGCGGCGACCGCGACCGCCGCGCAGGCGCCCGCCGCCGCGCCGACCACCGTCCACGGCAGGGTCAGGACGACGGGCGCCGAGAGGGCCGCGAGGCCTGCTCCCAGGGTGCCCAGGACGACCCCCGTCACCACCAGGCCGAGCGCCGTGCCGATGGCCACGGCGAGTGCCGCCTCGCCCGTCACGACCCGCAGGACCTGGCCGCGGGTGGCCCCGGCGAGCCGCAGCGAGGCCAGTTCCCCGCCCCGTACCGAGGTCGCCATCAGCAGGGTGTTGGCGAGGCCGATCACCGTGTAGACGAGGGCGATGCCGAGGACCAGGACCATGCCGAGGCGGTTCTGCGGGTTGCCCTCCGACGACCGATGCCCGGAGGAGACGGTTCCGCCGCTCGCCTCCAGGGCCCGGACCGTCGCCGTCCCGCCCCCGCGCGCGTCGATCCGGTCGAGGACGGCGCCGGGCGCGTTCGCCCGGGTGACGTACGGCCCGTTGTCGCCGGTCCCGAGCGCGAGGACGGCCGCGATCCGGAGCCGTACCGGACCGCTCCCGTCCGCCCGCCACACCTCCACCGTCCCGCCGACCCGGTGCCGCTCGAACTCCTCGTTGACGACGATCGACCGGTCGTCCAGGTCCCGCAGGTCCCCGGCGACCACCGGCAGCCGGGCGAGCTCCGCGAACGCGGCCGGGTCGGCTACCGCCCGCGCCCCGTACTTCACGACGGCCTCGGCCCCGTCCCGTACGAAGACGGAGGTCGCCCCGGTGGCGGAGAGGACGGCCCCGGCCGGCGCCGCCGGCTCCCTCAGCGCCTCTCCGTCCGCCGCGTAAGGGGCGGCCGTCTGCTCCCGCTCCTCGACCTGCTTCGCGCGCGTGACGCTCGCCGCCGAGCCGAACAGCGTCCCGGCGAGTGCCACGGTCACGAGGACGGGCGCGGCGACGGCGGCGGTCCGGCGGACGGCGGCCGCGCTGTTCTCCCGCACGAGCGTCCCCACCGCTCCGCCGCGCGAGGGCAGCAGCCGGGCCGCCGGCCGGACGAGGAGCGGTGAGAGGAGCGCGGCGCCGGTGGTCAGGAGCATCGGGAGGGTCGTGTACGTCTTCCGCCTGAGCAGCGCGGACGGCTCGGTGGCGCAGGTCCAGGCGAGGAGCCCGAGCCCGCCCAGGAGCAGGCCCGTGCCGAGGACGGCCCGGCCGAGGGGCAGGGCGTCGGCCTCGACGTCCGCCTCCCTCAGCGCGGCCGTCGGGCCGACCTTCCCGGCCCGCCGGGACGCGGCGACGGATCCGGCGAGGGCGACGGTCACGCCCGTCCAGAAGGCCGTGTGGAACGGCCAGGAGGCTCCGCCGATCGTGAACCACGCGGGCGCGAGGCCACCGTCGACGAGGACCCGGGCGAGGAGGGGCGCGCCGAGGGCGCCGAGCGCGCACCCGGTGGCGGAGGCGAGCACGCCGAGCACCGCCGCCTCGGCGAGGAGGAGCCGCCGGATCTGGCCGGGGGTGGCCCCGGCGGTCCGCAGGAGCCCGAACTCGCGCCGGCGCAGTGCGACGGCGAAGGCGAAGGTGGAGGCGACGACGAAGACGGAGACGAAGGCGGTGACGCCGCCGGAGGTGCCGAGGAGGGCGTTGAGGGCGACGAGCGCGCGGGCGTCCCGCTCGGGGTCGGGGTCGGCCCGCGTGCGCTCGGTCCCGGTGAGGACCCGGGCGCGGTCGCCGACGAGCGCCCGGACCTCGGCGGCGGGGGCGTCGACGCCGACGGCGTCGGGACCGCCGGAGGCGGTGACGGTCCAGCGGGCGCGGAGCTCGCGGAGCACTCGACCGTCCACAGGCTGTGGACGGTCGAGCGGTTGCTCCACGGGCACGGTGTCGGGCCCGCGCCGCACGTCCAGCGTCAGCCGGTCCTGGCCCCGGACGACGACGGGGGAGGACGCGAACCGCTGGGGGGAGCGATCGGGCGCGTGGAAGGTGGCGGAGAGGCCGAGCCCCGTGGTGGTGAGCAGCCCGACGCCGAGCGCGAGCGCGACGAACCCGCCGAGGAAGGAGGCCCAGCGGTCACGGAGCCCGCGGAGGACGACGCTCAGCATGCCGAAGCCCCCGCGGAACCCGCGGCCGACGCGCCCGCACGACCCCGCACGACACCGGGGCGGCCCGTGCCCGTACCGCCCCCGCCCGTGTCCGCGCCCCCGTCCCCGCCGCGCCCGCCCGTCTCCCAGGCCGTCATCCGGGCCGTGACCGACTCCACCGTCGGGTCCGTCAGTTCGCCCGCGAGGCGCCCGTCGACCAGGAAGACCACGCGGTCCGCGCGGGACGCCGCCACCGGGTCGTGGGTGACCATGACGATCGTCTGGCCGTCGCGGTCGACGAGGTCCCGCAGCATGCCGAGGACCTCGCGGCTCGTCGTCGAGTCGAGCGCGCCGGTCGGTTCGTCGCCGAAGAGGACGGCGGGCCGGGTGATCAGCGCCCGGGCGATCGCGACCCGTTGCTGCTGGCCGCCGGACAGCTCGCCGGGCCGGTGCCGTTCCCGGCCGGCGAGTCCCACGCGCACGAGGGCCGCCCGTACCTCCGCGCGGGACGGGCGGCGGCCGGCGAGACGGAGCGGGAGGGCCACGTTCTGCGCGGCGGTCAGGGAGGGCAGCAGGTTGAAGGACTGGAAGACGAAGCCGATCCGGTCCCGCCGCAGCAGCGTGAGGCGCCGCTCGCTCAGCCCGTCCAGGGTGACGCCGCCGACCTCCACGGTCCCCGCGGTGGGCCGGTCGAGTCCGGCGGCGCACTGGAGGAGCGTGGACTTGCCGGAGCCGGAGGGCCCCATGACGGCGGTGAAGGTCCCGGTGCGGAAGTCGAGGTCGACGCCGTCGAGGGCGTGGACGTCCCGGTGGTGCCGGGTGAGCCCCCGGAGCCGTACGGCAGCGGCGGTGGTGGTGGTCGTGGTCATGGCCCCAGCGAACCGTCCCGGCCCGCTCCGATCACGACCACCACCGGGCGTCCCGGGGGTGGGCCTGGCCCTACCCCTCCCGTACCGCCTTCACGAACACGTCCAGCACGTCGAGGGGTTCGCGCCCGCCGAGCAGCGCGCGCAGGTCGCCCCGCGCCACGCCCGTGCCGTCCATGAAGCCGTGGGCGATCGCCGAGTACGTGCCCGTCAGCATCGGCACCTGGAAGGGCGCGGCCCCGGAGGCGGCGAGCGCGGTGCGGGCCCGTGCGAGCGTGCCGGGCGCGTACGCGGCGCCGAGGGCCGCCGCCAGGTCGGCGCCGCCGAGGGGGCGCTCGCCGACGAGCTCGTACACCCGGTTCCGGTGGGCGCCCGGGTCCGTGGCGACGGAGACGGCGGCGTCGGCGAGGTCGGCGCGGGCGACGGCGGCGAGTCGGCCCCCGCCGAGGGGCGCGGTGACGCGGTGCTCGGCGTCGGGGGCGGCGATCAGGGCGAGGAGCTCGGCGTAGAGGCCGTTGCGGAGGATCGTCCAGTCGAGCGTCGCGGACCGCCGGAGCCGCCGCTCGGTCCAGCGGTGCGCGAGCGCGTACGCGAGGTGGTCGCCGTCGCCGGAGAGGCTGGTGTAGACGACGTGCCGGACGCCGGCGGTCTCGGCGGCGGAGATCGCGGCCTCGTGGCGGGCGATCACGACGTCGTCCTCCCCGTACCCGGCGGACACGAGGAGCAGCGTCTCCACGCCGGCGAAGGCCGCCGGGAGGGTCTCGGGCGCGTCGAAGTCGAGCGGGCGGGCGCCGGGGAGCCCGGCGCGGGTGCCGAGGACGACGTCGTCGCGACCGGCGAGCCGTTCGGCGACGAGAGAGCCGAGGGCGCCGGAGACGCCGGTGACGAGCAGCATGGATTCCCCCAGGGGTCGTGACGGCTGAGACCATCGTGACGGGACGTACAGGAGTGCGGAAGGAGGCACATTGATGTCAGAGGGGCACACGGAGGTAACCACCGGGCCCTTGGTCAGCTGTGCCGAGGACTGCGGGGTGCGGGACGTCCAGGACCGGCTCGGCGACAAGTGGACGGTGCACGTCGTCGTCGAACTGGCCGCCGGGCCGAGGCGGTTCAGGGAGCTCCAGCGGCTCGTCACCGGCGTCTCGCAGCGGATGCTCACGCTCACGCTGCGCCGGCTCGAACGGGACGGGCTGGTCTCGCGGACGGTGCATCCGACGACTCCGCCGCAGGTGGAGTACGCGCTGACCGGGACCGGCCACAGCATGACCCACCTCATCAAGCAGCTGGTCGACTGGTCGCTCGACCACCGCGCGGTGATCGCCCGGTCGCGCGAGGAATGGGACGCGAGGGACACGGCGTGAGCGGCGGCAGCACCATCGACAGGGCCTTCGAGGCGCTGTACGCGAGCGACGACGGCTCCCTCGACACGGCGGCCTCGCTGCTCGCCGCCGACCGGGGCGCGGACGCGGAACTGGCCCGGCGGGGCGAGGAGTTCGTGCGGACGCTGTGGGTGCGGGGCTGGCAGCCGGCGGACCTGGTCCGCACGGTGCGCCGGGAGCTCGCGGACGAGCACGTACGGCTCCTGTCCGTCCTCGTCAGGGCGGAGACGGCCGGGTACGGGCGGCTGCCGCACCGCTGGCAGGCGCAGATCGACGCACTGGACCCCGAGGGCGGACGCCCGGCGGACCGCTTCTCGCAGGCGACGACCGCCCTGGAGCTGTACCGGCTGCTCGTCCGGCTGCCGCGCCTGGACGCGGTGGGGCCCGTCCCCGGGGAGGCCCTGCCGCCCGCGGCGGCGGGCGAGCCCCGGATGCTCACCCGGATCAGGGCGCTGCTCGCGAAGGCGGAGGCGACCGGATACCCGGAGGAGGCGGAGGCGCTCACCGCGAAGGCGCAGGAACTGATGGCGCGGCACAGCCTGGACGAGGCCACGCTCGCGGCGGGCGCGCCGTCCCCGGAGACGCCGGGCGCGATCCGGATCGGGGTGGAACCGCCGTACGAGCAGGCGAAGGCGATCCTGCTCGACGCGGTGGCGACGGCGAACCACTGCCGGGCCGTGTGGAACGAGGCGTACGGCTTCTCGACGGTCGTCGGCTTCGAGGCGGACCTGGACCCGGTGGAGCTGCTCTACACCTCGCTCCTGGTCCAGGGCACCGCGGCGATGACGCGGGCGGAGGCGGAGCAGCGGGCGGGCGGCCGCAAGCGCACGAAGTCGTTCCGGCAGTCGTTCCTCCTCGCGTACGCGAACCGGCTCGGCGCCCGGCTCTCGGCGACGTCGCGCCGGGTGGCGGCCGAGGCCCCGACGCTCCTCCCGGCCCTCGCGTCGCGCGAGGTCGCGGTGTCGGCCCGCACGGACGAGCTCTTCCCGGAGACCAGGGCGACGCGGGTGCGGGCGGCGTGGGACGAGGCGGGCTGGAACCACGGGGCGACGGCCGCGGACGCCGCCGGGCTCCATCCGCACCGCCCCCACCTGCCGTAACCCCGCCGGGCCCGACGCGGACCGCGCCACCCCCCGGTGCGGGCCGCGCTGCCCCGGTGCGGGCCGCGCTGCCCCGGTGCGGGCCGCGCTGCCCCGGTGCGGGCCGCGCTGCCCCGGTGCGGGCCGCGCTGCCCCTTGCCCGCACCCCGGCCCGGCAAGAGGTCGAAACGGGACGTCAGGGGGCGTTTCGGTCAGGTTCGTGGATACGCTCTGGAGCATGAGCTGGCTCCGGGCGCTGAAGGAGACCGCCCGCTCCGGGCTCACCGTCGAGCGGCGGCGGCTCGAACCCGTCGTCGCGGCCCGCGCGGCCCTCGGCCTCGCCCTGGTCGTCGGCCTCTCCCTCGCGTTCTTCGGCCCCGCCGTCGCCGCCTCCTCCGCCTTCGGCGCCTTCCAGGCGGCCATCGCCACCTTCCAGCGCTCCTGGCGCTCCCGCCCCACCCTCGCCCTGGCCTCCGGCGCCAGCCTCGCCGTCTCGACGTTCCTCGGCTACCTCACGGGCGCCCACGACGGCCTCTTCCTCGTCCTGCTGCTCTTCTGGACGTTCCTGTCGGGCCTGGCCTGGGCCTCGGGCCCGACCGCCGGCATCATCGCCTCCTCCAACGTGGCGATCATGCTGGTGACGGTCACGCTCCCGACCTCCGTCGCCACCGCCGCCGGCCACGCCGTCATGATCTTCGCGGGCGGTGTCGTCCAGGCCGCACTCGTCGTCCTCCTCCCCGTCCGCCGCTGGGGCGCCCAGCGCGACGCCCTCGCGGACGCGCTCGCCGCGGAGGCGGACTACGCCCGCCGGCTGCGCCACGATCCGGTCGCGCCGTTCGACCCCGTACCGCTCATGACGGCACGGAGCGCCGCCGCCGTGACGCCCCGCCAGGCCCGTACCCGCCCGGCGGAACTGCACGGGGCGCGGGGGCTCGCGGAGCGGATCCGTCCGGTGCTCGCCTCGCTCGCGGACCCCGCGGTCGGCGTGCCGGAGGAGGGGCGGGAACGGGCCCGGGTGCGGGAGCTGCTCGGCGCGGCGGCCGAAGTCCTGGACGCCGCCGCGCACGCGATCCGGCACGGCGAACCGGTGACGCCGCCGCCGCCCGCCCTCGCCGCCCTGCGCACCCCGGACACCGGCGCGATCCTCAAGGGCCCGTCCCGCCGGGCGGCCCTCCGGCTGACGGCGCTGCTCGGCGACGTCGTCGAGACGGCGGACCCCCGCACGGAGACACCGGAAGGACCGGAGGCATCGGTAGGACCGGAGGTACCGGAAGGACCGGAGGCGCCAGGGGCCCCGGGGACGGTGCGGACCCGCACCCGTCCCACCCTCCTCCGGCTCGCGCCGGTCGTCGTGGCGGAGGTGCGCGCCGAGCTGCGCCCCGACTCCCCGGTCCTGCGGCACGCGGTCCGCGTCTCGGCGGTCACGGCCGTCGGCTACCTGCTGGGCACGTGGCTGCCCTTCGGACACGGCTACTGGGCCCCGATGGCCTCGGTGATGGTGATGCGCCCGGACTTCTCGCAGACGTACGCGCGCTCGGTGGCCCGCTTCGGCGGCACCCTGGTCGGGGTGGCGCTGGCGACGGCGGTCGTCCGGTCGGCGCACCCGGGCACGTACCTGTCGGCCGCCCTCGCGGTGGTGTGCGCGTTCGGGATGTACCTGCTGATGCGGACGGGGTACGCGGCCGGGCAGACCTTCGTCTCCGCGTACGTCGTCTTCCTGCTCGGCATGGACGGCGCCGGCCTGACCCAGACCGTGCGGGAGCGGGTCCTGCTGACCCTGCTCGGCGGGGTCCTCGCGATGCTGTCGTACGCCCTTTACCCGGCCTGGGAGACGCCCCGGCTGCGCGGCCGGCTCGCGGACTGGCTGGCGTCGGTCGGCGCGTTCGCGGCCGTCGTCACCGCCCGGTACGCCGATCCGGTCGGCCCCACCAGCCCCGACGTGCGGGAGGCGCTCCTGAGGACCCGCGCGGCCCGGGTCGCCTGGCAGGAGGCGGTGGCCCGGGCGACCCACGAACCGGTGCGGCACCGGGGGCTCTCGCACGCGGCGGCGGAGCAGGCCGAGCACGCGCTCGCGGAGTTCGGCCGGGTGGCGATGCTCCTGGAGGCGCACCTGCCGGAGCGCGGCGCCCCGCCCGTGCCCGCGGCGGCGCCCCTCGCCGAGTCCCTGCGCCGGTCGACGGAGCGGGGTGCGAAGGAGGTGCGGGAGCGCAGGGAGCCGCACTGGGACGACCTGCGCGAGACGCTCGCGGCGTGGTCGGCCGAACCGCCGGACCACTTCCTGCTCCACAAGGGCGCCGTCCTGCTCCTGGAACGCCTGGAGGAGCTCACGACGGCCCTCATGGCGTCGACCCGGTCCGGATGAGACCGTCGGCGTGTCATCCGACGGGGGGTGCGGCGGAGTTGGAAGGGGTGAGGGGCGCGAACGGTCGCGTCCCCCGGAGATCCCAGGAGCGACCGGATGAAGAAGTACCTGTCGGCGGCGGCCGGTGTCGTGACCGCCGTGGTGATCGCGGCCCCGGCGGCCGTGGGCGCGTCCTCCGCGACTCCCGCCGGTCCCACCGCCACCTCCGCCCTCGGGCCGATCGCCGCGCCCGCCGCCAAGCCCGCCGCCGCCCCCGACGCCCCCGCCCCCGCCCGGATCCGTACGGTCCGCTCCGGCGAGCGCGTGGACGCGGGGCGGGGATTCACGGTGTGGCTGACGGAGGACGGCAAGCACTGGACGGACCCGGACGGCTTCGAGAACTTCCGCAGCGTGGTCGACGGCAACATCGACCGCTCGCGGCCCGGCGTCAGTCACCAGAGCGAGGGCGGCGGGACGGGCGTGTTCCACTCGGGCCTCTACTACGGGACGAGGCGGGCGGGCCGCGTCGAACTGACCGATGCCGAGGGACACAGGGCCGTGGCCACGCTCGTCGCCCTGAAGGGCCACGCCGACTGGGGCGTCTGGTACGTCCACACGGCGCCGTCCGGGGGCACCCCGGCCGTGGCGCTGTACGACCGTTCGGGCAAGCTCCTGGCCGACCTGCCGGGCGGCCGGAAGCCCTGACCGGCGTACGACACAGACCGGGGTGGGGCCCGGCACGGGGCAGGCCCCACCCCACCCATCCCCTTCCCACCGAGCCACCGACCGATCGCGAGGAACGACACCGTGCCGCAGGAGTCCGCCACCGAGGACGACGGCTTCGCCGAGTTCGCCGTCGCCGCCTGGCCCCGGCTGGTGCGCACGGCGCAGCTCCTGACCGGGGACTTCCACGAGGCCGAGGACCTGGTGCAGACGACGCTGGCCAAGGTCCACGGGCGCTGGCGGCGGGTCCCGCGCGCCGAGATCGACCTCTACGTGCGCCGCTCGCTGATCAACAACAACCTGAGCAGGATCCGCCGCAAGCGGGTCGCCCACCTTCTGACGCCGGTACTGCCGGAGTCGCTCCGCCACACCTCGGCGGGCCACGCGGAGACGGTCGAGGAACGGACCGCGCTCCTCGCCGCGCTGGCGGACCTCACCGTCCGGCAGCGGGCCGTGATGGTGCTCCGCTACTGGGAGGACCTGACCGAGCCGCAGATCGCGAGCGTGCTCGGCTGCTCGCTCGGCACGGTCAAGTCCCACGCCCGGCGCGGCCTGGCGGCGCTGCGCGCCCACCCCTCCCTCGCCGCCGAGCCCGCCTCCCCGCCCCCCGCCGCCGCGCCCGCCCGCTCCTGCCCTTCTCCTGCTCTCCCCGCCTCTTCCGGAGCCCGACGATGAACCCCACGCCTCCGCCGGGCCCCGGCCGCCCCCCGTCCGACCCCGGCGAGAGCGAGGTCCGGGCGGCGTTCGCGAGGGCCGCCCTCGACGTGACCCCGGGCCCGGTGCCGCTGGCCGCCGTCCGGCAGGCGGGCCGGGCGCGGCGGCGGCGCCGTACGGCGGGCCTGTCCGCGCTCTCGGTGCTCGGCGCCGCGGCGGCCGTGGCGGGGGTCGTCGCCCTGGTTCCCGTACGGCCCTCCCCGTCGGCGCCCGCTCCCGTCGCCGCCCCGCCGAGCGCCGTCCGGACCTCGGCGCCGACCGTCCGTCCGACGCAGGCCCCGCCCCCGGTACGGGTCGTGGCCCGGGACGAGCGCGTGGACGCGGGACGGGGGTACGCGGTGTGGCTGACGGAGGACGGCAAGCACTGGACGGACCCGGACGGCCTCGAGAACTTCCGCAGCGTGACCGACGGCAACATCGACGCATCGGTGCCCGGCGTCAGTCACCAGAGCGAGGGCAGCGAGGGCGGCGGGACGGGCGTGTTCCACTCGGGCCTCTACTACGGGACGAGGAAGGCGGGCCGCGTCGAGCTCACCGGGGCCGGGGGGCGCACGGTCCTCGCCACCCTGCTCGAACTGCCGGGCCGCCCGGGCTGGGGCGTCTGGTACGCGCGCACCCCGAGCCACCAGGACGCCGTGACGCTGTACGACCGGGCGGGCAGGCGCCTGGCCGGCCTGCCCGGCCGGGCGGGCTGACCCGCGGGGCGCCCCGGGCCCGCCGATCAGCCCGCTCCCGCCCTGCCGAGGCCGTGGCCCCGGCGGGGGTACCCGCCGGTAGGACTCTCCGTCGCGTAGCCGCTACGCCACCCCCTGTGCACGTGCATCTGCTCATGCATCTGCATATGAACACAGCTATGATCCGAGGAAGTTGACACCTGCACCAAGCAACTCGGGGAGCTACCAGTGCATCATGCGCATCACGCGTACAACGGCATGGCGGCGACGGAGCTGCGAGGAGTCGTGTGGCAGAAGAGCCGGCACAGCAACTCCCAAGGATCGTGCGTGGAGTTCGCCAAGCTGCCGGGGGGCGACGTCGCCGTGCGCAACTCGCGCCACCCCGACGGCCCCGCGCTGGTCTACACGCCCGCGGAGATAGAGGCCCTCCTGCTGGGCGTCAAGGACGGGGAGTTCGATCACCTGGTGTGAGACGCGGAAAGGGCCCCGACGGTTTCCCGTCGGGGCCCTTCCCCCGTCCCGCGTACCGTGCGGAGTGCTCCCCGGAACGCCCGGGGTGCTCCCCGCACCGCTCCCCGTGCTTCCGCGCACGGCGGTCGCTACTCCGGTCCGATCCGGAACAGCGCCCACACCACCTTGCCCTGGAGCGTCCCGGCGAGCGGGTGCCAGCCCCAGCTGTCGCTGAACGAGTCCACCAGGAACAGCCCGCGCCCCGACTCGGCGGCGAAGTCCTCCTCGCCGCCGCGCGCCTCCGGGCTCTCCCTGCTGGGGTCGCGCACGGCGCACACCAGGCGCGAGGCCCAGCGCATCAGGTGCAGCCGGACCGGCGGGTTCTGGCCTTCCTCCTGCGGCGCGTCGGCGGGCACGGCGTGCCGCAGCGCGTTGGTGACGAGTTCGGAGACGACCAGGGCGACGTCGTCGAAGCGCTCCGTCAGCTCCCAGCGGTCGAGCGTGGCGCTGGTGAACTTGCGGGCCCCGCGCACGGCTTCGTACCGGGCGGGCAGGGCGCAGGAGGCGGAGGTGGAGACGGCGCCGGGATCGATCGGCGGAAGGCCCTGCCGTAACGGCTCGAGCACGGTCGATCCATTCGTCCCCATGCGAGGCACTCCCGGGAATCGCGACTGTGGTGCGACAACACGACAACACGAACGAGTACGCGGCTGCGCGAGCTCCATGGTTCCCAATGCGCCCACGGGATGCAAGGGCAGATGCACGTGCACGCGCCGGACCTGTCCGCCCACGTGCCGAATCTATGCATAAGTCGTCCACCCGATGAGGGGAACTTTCCGCGATCGGCGCGCACTGTGCCCGTACTGTGCGCGCGGACGCCCGGAAGTCGCCGCCTTTCCGTAATCGAATGTGTACGCGCTGAAGCGTTTGATGGCAGAATCCGGGGCTCGACGGGGGCTCGACACCGTAAAGGGGAGGCGAAGAGCCGTGACCGCAGGCGAATCGAGCGGAGCGAGCGGGAGCGTGGTGCGGCGCATCCTGCTGGGCTCCCAGCTGAGGCGACTGCGCGAGTCGCGCGGGATCACCCGCGAGGCGGCCGGTTATTCGATCCGCGCGTCCGAATCCAAGATCAGCCGCATGGAGTTGGGACGGGTGAGCTTCAAGGCCAGGGACGTCGAGGATCTGCTCACCCTCTACGGAGTCGGGGACGAGGCCGAGCGCGGCGCGCTCCTCGGGCTCGCCCGCGAGGCCAACGTCGCCGGCTGGTGGCACAGCTTCGGCGACGTCCTGCCCGGCTGGTTCCAGACGTACATCGGCCTGGAGGGCGCCGCCTCGCTCATCCGCGTCTACGAAGTGCAGTTCGTCCACGGCCTGTTGCAGACCGAGGCCTACGCCCAGGCCGTCGTCACCCGGGGCATGCCCGACGCCCCGCGCGCCGAGATCGACCGCCGGGTCGCCCTGCGCCTGGAGCGCCAGAAGATCCTGGTCTCCGAGCGCGCCCCGCAGTTCCACGCCGTCCTCGACGAGGCCGCGCTGCGCCGCCCCTACGGCGACCGGTCGGTCATGCGGGGGCAGTTGAGGCACCTCATCGAGATCTCCGAGCACCCGGGCGTCACGCTCCAGATCATGCCCTTCAGCTTCGGCGGCCATGCCGGGGAGAGCGGCGCCTTCACGATGCTCAGCTTCCCCGAGTCCGACCTCTCCGACGTCGTCTACCTCGAACAGCTCACCAGCGCCCTCTACCTCGACAAGCGCGAGGAGGTCGCCCAGTACCAGCGGGTGATGGAGAAGCTCCAGGAGGACGGGCCGGATCCGGCCGAAAGCCGGGACCTCCTCCGAGGACTCCTCCAACTCTCCTGACACGTCAGTACGATGACGCCACAACAGTCGCACTGCAGGTAGCGGGTAGAGGGGTCTCCACCATGTCGCACTTCACCGACCTGGCGCACCAGTACATCGACGGCGAGTGGAAGCCCGGCAGCGGTTCGTGGGACATCATCGACTTCAACCCGTACACGGGGGAGAAGCTGGCGTCGATCACCGTCGCGACCGCCGACGAGGTCGACCGCGCCTACCGGGCCGCCGAGCGCGCCCAGACCGCGTGGGCCGAGACCAACCCGTACACCCGCCGGCTCGTCTTCGAGCGCGCGCTGCGGATCGTCGAGGACCGCGAGGAGGAGATAGCCGGGACGATCGTCGCCGAGCTCGGCGGCACCCGTCTCAAGGCGGCCTTCGAGCTGCACCTCGCCAAGGAGTTCCTGCGCGAGGCGATCCAGCTGGCGCTGCGCCCCGAGGGCCGCATCCTGCCGTCCCCGGTCGACGGCAAGGAGAACCGGGTCTACCGCGTCCCCGTCGGCGTCGTCGGCGTCATCTCCCCCTTCAACTTCCCCTTCCTCCTCTCTCTCAAGTCGGTCGCGCCCGCGCTCGCGCTCGGCAACGCCGTCGTCCTCAAGCCGCACCAGAACACCCCGGTCTGCGGCGGCACGCTGGTCGCGAAGGTCCTGGAGGAGGCCGGTCTGCCGGCCGGCCTGCTGAACGTCGTGGTCACGGACATCGCCGAGATCGGCGACGCGCTCCTGACCCACCCGGTCCCGAAGGTCATCTCCTTCACCGGCTCCGACAAGGTCGGCCGCCACGTCGCCACGGTCTGCGCGCAGAACTTCAAGCACGCCGTCCTCGAACTCGGCGGCAACAGCGCCCTGATCGTCCTCGACGACGCCGACGTCGACTACGCGGTGGACGCGGCCGTCTTCAGCCGCTTCGTGCACCAGGGCCAGGTCTGCATGGCCGCCAACCGCATCCTGGTGGACCGCACCCTGGAGGAGGAGTTCACCGAGAAGTTCGTGGCGAAGGTCAGGACCCTGCGCGTCGGCGACCCGGCCGACCCCGCCACCCACATCGGCCCCCTCATCAACTCCCAGCAGGCGGAGACCGTCTCCTCGCTCGTCGACCAGACGGTGGCGTCCGGCGCGACCGCCCTGCTGCACGGCACGGTCGACGGCAACCTCGTCTCCCCGTCCGTCCTCACCGGCCTCGCCGCCGACGCCCCGGTCCTGAGCCAGGAGATCTTCGGCCCGGTCGCGCTGATCGTGCCCTTCGACGGCGAGGAGGAGGCCGTGCGGATCGCCAACGACACGCCGTACGGGCTCAGCGGCGCCGTCCACACCGGAGACGTCGAGCGGGGCGTACGGGTCGCCAAGCGCATCCACACCGGCATGATCCACATCAACGACGGCACCGTGCACGACGAGCCGATCGTGCCCTTCGGCGGCGAGAAGCACTCGGGCGTGGGGCGGCTCAACGGCGAGGCGATGGTGGAGTCCTTCACCACCCAGAAGTGGATCTCGATCCAGCACGGCCGCAGCCGGTTCCCCTTCTAGGACAGTGGTTGTCCGCAAGGGTCCGTAGCGTGGTCGGTGTCGAAAAACACAGCCACGGAAGGCGGATCCCATCATGGTGGCCCTTGTTCCCCCGGAGCAGCCCGGCGACGAGCGCGGCGCGTTCCTCAACTTCGTCGAGGCGCAGCGCGCCGCGCTCCGCCGCTCGCTCCTCGGCCTCACCGAGGAGCAGGCGGCGAGCCGCCCCAGTGCCAGCGAGCTCAGCCTCTCGGGGCTGGTCAAGCACGTCGCCGAGGTCGAGCTGAACTGGCTGCGGCTGGCCCAGGAGCAGCCGAACGAGCGGCAGCGGACCGAGGAGACCTGGGGCGACGCCTTCCGCCTCATCGACGGCGAGACGATTCCGCAGGTCCTGGGGTTCTGGGCGGACGTGGCCGAGCAGACGGAGGCGTTCGTCCGCTCCGTGCCGAGCCTGGACGACACCTTCCCGCTGCCGCCCGCGCCCTGGTTCCCGAAGGAGGGGCGGGTGTCGGTGCGCTGGATGCTGCTGCACCTGGTCCAGGAGATGGGCCGGCACGCCGGCCACGCGGACATCGTCCGCGAGTCCCTGGACGGCAAGGGCTCCTTCGACCTGATCGCGGAGGAGAACGGCGCCGCTTAGTCAAGGTTGACTAACATGGGCGCATGTCGGCGATCCGTCTCCTCGTCCTGGGCGCGGTCAAGCAGCACGGCCGCGCCCACGGCTACCAGGTCCGCAACGACCTGGAGTACTGGGGCGCGCACGAGTGGTCCCACGCCAAGCCCGGCTCGATCTACCACGCGCTGAAGCAGATGGCGAAGCAGGGCCTGCTGCACGCCCACGAGGTCGCGCCGAGCACGGTGGGCGGGCCGCCGAGGGTCGAGTACGAGCTGACGGAGGCCGGCACGGAGGAGTACTTCGCGCTGCTGCGCGGGGCGCTGACCACGCACGACCAGAAGGCGGACGTCCTGTCGGCGGCTCTCGGCTTCATGGTGGACCTGCCCCGCGGGGAGGCCGTGGAGCTGCTGCGCCGGCGGGTGCGGGGGCTCGACGAGTGGCGGGCGGAGGTCACCGGGTACTACACGCCGGAGGGCGGGCCCGGACAGCTCGGGCACATCGGCGAGATCATGCACTTCTGGGTCCATTCGGCGGACGCCGGCAAGGAGTGGACGCGGGGCCTGATCGAGCGGATCGAAGCCGGGGCGTACGTGTTCGCGGGCGAGGGCGAGCCCTTCGTGGGGGTGCTCGCGGAGGGCGAGGAGAACCCGTACGCGCATCCGCAGGAGGAGGACCCGTACGCGCACCCGTAGGGCGAGGGGGACCCGGCACGCGCACCCGCAGGCCGAGGAGAACCCGTACGCGCACCCGCAGGCCGAGGGGGACCCGTACGCGCACCCCTGGCGGGCCTCGCGCCGGCGTGGTCCGGGCGGTCAGCGCAGGGCGTCGCCCCGGTGGTCGAGTTGGAGCTGCGGGCGCCCGGTGACGATCAGCCAGGCGGGCAGCGAGGCCAGGCAGAGCAGGGCGAGCACCGCGGGCGAGGCGGCGAGGGCGGTGCCCGTGAAGAGGCTGATCCAGCCCTGCCGGGTGGTGGCGAGCAGGACGCCGAGGACGGCGGAGGAGACGGCGACGGCCGGCTGGACCTCGGGGACGAGGGCCTGCGCGAGCAGTCCGAACGCGGCCCCGATGAAGACGGCGGGGAAGATCCGGCCGCCCCGGAAGCCGCAGGAGGCGGCGACGACGAGGGCGAGGAGTTTGACGACGGCGAACGTGGCGAGTTCTCCGGAGGACCAGCCGCCGACCGAGGAGGCGAGCTCCTTGGTCTCCGCCAGGCCCTTGAAGAGGGTCTCCGGCCCGCCGAGGGCGCCCAGCAGGCCGAGGACGAGGCCGCCCAGGGGCAGCATCAGCATGGGGTGCCGCAGGCGCCGGAAGGCGGCGTGCACGTGGGGGAAGAGGTAGCAGGAGACGAGGCCGAAGAGGGCCGCGGCGGAGGCGATCGTCAGGGCGGCGAGGAGGTCGACGAGACCGGGTTCGGTCAGCGGCGGGAGCCCCACGTCGAAACTCGGCTCGGAGACCAGCTGGGTCGTCGTCGCGCCGGCGCCGGCGGCGACGAGCGGGGCGAAGAGCCGGTCCCAGAGGGAGCCTCGGCCCGGCTGCCCCACCATCGCCTCGGAGAGGACGAGGGCGGCCGCCACGGGGGTGCCGAAGAGGGCGCCGATGGTGGCGGCCGAGGCGAGCGCGACCCAGGCCGCGCCCGGCACGGTCGGCGCCGCCCTGCGGCCGAGCCAGAAGGTGAGGGCGATGTTGGTGGCGATGATCGGGTTCTCGGGACCGAGGCTGACGCCGCCGGCCAGCGTGAGGGTGCTCGCCAGCAGCAGCCCCGGCACCACCCCGGGGGCGAGCGGCGCCCCGCCGAGCCCTTCGGAGGCCGGATCGGGTCCGGCGTGGCCGGGAACCTTCCACACGACGAGGCCCACGGCGACGCCCGCCGCCGTGAGCACGGCGATCGTCCAGAGGGCGGAGTGGTTCCCGATCCCGAGCGCGTCCGGCAGGTCGTTCCAGAGCACGTGCTCGAACTCCTCGGCGAGGGCGCTGATCCCCAGGAACAGCAGACTCGCCGCCACCCCGACGAGCAGGGCGGGCAGGATCTGGGGGAGCAGGAGCCGGGCGGGCGCCTCCACGGGAGACGGAGCACGATCGGGGGCCACCGCCCCACCATAGGCGCGCAAAAGGAACACGCCCTGCCGAATCGCTCGCGGGGCGGAGGCGAGAACGGCACCCGGGCCGGCACGTGCACCTCACGTCGCGTCAGGACCCAGGCTGAACGGCGTACCGACGGAGAAGGGGCGGACGGCCGATGGGCTACTCCGTCGGCGAGCTCCAGAGGATGGCGGCGGCCGTCGAGCACGCCATGGAGGCGAAGAAGACGGGCATCAACCTCACGCCCGAGGAGAAGTTCGAGGTCTTCGGGGACAAGGACCCCGAACGGTTCGCGGCCGAGACCGCCCGCCGCTGGGGCGGCTCCCACTCCCACGAACGGGCACGGGCCCGCGCCGCCGCGTACGGCAAGGAGGACTGGCAGCGGATGAAGGACGAGGTGGACGCCTGGGGCGCCGCCTACGCCGCCCTGATGGACGAGGGCCGGGACCCGCGCTCCGAGGAGGCGGTGGACCTCGCCGAGGCCCACCGCCGCCACCTCACCGCCCGGTTCTTCGACTGCCACCCCAGGACCCGCGTGGAGCTCGCCGAGACGTACGTCGCCGACGAGAACTTCCACGCGTTCTACGCGTCGATCCACACGGGCCTCCCCGAGCACCTGCGGGAGGCCGTCCGGGCCGACGCCGACCGCAGGGCCGCCTGACGGACCCGGTCCCGGCGACCTCAGGCGCGCGGCGCGATCACCACTGCCGTGCCGTACGCGCAGACCTCCGTGCCCACGTCCGCCGCTTCCGTCACGTCGAAGCGGAACATGAGCACGGCGTTCGCGCCGCGCGCCGCGGCCTGCTCCACCAGGCGCTCCATCGCCTGGTTGCGGGTCTGCACGAGGGTCTTCGTCAGACCCTTCAGCTCACCGCCGACCATCGACTTCAGCCCCGCCCCGATCTGGCTGCCCAGATGGCGGGAGCGGACGGTGAGCCCGAAGACCTCACCGATCACCTGCCGCACCTCGAAACCCGGCACGTCGTTCGTCGTCACGACCAGCACGTCGGGGCGCGGTCCCTGACCGCCCCCGTACTCCTCGATGCCCATCGGCATGCACCTCCTGACCCCCAAGCCTCGGGCCGGCGCGGCGGGTCCGCATCCCGTGGGAGCCGGGTGGAACCGGGCGCCCGCGGCCCGCGTTGATAGCTTGGGGCCAGCCGTCCCCCACCCCCACCGACCGCAGGAGCCCGGAACCCGTGAACACGCTTGCCCTCGGACCGAGCTGGCTGGACCCGGACTATCTGATCCAGACCTTTGGTCTGATCGGTGTCCTGGTGATCGTCTTCGCCGAGTCCGGCCTCCTCATCGGGTTCTTCCTGCCCGGCGACTCGCTGCTCTTCACCACCGGCCTGCTCGTCACCACCGGCAAGCTCGACACACCGCTGTGGCTGGTGTGCACCCTGGTGGTGGCCGCCGCCGTCATCGGCGACCAGGTCGGCTACCTCTTCGGCCGGAAGGTCGGCCCGTCCCTCTTCAAGCGCCCCGACTCCAAGCTCTTCAAGCAGGAGAACGTCGAGAAGGCGCACGAGTTCTTCGAGAAGCACGGCCCGAAGTCGCTGATCCTGGCCCGCTTCGTGCCCATCGTCCGGACCTTCACGCCGATCATCGCCGGCGTGAGCAGGATGAACTACCGCTCGTTCATCATCTTCAACCTCATCGGCGGCCTGCTGTGGGGCGCGGGCGTGACCCTGCTCGGCGCCTCCCTCGGCAAGGTCGAGTTCGTCCACAAGCACATCGAGCTGATCCTCGTCGGGATCGTCCTGATCTCCGTGATCCCCGTCGTGATCGAGCTCCTCCGCGCCCGCGCCCAGTCGAGGAAGAACCCGCCCCACGGCGACCACGACGCCCCCGGCGCCCCCAACCCCTCGGGCCCCCGCGGCCGCCACGCCAAGCGGTAGAGGTACCCCCTAGAAGCCCCGGGTGCGCTTCGCCGCGCGCCGTGCCGCCGCCGCGCCCGGGGCCTGCATGAAGAGGCGGGCCAGCTCGCTCCCCAGGTTCACGCCGATCGCGATCGCCAGGGCCAGCGCCGCCGCCTTCGCCAGCGAGGCGAAACCCTGGTCCAGATTGTGCTGGGCGATCGCCAGCACCCCGAAGTACGTCGCCGAACCGGGCAGCAGCGGCCCGATCGCCGCCGTCACGTACGGCAGCGACGAGGTGTGGTGGTAGCGGGCGATCAACTGCCCGAAGAGCCCCACCAGACCGGCCGCCACCGCCGTCGCCATCACCGCCGACCCCTCGGCGGTCACCGCGATCGACGCGTACACCACCCACGCCACCCCGCCGTTCAGCGTCGCGAAGAGCACCGTCGCCCGCGACTGCTGCAACAGGATCGCGAACGTCGCGCACAGCACCATCGACGCCAGGATCTGCACCGCCGGCCGCTCCACCGTCCGCAGCACCCCCTCCGGGTTCAGCTGCGCGTCGAACTGCACCGCCACGTACAGCACCGACAGCACGCCCACCACGATCGCGACGAAGAAGTAGGCGACCTCCAGGAGCCGGGCCGAGGCCGTGATGTAGAAACCGGTCAGACCGTCCTGCACGGCCGCGACGAGCGCCCGCCCCGGAATCAGCGCGAACAGCCCACCCGTGATCACCGCCGACGGCCGCAGATCCGCGTGCAGCAGCGTCAGGAGCACCCCCATCGCCGCCGGCGGCATCGCCGCCACCAGGAACTGGTAGAACTCCGGCATCCCGCGCCCCGCGAACAACCACGCCAGCCGGTCACCGAGCACCGCGCCCAGCGCCGCCACGAAGAAGACCGTCGGACCGCCGCCGAGCAGCACCGAGGCCGCACCGGCCAGGACGCCCGCCGCCGTCGTCAGCGCCCACCCCGGATACGGATGCCGGTTCCGCCGGATCTCCGCCAGCCGCCGGTACGCCTCCTCCGGCGTCACCTCGTGCGCCTGCGCGTTGATGTCCGCCAGCAGCTGGTAGACGGCCGCGAGCCGCGTGTAGTCCGTACCCCGACGGCGCACCGTCCGGTTCGCCGTGACCGGGTCGTCCACCAGCGAGGGCTGATAGGTGACGGACAGCAGCGTGAACGTGACCGTCGGCTCCACCCGGTCCAGGCCGTACGAACGGCAGATCGCGAACATCGCCGCCTCGACGTCCTCCGCACCCTCCCCGCCCGCGAGCAGCAGCTCGCCGATGCGCAGGGTCAGGTCGAGCACGCGCGGCACCGAGGGCCCGGACTCGTCCTCCTTGCGGGGCGCCTCCGGCACCGGCCGCTCACCCACCGGCAGCCGCAGCATCGTCCGCATCCGGTCCTGCCACGGCGCGTCCCGCGGGAGCCGCACCAGCGGCACCCCGTACGCCGGGGTGAACGCCGGCGGCGAGCTCTTCGCCGAGTACGTGGCCGGCGGGGCGAACGCCGAACCCTCCGGCTCCTGCGGCGGCTCCGGCACCAGACCGGGCGGAAGGGCGAACTCCGACGTCGGATGCTCCTCCTCGGCCGGCACGGGATGCTCCACCCCCGCCGGCGGCACGAACGCGCTCCGTGCCTCGTCCGACTGCGGCTTCCGGTCCTCAGGAGCACCGTCCTCCGGCTCCGCCACCACTCTCTCCGCCCTCATCCCCGGGGAATCCTGGATTCCAGTATGAAGGTGCGACGGACGCGCGAAAGGCGGCCCACCCCGAGAGGTGCACCGCCTTCACACAACCGCAAGACCGGACCTCAGTGGCCGCCCTGCTCCTTGGCACGCGCGTACGACTTCTCGATCTCCGCCTCGGCCTCGGCGCGACCGACCCAGTCGGCACCCTCGACCGACTTGCCCGGCTCCAGGTCCTTGTAGACCTCGAAGAAGTGCTGGATCTCCAGACGGTCGAACTCCGCCACGTGGTGGATGTCCCGCAGGTGCTCCATGCGCGGGTCCGTCGCCGGCACGCACAGCAGCTTGTCGTCGCCGCCGGCCTCGTCCGTCATGCGGAACATGCCGATGGCACGGCACTTGATCAGACAGCCCGGGAAGGTGGGCTCGTCGAGGATCACGAGCGCGTCCAGCGGGTCGCCGTCCTCACCGAGGGTGTTCTCGACGTAGCCGTAGTCGGTCGGGTAGGCCGTCGACGTGAAGAGACGACGGTCCAGGCGGATGCGACCGGTCTCGTGGTCGACCTCGTACTTGTTCCGCGATCCCTTGGGGATCTCGATGAGAACGTCGAACTCCACGGGTGGCTCCTCCTGAATCAACACAAGTGAATGCTCGCGACGGCGCGCGGTGGTTAAGTGTCCCTCACGCACGTGTGTGATCGCGAAAGGGGCTGGTCAGCAATGCCGGAGCCGAGGACGTGGCAGCTCACGGCGGGCTCCGCCGCCCTCGGTCTCGTCCTGGCCGCCGCCGCGGCCACCGCGGCCGGACCGTGGGACGGAGGCCAGCGTACGGCCGAGCGGGCCCGCGCCGCCGCCCCCGCGACGGGTGGCACGCATCACGCCCCGGCCCCGGCCCCCGCCGCCCCCCGCCGGCCCGCGCCCGCCCCCAGCGCCCCCGGCGTCCTCACCGCCCTGCACGCCCCGGCCCCCGCCCCGCACGCCACCGACCTCGCCGCCGTCCTCGTCCCGCTCCTCGCCGACCCCGGCCTCGGCACGCTCCGCACCGCCTCCGTCGTCGACACCGCCACCGGAGAACAGCTGTACGGCGAGGGCGCCACCACCCCCATGACGCCCGCCTCCACCGTCAAGATCGCCACCACCGCCGCCGCGCTCTCCGCCCTCGGCCCCGACCACCGCATCCCCACCACCGTCACCGCCGCCCCCGACGGCCGGAGCATCACCCTCACCGGCGGCGGCGACCCCACCCTCGACCCCGCCCGCCTCAAGGCCCTCGCCACCGACACCGCCCACGCCCTCAGGGCCCACGGCCGCACCTCCGTGCGCCTCGCCTACGACACGAGCCTCTACCGGGGCCCCGCACTCCACCCCATCGGCCCCAACGAGAACCTCGCCCCCGTCGTCGCCCTCATGACCCGCGAAGGACGCCTCGACGACAGCACCAGCGGCCCCGCCCCCCGCACCGCCGACCCCGCCCGCGACACCGCCACCGCCTTCGCGAAGCTCCTCACCGAAGCCGGCGTCACGATCACCGCCGACCCCGCCCCCGGACCCACCCCCCGGGCCGCCCCCCTCGCCCGCACCGCATCCGCCCCCCTCGCCGACCTCGTCGAACACACCCTCACCCACAGCGACAACGACCTCGCCGAAGCCCTCGCCCGCCAGACCGCCCTCGCCCGCAGACAGCCCGCCAGCTTCCGGGGCGCCGAGAAGGCCGTCCACGACGAACTCGCCCGACTCCGCCTCCCCACCACCGGAGCCCGCTTCACCGACGGCAGCGGACTCGACCGCCGCGACCGCGTGTCCGCCGCCCTCCTCACCGCCCTCCTCACCCGAGCGGCCGACCCCACCCACCCCGCCCTGCGCCCCCTCCTCACCGGACTGCCCGTCGGCGGCTTCACCGGCACCCTCGCCGACCGCTTCGCCACCGCCCCCGCCACCGTCGGCGCCGGGCTCGTCCGCGCCAAGACCGGCACCCTCACCGGCGTCAACACCCTCGCCGGGACCGTCGTCACCCCCGACGGGCGCCTCCTCGCCTTCGCCTTCCTCGCCGGCCGCACCCCTTCCCCCCACGAGGCCCAGCCCGCCCTGGACCGGCTCTCCGCCGCCCTCGCCGGTCGGCGATGACCACCGCCCGACCCGTCGCCCACCCGTGTCCGAACCGCACCGAACCCTGACCGAACAGGCGCCGAACCCGTACGGTTGACGCATGACGAGCATCGGTGGCGCAGGCACATCCGGGATGGTCGACTGGAACCTCGCGGTCGCGACCGCGACCCGCCTCGTGCGGCCCGGACCCGAAGTCAGCCGCGACGAGGCCCGCGAGGTCGTCGCCGAACTCCGCAGACACGCCAAAGCGTCCGAAGAGCACGTCCGCGCCTACACCCGGATGATCCACGAGGACGCCGACCCCGTCGCCGACACCCCCGTCCTCGTCGTCGACCGCGCCGGCTGGATCAGGGCCAACGTCGCCGGCTTCCGCGAGCTCCTCACCCCCCTCCTCGGCAAGATGCAGGAACGCCGCTCCACCACCCCCGGCAGCGCCCTCCTCGGCACCGTCGGCGGCAAGGTCACCGGCGTCGAACTCGGCATGCTGCTCTCCTTCCTCGCCTCCCGCATCCTCGGCCAGTACGAGACCTTCGCCCCCGCCACCCGCGCCCTCCCCGCCGGCACGGACGGCGGCGGACGCCTCCTCCTCGTCGCCCCCAACATCGTCCACGTCGAACGCGAACTCGACGTCTCCCCCCACGACTTCCGGCTCTGGGTCTGCCTCCACGAAGAAACCCACCGCACCCAGTTCACCGCCGTCCCCTGGCTCCGCGACCACCTCCAGGGCGAAATCCAGTCGTTCCTCGCCGCCACCGACGTCGACCCCGGCACCGTCGTCGAACGCCTCCGCGAAGCCGTCCAGACCCTCGCCGGCGGCCGCCCCGAGGGCGAGGAGGGCGAACCCTCCCCCTCCCTCGTCGAACTCGTCCAGACCCCCGAGCAACGCGAGATCCTCGGCCGCCTCACCGCCGTCATGTCACTCCTCGAAGGCCACGCCGACTACGTCATGGACGGCGTCGGACCCCAGGTCGTCCCCTCCGTCGCCGAGATCCGCGAGAAATTCCAGGCCCGCCGCGCCCGCGGCGCCTCCCGCCTCGACCTCGCCCTGCGCCGACTCCTCGGCCTCGACGCCAAACTCCGCCAGTACCGCGACGGAGAACGCTTCGTCCGCGCCGTCGTCGACCAGGTCGGCATGGACGGCTTCAACCGCGTGTGGACCTCGCCCAACACGCTCCCCACCAAGGCCGAGATCGCCGCACCCACCGACTGGATCGCGAGGGTGCACCGTAAAGCAGACTCCTGAGACGGATGCGGCACACGACACGGGAGCACCTCAGAGCCCCCCCACCAATCACCCGTCCGAGGGACCCTGACCATGGGGTGAGGCGTGCAATGCTCGGGTAACGGCCGGGTTTCTGTCACCATCGACGCACTCTGAGTGACCGAACCCCCCTTTCCGACCGTTAAGACACCGACCGAGGCACCCCACCCCCATCACGAAGGGCACCGGACATGGGTCCCCATCCTGCGGTCGCGGCGATACGCCTGGCGGTCCGCCGCGTACTCCACGACGTCCTCACCGACCACACCACCGACGACGAACCCCTCGTCCTCGTCGCCTGCTCCGGCGGCGCCGACTCCATGGCACTCGCCTCCGCCCTCGCCTTCGAGGCCCGCAAACTCCCCCTGCGCGCCGGCGGCATCACCGTCGACCACGGCCTCCAGGACGGCTCCGCCACCCGGGCCACCGAAGTCGCCGCACGCATGACCGCCCTCGGACTCGCCCCCGTCGAATCCGTCGCCGTCACCGTCGGCCGCGAAGGAGGCCCCGAAGCCGCCGCCCGCGACGCCCGGTACGCCGCCCTCGACGCCGCCGCCGAACAGCACGGCGCCGCCGCGATCCTCCTCGGCCACACCCGCGACGACCAGGCCGAAACCGTCCTCCTCGGCCTCGCCCGCGGCTCCGGCATCCGCTCCCTCTCCGGCATGGCGGCCGTCTCCGGCACCTCCGGCCGCTACCGCCGCCCCTTCCTCCAGCTCGACCGCCAGACCGTCCGCAAAGCCTGCATCGCACAAGAACTCGCCGTCTGGGACGACCCCCACAACAGCGACCCCGCCTACACCCGCTCCCGACTCCGCCACGAAGGCCTCCCCGCCCTCGAAAAGGCACTCGGCAAAGGCGTCGTCGAAGCCCTCGCCCGAACGGCCCAGCTCTCCCGCGACGACGCCGACGCCCTCGACACCTGGGCCGCCGACGCCGAGACCGCCGTACGCGACGAAGCGGGCGCCCTCGAATGCGCCAAGCTCCACGGACTGCCCCCCGCCGTACGCCGCAGGGTCCTGCGCCGCGCCGTCATCGCCGAGGGCGCCCCCGCCGGCTCCCTCTTCGCGCGCCACATCGAAGAAGTCGACCGACTCGTCACCGGCTGGCGCGGCCAAGGAGCCATCAACCTGCCCGGCCGAGTCGAAGCCCGCCGCCAGGGTGGCAGACTGGTCATCCGGCAAGGCTGACGCACGCTGCAACGAAAGTGACCCGGGTGAACGAGAAGGACATGGGCACCGACCTCCAGTCGGTGCTCATCACCAAGGAAGAGATCGACGCCAAGCTGGCAGAGCTGGCCGCGAAGATCGACGCGGAATACGCGGGCAAGGACCTGCTCATCGTCGGCGTCCTCAAGGGCGCGGTGATGGTGATGGCGGATCTGGCTCGCGCCCTTTCCACCCCCGTCACCATGGACTGGATGGCCGTCTCCTCCTACGGCGCCGGCACCCAGTCCTCGGGCGTCGTCCGCATCCTCAAGGACCTCGACACCGACATCAAGGGCAAGCACGTCCTGATCGTCGAGGACATCATCGACTCCGGCCTGACCCTGTCCTGGCTGCTGTCGAACCTCGGCTCGCGCGAACCCGCCTCCCTCGAGGTGTGCACCCTCCTGCGCAAGCCGGAGGCCGCGAAGGTCGCCATCGACGTCAAGTGGATCGGCTTCGACATCCCCAACGAGTTCGTCGTCGGCTACGGCCTCGACTACGCCGAGAAGTACCGGAACCTTCCGTTCGTCGGCACGCTCGCCCCGCACGTCTACGGCGGCTGACAACCCCGCCGCACGGGGAACCCGCACCGCCTTCCCTCCGTTGAACCATGGGAAGGCGGTCGCGGGCGACGATGCTGAGGTACCGTCCGAAGAACAGCTTTTTCACACAGCAGCTCTCACAGCAGCATTTTCCTACGGGCAGGAGGGACGGAGCGTACTCGCTCCGTATGGATGGACGTGAAGCGATACTTCCGTGGGCCGGTCATGTGGATCGTGCTGGCCGTCCTCGCCGTGGTCGTGCTGATGCAGGTCGTCGGCTCGTCCGAGGGCTACAAGACGGTGGACACCGGCCAGGTCGTCCAGGCGATCGACAAGAACCAGGTCAAGCAGGCAAAACTCACCACCGGTGATGAGCAGCTCATCAAGATCGACCTCATCGACGGTCAGAAGATCAACAAGAGCGACAAGCTCCAGGCCAGCTACATCGGCACCCAGGGCGCCGACCTCGCCGACAAGCTCCAGGAGAAGTTCGAGGCCGGGCAGATCGAGAAGGGCTACACCGTCTCCCCGACGAAGCAGTCCCCCTTCGTCTCGATCCTGCTCTCGCTCCTCCCCTTCGTCCTCATCGTGGTCGTCTTCCTCTTCCTGATGAACCAGATGCAGGGCGGCGGCTCCCGCGTCATGCAGTTCGGCAAGTCCAAGGCCAAGCTCATCACCAAGGACACCCCCAAGACCACCTTCGCCGACGTCGCCGGCTCCGACGAAGCCGTCGAGGAACTCCACGAGATCAAGGAATTCCTCCAGGAACCCGCAAAGTTCCAGGCCGTCGGTGCCAAGATCCCCAAGGGCGTCCTCCTCTACGGCCCTCCCGGAACCGGCAAGACGCTCCTCGCGCGCGCCGTCGCCGGCGAAGCCGGAGTGCCCTTCTACTCGATCTCCGGCTCCGACTTCGTCGAAATGTTCGTCGGCGTCGGCGCCAGCCGCGTCCGCGACCTCTTCGAGCAGGCCAAGGCCAACGCCCCGGCCATCGTCTTCGTCGACGAGATCGACGCCGTCGGACGCCACCGCGGCGCCGGCCTCGGCGGCGGACACGACGAACGCGAGCAGACCCTCAACCAGCTCCTCGTCGAGATGGACGGCTTCGACGTCAAGGGCGGAGTCATCCTCATCGCGGCGACCAACCGCCCCGACATCCTCGACCCCGCCCTCCTGCGCCCCGGCCGCTTCGACCGGCAGATCGCCGTCGACCGCCCGGACATGCAGGGCCGCCTGGAGATCCTCAAGGTCCACCAGAAGGGCAAGCCGGTCGCCCCGGACGTCGACCTCGGCGCCGTCGCCCGACGCACCCCCGGCTTCACCGGCGCGGACCTCTCCAACGTCCTCAACGAGGCGGCGCTCCTCACCGCCCGCAGCGACCAGAAGCTGATCGACAACAAGGCGCTGGACGAGGCGATCGACCGCGTGGTCGCGGGCCCGCAGAAGCGGACCCGCATCATGTCGGACAAGGAGAAGAAGATCACCGCCTACCACGAGGGCGGCCACGCCCTCGTCGCGGCGGCCTCCCCCAACTCCGACCCCGTCCACAAGATCACCATCCTGTCCCGCGGCCGCGCCCTGGGCTACACGATGGTCCTCCCGGACGAGGACAAGTACTCGACCACCCGCAACGAGATGCTCGACCAGCTCGCCTACATGCTGGGCGGCCGCGCGGCCGAAGAGCTCGTCTTCCACGACCCCACCACGGGCGCGGCGAACGACATCGAGAAGGCCACCGCCACGGCCCGCGCCATGGTCACCCAGTACGGCATGACCGAGCGGCTCGGCGCCATCAAGTTCGGCGGCGACAACACGGAGCCCTTCCTCGGCCGAGAGATGGCGCACCAGCGCGACTACTCGGAAGAAGTCGCCGCACTGGTGGACGAAGAGGTCAAGAAGCTCATCGAGACCGCCCACAACGAGGCCTGGGAAATCCTCGTCGAGAACCGCGACGTCCTCGACAACCTCGTCCTCGCCCTCCTGGAGAAGGAGACGCTGGGCAAGGAGGAGATCGCCGAGATCTTCGCCCCCATCGTCAGGCGCCCGGCCCGCCCGGCCTGGACCGGCTCCAGCCGCCGCACCCCCTCCACGCGTCCGCCGGTGCTCTCCCCCAAGGAGCTCGCCCTGACGAACAGCGCGAACGGCTCGGCGACCCCGGCGGTCGACACCACCAAGGGCATCGACATCGCCCCGGTCGACACCCCCGAGGACTGACCTCCCGGGCACCCCGGAATGGAAGCCGCGCCCCCACAGGTTCTAGCCTGTGGGGGCGCGGCTCTTTCGCGCGCACACAGGCAGACGGAACGAGGCACAGGATGACCGACCCGGTGACGCTGAACGGCGAGGGCACGATCGGCGAGTTCGACGAGAAGCGCGCCGAGAATGCCGTACGGGAGCTCCTCATCGCGGTCGGCGAGGACCCGGACCGCGAGGGACTGAGGGAGACGCCGGCGCGGGTGGCGCGGGCGTACAAGGAGCTTTTTGCTGGTCTGTGGCAGAAGCCCGAGGACGTTCTGACGACGACGTTCGACCTGGGACACGATGAAATGGTCCTGGTGAAAGACATCGAACTGACGTCGCAATGTGAGCATCATTTGCTCCCCTTCCACGGTGTGGCTCACATTGGTTACATTCCGGCGGAGACGGGCAAAATTACCGGCCTGTCGAAGCTGGCTCGCCTCGTTGACGTCTTCGCCCGCCGTCCGCAGGTGCAAGAGCGCCTGACCACGCAGATCGCCGATTCGCTGATGCGGATCCTTGATGCGCGTGGTGCGATCGTCGTCATCGAGGCGGAGCACATGTGCATGGCGCTGCGCGGAGTCCGCAAGCCGGGCGCGAAGACGACGACCTCGGCGGTACGTGGTCAACTTCGTGACGCCACTACCCGTGCCGAGGCCATGTCCCTGATATTGGCCCGCTAGGAGCGGGCCGTCCGTCTTGCTCCGTACGGCCCTCTTGAGCGGCGGAACTCCTCGCTGATCAAGGGGGCGGTAGGTGAGCGGGCACCTGGCGCGTGAGCCCCGGTGGCCGTCAGGCCGCCGGGGCCTGGTTCTTGTCGTCGTCCTCCGGGAGCTTGCAGACGCGCTCCAGGAAGAGGGCGGCGGCGATGACGGCGATGCCCGCCGCGACCGAGAAGGCCGCGTAGAGGGCCTGGTCGCGGCGGGCGGGGACGTCGAGGGAGCCGAGGAGGAAGACGCCCGTGCCGCCGTACATGCCGGCGACGAGGGCGGCCACCAGGGCGCTCGCCTGACCGAAGACCACGGCGCGGGCCGCCATCAGGGGTTCGACGCCCTTGGCGCCGGGGCGGCGCTCGCGCTGGGCCTTGAGGCGGGCGCGGAGGGAGAGGGCGGTCGCGGTGAGGACGACGGCGATCACGGCGAGGACGATGGGTGCGGCGATCGGCACGCTGGGGAGGGTGCCGATCGAGTCCCAGAGGCGGGCGGCGCCCCAGGAGAGGACGCCGGCGACGAGGAACAGTCCGGTGAGTACTTTCAGCCGCAGTTGTTTCACCGGGTGTCCTTCGTGTGGTCGTCGGTCGTGGTCGCCGGGCGGTCTCCCCGAGCGTAACGACTACTCGGGCAGACGGAGTTCCAGGTCGGCACGGGGAGTGACGCCTTCGTGGCCGAGGGCGGTGAGGAGTTCGGCGATCGGGCCGTGGCCGGGGAGCTGGGCGGCGGGGTCGACGTCGTGCCAGGGGGCGAGGACGAAGGCGCGCTGGTGGGCGCGGGGGTGGGGGAGGGTGAGGACGGGGTCCTCGGAGACGACGTCGGCGTAGGTGATGATGTCGACGTCGATGGTGCGGGCGCCCCAGCGTTCTTCGCGGACGCGGTGGAAGGCTTCTTCGACGGCGTGGGCCCGCTCCAGGAGGGAGGAGGGCGGGAGGGTCGTCTTCACGAGGGCGACGGCGTTGAGGTAGGAGGGCTGGGTGTCGGGATCGACGCCCCAGGGGGCCGTCTCGTAGACGGGGGAGACGGCTTTGACCCGGAGGCCGGGCGTGTCGCCGAGGGCGTCGACGGCGCCTTGGAGGGTCTCCAGGCGGTTGCCGAGGTTGGCGCCGAGGGCGAGGACGGCCCAGCGGGGGTTGGAGAGGGTGGTGTCGGCGGCGTCGACGGTGGCGACGACGGCGGCGGGTACGGGCTGGACGGTGGGGTCGCTCTGCGTCGGCTTCATCGTCGGCTCCGGGTGATCGTGATGGTCACGTCGTCGAACGGCACGGTGATGGGGGCGTCCGGTTTGTGGACGACGACTTCCACCTCTTGTACCCCGGTGTGGCTGAGGCACTGCTGGGCGATGCGCTCGGCGAGGGTTTCGATGAGGTCGACGGGTTCGCCCTGGACGACGTCGACGACCTCTTCGGCGACGATGCCGTAGTGCACCGTCTTGGTGAGGTCGTCGTCGGCGGCGGCCGGGCGGGTGTCCAGGCCGAGGACCAGGTCCACGATGAAGGTCTGGCCCTCCTCGCGCTCCTTGGGGAAGACGCCGTGGTGGCCTCGGGCCTTGAGGCCGCGCAGCGCGACACGATCCACGCGAATCACTCCTGCTGTCGTAGTTCGGGTGGCCACGCAGCCGGGTGCGGACGGCCGGGTGTCCACTTCGAATCTACCTGCGGGGACCGACAGCGCTTGCCCGCGGGGGGCCGGGGGTGGGTCAGACGGGGGGTTCGGCGGGGGGTTCGGTGGGTTCCGTGCCGGGTTCGTGGCCGTCCGTCTCCTCGGTTTCGGCGAGGACGGGGGAGGCGTGGTGGGACCAGATCCGCCAGCCCTGGGGTGTGCGGCGGAACACGTTGGTGGCGACGACGAGCTGGCCGACGAGGGGACCGAGCTCGGCGCCGTCCTCGGGGGGTCCGCCGCTGAGGATGTTCTCGGTGCAGGTGACGAGGGCGGTGTCGTGGGCCAGGGAGATCCGCAGGTCGGTGAGGAAGAACTGGATGTAGTCGGTGTTCGCCATGATGAGGGCGTAGGAGCGGAGCACTTCGCCGCGGCCGGTGAGGACGGGCCAGCCGGGGTGGACGCAGGTGACGGGGGTGGTGCCGTCGTCGAGCCAGAGGGTGGAGAGGTTTTCGAAGTCGCCGGTCTCCATGGCTTCGTAGAAGGCGGTGTTGGCGGCTTCTACGGCTGCTTCGTCGGTGGCTCGGTCGGTGTGGCTCACGCGGCTCCTTCGACGGCTCTGGCGACGCGTACGGCGTCGGCGGTGGCTCGTACCTCGTGGACGCGGACGGCCCAGGCGCCGGTGTGGGCGGCGATGGCGGAGACGGCGGCGGTGGCGGCGTCGCGTTCGCGGGCGGGCGGTGGGGTGGCGCCTTCGCGGGTGAGGACGTGGCCGAGGAAGCGTTTGCGGGAGGCGGCGACGAGGAGGGGGCGGCCGAGGGTGCGGAGCTCGGGGAGGTGGGCGACGAGGGCGAGGTCGTGGGGGGCGAGTTTGGCGAAGCCGAGGCCGGGGTCGATGACGATGCGCTCGGGGGCGATGCCGCCGTCGATGACGGCTTCCATGCGGGTGCGGAGTTCGGTGAGGACTTCGTGGACGACGTCGTCGTAGACGGCGAGTCTGTTCATGTCGTGGCTGAAGCCGCGCCAGTGCATGACGACGAAGGGGACTTCGGCGGCGGCGACGGCGGGGACCATGGCGGGGTCGGCGAGGCCGCCGCTGACGTCGTTGACGAGGACGGCGCCGGCTTGGACGGCGCGGGCGGCGACGGTGGCGCGCATGGTGTCGACGGAGACGGTGACGCCTTCGGCGGTGAGGCCGCGGACGACGGGGACGACGCGGCGGAGTTCTTCTTCCTCGTCGACGCGGGTGGCGCCGGGGCGGGTGGATTCGCCGCCGACGTCGATGAGGTCGGCGCCTTCGGCGACGAGGTCGAGGCCGTGTTTGACGGCGGCCGTGGTGTCGAACCAGCGGCCGCCGTCGGAGAAGGAGTCGGGGGTCACGTTGACCACGCCCATGACCGCGCAGCGGTCCCACTCCGGCAGGCCTCGGGCCGTGCCCCGGTCGATCGTCGTACTCATGTGTCCAGCGTAGGGCCCGGGGGCGGTGTGGGGCCGTGTGGAGGGGGTGCCGTGGGGGGACGGGGGGTGTCGGTCAGGCGGCGTGGACCTCGCGGTCGGCGGTCTGGGTGGGGACGATGTGGGTGCAGGGGCGGGGGGTGGGGGCGGGGCGCCTGCGGGTGAAGGGGCGGGGCAGGGAGAGGTTCACGAAGCCTTCGGCCTGCATGGCGGCGAGGCCGATGCGGGGGAGGTCGCGGCTCGTGCGGTAGACGACGAAGCGGGGTTCCCAGCGGGGGCGGAACTTGGCGTTGAACTTGTAGAGCGATTCGATCTGGAACCAGCGGGAGAGGAAGACGAGGAGTCCGCGCCAGAGGCGGAGGACGGGGCCGGCGCCGATCTTCTCGCCGCGGGCGAGGGCGGCGCGGAACATGGCGAAGTTGAGGGACACGCGGGTGATGCCGAGGCCGGGGGAGGCCTGGAGGGCGGCGACGATGAGGAGCTCGTTCATGCCGGGGTCGGCGGAGCGGTCGCGGCGCATGAGTTCGAGGGACATGCCGTCGGTGCCCCAGGGCACGAAGTGGATGATCGCTTTGAGGTCGCCGTAGGGGGAGGCGTCGTCGTCCTTGTGGGCGGTCGCTATGACGGCGTCGCCGTCTCCGGGGGTGCCGATGCGGCCGAGGGCCATGGAGAAGCCGCGTTCGGTGTCGGTGCCGCGCCAGTCGGCGGCGGCGCGGCGGAGGCGTTCGAGTTCGTCGTCGTCGAGGTCGCGCACCCGGCGGACCCGGGTGGTGTAGCCGTTGCGTTCGATGCGTTTGACCATTTGGCGGACGTTGCGCATGGCTCGGCCGGAGAGGGAGAAGTCGGCGACGTCGACGACCGCCTCGTCGCCGAGTTCGAGGGCGTCGAGGCCGGTTTCGCGGGTCCAGACCTGGCCGCCGGTTTCGGAGCAGCCCATGACGGCGGGGGTCCAGGAGTGGGCTTTGGCCTCGTCCATGAAGCGTTCGATGGCGCCGGGCCAGGCTTCGACGTCGCCGATGGGGTCGCCGCTGGCGAGCATGACGCCGGAGACGACGCGGTAGCAGACGGCGGCTTTGCCGCTGGGGGAGAAGACGACGCCCTTGTCGCGGCGGAGGGCGAAGTGGCCGAGGGAGTCGCGGCCGCCGTGTTGGTCGAGGAGGGCGCGGAGTCGGGTCTCGTCCTCGTCGGTGAGGCGGGCCGCGGGGTGTTCGGGGCGGAAGGCCAGGTAGATGGTGGTGAGGGCGGTGAGCATGCCGAGGGCGCCGAGGGAGTAGCCGACGGTCCAGTCGACGCCCTTGGTGTAGGCGACGGGGCCTTCGATGCCGAGGAGGCCGTACAGGACGTGTTCGAGGCGGTCGGTGAGGCTGGGGCTGCCGATGACGCGGTGGGGGTGGGCGCTGACGATGACGAGGCCGAGGGCGATGGATCCGGCGCCCATGACGACGAAGTTGGCGAGCGCCCGCCAGCGGCTGCGGGGGTCGGGGAGGGCGGCGAACTCGCTCCGGTGGCGTACCAGGAGGGTGAGGAGGGCCAGGGAGAGCAGCGCGCCGAGGAGGGAGTGGCGCCAGACGAACTGGGCGGCCGCTCCGAGGGGGAGGAGGACGACGGCGGCGCGCCAGGCGCGGCGTTTGTGTCGCTTGAGGCCGTGGGCGAGGAGCAGGAGGAGGACGCCGGCGCTGAGGGAGAGGGCGGCGGACAGGGGGCCGAGGGTGCCGGGGAGGACTTCGGCGACGGCGTGCATGCGGCTGGCCCGGAAGCGGGGGAAGACGCCGGCGGCGATGTCGATGAGGCCGATGAGGGTGCAGGCCGTGCCGACGAGGGCGGGGACCTTCTCGGGGCGGGGGCCGCGGAGAATCCGCCGCACCCGAATCGGAACCAATCCCGATTTGTCCCCATCTACCGTGACAGACATGGCTTCCCGTACTTCCCGTGGTCCTGCGCAGGGTCTTTGACTCCGGTCGGGCCCTGCGGCGCGTTCGGTGGGCCGTTCCGGCTGGTGCGCCTTCTATGACGACGGCGTGCGGGGCCGGGTTCATTCGTCCACAGGAAAATCTCGGAAAGAAGGCTCGGGCGTCTCATGGGTCTCACCAGCAACAAAGTCCTCGTGCTGGCCGTGGTGCTGGCCGTGGTGCTGTTCCTGGCCACGGTCTGGTGGTGGCCGAGGTTCGCGCGGCGCGGGTGGCGCCCGGTCGTGGGGCGGGTGGGGCTGTTGCTCGCGACCCAGGTGGTGCTGTTCGCGGCGGTGGGGCTGGCGGCGAACCGGTCGTTCCTCTTCTACGGGTCGTGGGCCGACCTGTTCGGGCAGGAGCAGGACATGGGGGTGGTCGTCGATCACGCGTCCGGCTCGAAGGACGTGCGGGTGGTGGGGACGCAGGAGCTCGACGTGCCGGGCGGCGGCCGTCCTGAGGTCGGGGGGCAGATCCAGAAGGTCGTGGTGGCGGGGAAGCGGTCGGGGATCGTCTCGCCGGCCTATGTGTACCTGCCGCCGGAGTACTTCCGGGCGGGGTACGCCAAACGGACGTTTCCGGCCACGGTGGTGCTCACGGGGTATCCGGGCACGGCGGAGAACCTGATCAAGGGGCTCAGGTATCCGCGGACGGCGTACCTCCAGGCGAAGGAGGGGCGGATGCAGCCGATGATCCTGGTGATGCTGCGTCCGACGGTGGCGCCGCCCCGGGACACCGAGTGCGTGGACGTCCCGGGGGGTCCGCAGACGGAGACGTTCTTCGCGGAGGATCTGCCGAAGGCGGTCTCGGGGACGTACCGGGTGGGGACGGAGCCCCGGAACTGGGGGTTCATGGGGAACTCGACGGGTGGCTACTGCGCCCTGAAGATCGCTCTGCACCACCCGGACCGGTTCGCGGCGGGGGCGGGCCTGTCCGCGTACTACCGGGCGGCGGAGGACGTGACGACCGGGGACCTGTTCCACGGGGACGACGGGTTGCGCAAGCGGGGCGACCTGCTGTGGAGCCTGGACCACGGGCGGCCGGGGAAGACGTCGTTCCTGGTGACGTCGTCGAAGCGGGGCGAGGGCAACCTGAAGGGGACGTGGGAGTTCGTCCGGAAGGTGAGGAGTCCGGCGGAGGTCTCGTCGATCGTGCTGGAGAGCGGGGGGCACAACTTCAACACGTGGAACCGGGAGATCCCGCCGGGCCTCGTCTGGATGGCCGGGAAGCTCAGCGCGGGCTGAGGGTCACCCGGCGGCCCGGCGCAGGGCGCGGTGGACGCCCGCGGGGGTGAGGACGCCGAGCGGCCGGCCGTCGTCGCCGGTGACGGCGAGGCGGCCGGTGTCGTGCTGGAGGAGCACGGCGAGGGCGTCCTTGAGGGAGGTTCCGAGGGGTACGCGGGCGTCGTCCCGGTGTCCCTCGGGGGCCCCGGCGTGCCGCTCGGTGCCTTCCGGCCAGGGCTCGAGGTCGGTTTCGGTGACGGGGGTGACCGCGAGCCGTTTGAGGCCGCGGTCGCTTCCGACGAAGTCCGCGACGTAGGGGGTGGCGGGGGAGCCGAGGACGGTGGCGGGCGTGTCGAACTGTTCGATGCGGCCTTGGCCGTAGACGGCCATGCGGTCGCCCATGCGGACGGCCTCCTCGATGTCGTGGGTGACGAGGAGGACCGTCTTGCGGACGGTGGCCTGGAGGGCGAGGAACTCGTTCTGGAGGCGCTCGCGGACGACCGGGTCGACGGCGCCGAAGGGCTCGTCCATGAGGAGGACGGGCGGGTCGGCGGCGAGCGCGCGGGCGACGCCGACGCGCTGGCGCTGGCCGCCGGAGAGCTGGGCGGGGTAGCGGGGGCCGTGGACGGCCGGGTCCAGGCCGACGAGGTCGAGGAGTTCGGCGGCCCGCGCGCGTGCGGCGGTCTTCTTCCAGCCGAGGAGGGCGGGGACGGTCGCGGTGTTGTCGAGGACGGTGCGGTGGGGGAAGAGGCCGACCTGCTGGATGACGTATCCGATCTTGCGGCGCAGGGCGACCGGGTCGACGGCGGCGATGTCCCGGCCGTCGACGAGGATGCGGCCCGAGGTCGGTTCCACGAGGCGGTTCACCATCGTCATCGTGGTCGTCTTGCCGCAGCCCGACGGGCCGACCAGGGTGACGAGTTCGCCCTCGGCGACCTCGAAGGAGAGGTCGTCGACGGCCGTGGTGCCGTCGTCGTACCGCTTGGTCACGTGTTCGAACCGGATCATGGTTCCCCATTCTGTCCCCCGGGCAGTGGGGGTGTGTGAAGGGCGTGTTGCCGCATTGTGGCGAGTCTCGGGGATTGTCGGTGGCGGGGGTTAGGGTCGTCACACAAGAGTTCGGGAGGGCGGACGACCGGGGGGAGGGACGATGGGCGCGCCGAACTGTCTGGTCGCGAACGACTGGATCTGCGGTGAGTACCTGCGCACGCGCGGCGAGGAGTTGACGGACGCACTGCTCCAGCATGTGGGAATCACGGTCGTGTCGGTGCTGATCGCGCTCGCCGTCGCGGTGCCCCTCGCGCTGCTCGTCCGCGCCCGGCCCCGGTTCGCCGGTCCGGTCCTCGGCCTGACCACCCTGCTCTACACGGTGCCGTCGCTCGCGATGTTCTCGCTGCTGCTGCCGTTCTTCGGTCTTTCGGCGGCGCTCGTCGTGACCGGCCTCGTGCTGTACGCGCTGACGATCCTCGTGCGCAACACCCTGGCGGGGCTCGCCGCCGTGCCGGCCGAGACGCGGGAGGCCGCCCGCGGCATGGGGTACGGCTCGCTGCGGATGCTCTGGCAGGTCGAGCTCCCGCTGGCGCTGCCGGTGCTGATGGCCGGCGTGCGGATGGCGACGGTCTCCACGATCGCGCTGACGACGGTCGGTTCGGTCGTCGGGCGCGGGGGCCTGGGCAACCTCATCGAGGACGCGCTGCCGACCTTCTTCAAGGCGCAGATGCTCACCGCCTCGGTGCTGTGCGTGCTGCTCGCCGTCGTCGCCGACCTGCTGCTCCTGGGCCTCCAGCGGCTGCTCACGCCCTGGACCCGCATACGGACCGCGCCGGGAGGTGGGTGAGGTGGGCATCGTGACGGACGCCTGGGGCTGGCTCACCACCGGCGCGCACTGGACGGGCGAGGACGGCATCGGGCGGCGGCTCGCCGAGCACGTGTACGTGAGCGGGACGGCGCTCCTCGTCGCGTCGGCGCTCGCGCTGCCGCTGGGCCTGTGGCTGGGCCACCTCGGCCGGGGCGGGGCGCTCGCGGTGAACGTGTCGAACGTGGGGCGGGCGATCCCCGTCTTCGCGGTGCTCGGGCTGTTCATGGTGTCGCCCCTGCGGAACGCCGGCGACGTGCCGACCGTGGCGGCCCTGGTGCTGTTCGCGGTGCCCCCGCTCCTCACCAACGCGTACGTGGGGGTGCGGGAGGTGGACCGGGCGGCGGTGCGGGCGGCCCGGGGCATGGGGATGACGGGGGGCCAGGTCTTCTTCCGGGTCGAACTCCCGCTGTCGCGGCCGGTGGTGATGACCGGGATCCGCTCGGCCGCGGTGCAGGTGGTCGCCACGGCGACGATCGCCGCGATGGTCGGACAGGGCGGCCTCGGCCGGATCATCACGGCCGGCTTCGCCACCTACGACACCGCGCAAGTGGTCGCGGGCGCCGTGCTCGTGGCGCTGCTCGCCCTCCTGGTGGAGGGCGTCCTGGTGGGCGTGGACCGATTTTTCACACGTGACGGACGACTTACCGAACGCTGACTGGGATGGGTGATCTCGTGAACAGGGTCTCGCGTATCGCGGGCGCGCTGCTGGGTACGGCGGCGCTGACCGTCGCGCTCGCCGCGTGCGGCGGCGACAGCCTGGAGGAAGGGAAGAAGAAGGACTCCGGCGGCTCCGGAAGCTCCGGGAGCGGGGAGAAGGGCTCGCTGGTGGTCGGCGCGGCCGCCTTCACGGAGTCCAAGGTCCTCGCCGAGCTGTACGCGCAGTCGCTGCGGGCCGCCGGATACTCGGTGTCCATCACCACCGTGAAGAACCGCGAGCTGTACGAACCCTCGCTGGAGAAGGGCGAGATCGACGTCGTGCCGGAATACGCGGCGACGATCGCGGAATTCCTCAACGCGAAGGTGAACGGCCCGAAGGCGCCCGAGGACAAGCCGGTCGCCTCGGGCGACGCGACGGCCACGGTCGACGCGCTGCGGAAGCTCGCCGAACCGCGCGGACTGAAGGTCCTCGCGGCCGGAGAGGCCGTCGATCAGAACGCCTTCGCGGTGACCGGGGAATTCGCCGCGAAGAACAAGCTGAAGACGCTTTCCGATCTCGGTGCCGCGAAGCTGAAGGTGAAGATCGCGGCCGGGGACGAATGCGCCGTGCGGCCCTTCTGCGCGCCCGGTCTGAAGAAGACGTACGGGATCGACGTGGCCGGCATCGACCCCAAGGGGGTCGGTACGCCGCAGGCCAAGCAGGCGGTCGCGGACGGTGTGGACCAGCTGGTCCTGACGACCACCACCGACGCCACGATCGACGGCTACGGCCTCGTCTTCCTCGCCGACGACAAGAAGCTGCAGAACGCCGACAACGTGCTGCCCGTCGTCAACGCCGAGGACGCCGGTTCGCCGGAGACTGCGGCCGCGCTCGACGCGATCACCAAGGTGCTGACCACAGCGGATCTCGCCGAACTCAACCGCAAGGTGGACGCCGAGCGGGCGAAGCCGGAGGACGTGGCCAAGGAGTATCTGGAGACGAAGGGGCTGCTCAAGAAGTAGGGGACGGAGGAGGGGAGTCGGCCCGAAACGGAACCGGAACCGTCGATATCCACTTCTGGTGGCGAGAAGTGGCCAAGAGATTGCCGGGCCGACACCCCAGATGACGCCTACGCACGGTAAATTTCAGGCCATGCCACGTGGACGCCACCGCCATTCCCCGCCTCTGCACAAGCTGCTGCCGCCCTCCGCGGTGGCCGGCGCCGCGGTCGTGTGCGCCGCGGCCGCCTGGCTGCCCGGCGACCCGGTGATCGCGCGGCTGCTCGCGGCCGCGGCGGCCGCCGCGGCCGTCACCGGCGCCGTCCTCATGCGCCATTGGGACCGGAGCGCCGGCCGCAGGGTCGCCGAGCTCGACCGGGCGCGCGCCGCCGACCAGTGGAAGGCCGAGGAGCGGACCGCCGAACTGGAGTCCGACCTGGAGGAGTCCCGCGCGCTGCGCTCCCGGCTCGAGGCCAAGCTCCGCGCCAAGCGCGTGGAGCTCGCCGCACTGCGCGGCGAACACGCCGACCTGCTCCGCCGGTACGCCACCGCGGAGACCGAGCGGGCCAGCGCCCTGGAGGGCCGCCGCGTCCTCGCCCTGGAGACCGGCGGCACGGCCGGCGCCGGGGCCAGGGCGCTGCCGGCCGCCGGCTCCACGCCCACCCCCGAGGCCTTCCGCCGCGCCGCCCAGGCCCTGCGCGACCTCCCGCGCAACGCCGCCGCCCAGCAGGCCCGCCGCACGGCCGAGGCGGCCCGCGCCCGCGACCTCGCCGAGCGCGCCCGGGAGACGGAGGAGCCGCAGGGGAAGCACGCGGCGGTCGCCGGGACCGAGCAGCACACCCGCACGGCCGCCGCTCCCGCGCTCCCGCCCGCCTCCGCCCCCGCCTCCCTTCCGGCGGTGCCGGTCGCGTCCGCGGTCGTCCCGCACGCGGCCCGCAGGCCCGCCCCGCGCCCCGAGGGCGGCTTCGACTTCTTCGGCACGCAGAAGGAGGCGGCCGTCATCGAGGCCGTGCAGAACAGCGACCTCGCCGACGTCGTGGGCGAGGAGGTCCTCGAAGAGGCCCTGGCCTCCGGGAGCCCCCTGCTCGCCCCCGTCGCCGCCCCCGCCGTCTCCGCGCTCGCCCCGCGGGTCCCCGCGGCCCCCCGGGCGATCGGCCAGGTCATCGACCTGACCGCGCACGACGAGACCGAGCAGCTGGACGTGGCCGAACTGCGCGGAGCGGTCAACTCGTGACGTACCGCCTCGTCCGTCTCCCGGCCGGTGAGCTCGCGGGCCGCCGCGACGAACTCCTCGCCCTGTGCGCCCAGGCCTTCTGCGGCGAACCGTGGCACGAGCCGCCGGCCGGCGCCGTACGGACCGTGGACAGGCTGCTGGGCTCGGCCGCCGCGAAGGACGGCTTCTCGGCGGTGGCCGCGCTCGACACCGAGGAGGCCCTCCTGGGGTTCGCCGCCGGCTGGACCGACACGGTCCTCTCCGGGGACGCCCCCGCCTTCGAGCTCGCCGAACTCGTCGTCGCCCCCGGTCACCAGGGGCGGGGCGTCGGCCGCCGGCTCCATGACGCCCTGCTCGTGGACGCGGTCGCCGGACCGGCCCTGCTCATGACCCTCGACGTACCGGAACTGACGGACCGGTACGCGCGCTGGGGCTGGTCGGTCGTCGACCGGCAGCGGCCCGGCACGGAGCGGCGGGACTACGTCGTGATGCACCGGGCGCGGTGACGCCCGGCCGGCACCGGCTACTTGTCGATGTCGCCCACGACGAAGAAGAGCGACCCCAGGATCGCGACCATGTCCGCGACCAGCGTCCCCGGCAGCAGCTCCACCAGCGCCTGGATGTTGTTGAACGACGCCGACCGCAGCTTCAGCCGGTACGGCGTCTTCTCGCCCTTGGACACCAGGTAGTAGCCGTTCACGCCGAGGGGGTTCTCGGTCCACGCGTACGTGTGCCCCTCCGGCGCCTTGAGCACCTTCGGCAGCCGCTGGTTGATCGGCCCCGGCGGCAGCTCGGCCATCCGGTCCAGGCAGGCGTCCGCCAGGTCCAGGGAGTTGTGCGTCTGGTCGAGCAGGCACTCGAACCGGGCGAGGCAGTCGCCCTCCTGCCGCACGGCGACCCGCAGGGTGTCCTGGAGCTCCCCGTACGCGAGGTACGGCTCGTCACGGCGCAGGTCGAAGTCGACGCCCGAGGCGCGGGCGATGGGCCCGGACACCCCGTACGCGTGGACGGCCTCCGGGCTGAGGACGCCGACCCGGCGCGTACGGCCCCGGAAGATCTCGTTGCCGAGGACCAGCCGGTCGTACACGTCCATCCGCGACCGGACGTCCGCGACGGCCTGCCGCGCCCGCCCCAGCCAGCCGGCGGGCAGGTCCTCCTTGAGGCCGCCGACCCGGTTGAACATGTAGTGCATCCGGCCGCCGGAGACCTCCTCCATCACCGTCTGGAGCTCCTCGCGCTCCCGGAAGGCGTGGAAGACGGGGGTGATCCCGCCCAGTTCGAGCGGGTAGGAGCCGAGGAACATCAGGTGGTTGAGGACCCGGTTCAGCTCGGCGAGGAGCGTCCGCGTCCACACGGCCCGCTCCGGGACCTCCATGCCGAGCATCCGCTCGACGGCCATGACGACGCCGAGTTCGTTGGAGAAGGCGGACAGCCAGTCGTGGCGGTTGGCCAGCATGACGATCTGCCGGTAGTCCCGCGCCTCGAAGAGCTTCTCGGCGCCCCGGTGCATGTAGCCGATCACCGGCTCGGCGTGCCGGACGACCTCGCCGTCGAGCACGAGCCGGAGCCGGAGCACGCCGTGGGTCGAGGGATGCTGCGGTCCGATGTTCAGCACCATGTCGGTGCTCTCCGCCGCGCCGCCGATTCCGACCGTCGTCTCCGTCATGCGGCCAGTATCCCCCGCGGCTCCGGGGCCCCGGACCCCTCGGGTCAGCGGGCGGCGCCCGGGACCCGCTGGGTCAGCCAGAGGAAGTCGCCGAGACCGCCGCGGGCGGTGAGCTCGGCCGCCTCGCCGGCGGAGGCGAGCGCGCGGACGTAACCGGCGGGGTCGGTCGAGGCGAGCGCGAGCGGCGGCCGCCCCCCGGACACCCCGAGCCGCCCCAGCGCCTCCCGCTGCGTGACCAGCTCGGCGGGGGGAAGGCCGGTCCCGGCCGGCAGGTCCCCGCACGCGTCCAGGGCCACGTGGGACGTCACGTCGCAGCTGCCGTCCGGGACCGGGGGGACCTCGCGGCCGGCGCGGAAGCCGGTCAGGGAGCCGAAGGGCGGCCGGGTCTCCCGTACGTGCGCGTAGTCCACGGCCACCGCGCGGCCCGCCGTCAGGGAGGCGACCGCCGCGGCCCAGGCCCCGTCGCGGGGCCGCCCGATCTCGGCCCGTGCGCCCGGTTCCCGCAGCGGCCACCAGCGGGCCAGCCAGTCGGCGTCCGCTCCGCAGACGGGTCCGCCGAGCCGCTCCGTGCCGTCCGCGCGGACCTCCACGTACCGCACCGTGCCCGTCGTGTCCGCCTCGGCGACGTCCACCGGCACGTTGTCGAGCCACTCGTTCGCGAAGAGCAGCCCGCGCACGCCCCCCGGCACCCGGTCCGTCCACTCCACCCGCGGGTCGAGCCCGTCCGGGCGGGCGGCGCGCTCGACCGCGTGCGCCCGTACCGAGAGCGAGGACCCCACGGCCGCGAGCACCGACGTCAGCAGCTCGCCGCGGCCCGCGCCCACGTCCACGAGGTCGACCTCGGCGGTCCCCAGCTCCTCCGCGACCTCGGCGAGCAGCCGGGCCACGGCCCCCGCGAAGAGCGGGGAGGCGTGCACCGAGGTGCGGAAGTGCCCCGCCGGGCCCTCCGGGCGCAGGTAGAAGCCCCCGGGGCCGTACAGCGCCCGCTCCGTGGCCTCCCGCCACCCCTGCCACTGACACGTCTCATCCGTCACGAGCCCCAGTGTCCACCTCGGGGAGTAGGGGCCCGGCGCCGAGGATCGACCCCACGGTTGATCCCCGCGCCCGTCCCCTTCCCTACTCTGGGTGACGTGCAGCGCCTCTACGACTTCATCCGCAGACACCCGACGGGCGTCGACGGCTTCTGGGCCGTCGTCCTCCTCGGGTTCTCCCTGCTGTGGGTGGGGACGACCTACCCGACGGTGGACCACCCCGTCGCATACGGCCTGGTGGCCGTGTTGTCGTCGCTGGTCGTGGCCCTGCGTCGGCGTGCCCCGGAGAAGATGCTGGTGCTCGCGGTCGCGCTGGGCGTCGCCCAGCTCGCCTTCGGCCTGATGCCGTTCCTGGCCGACTTCGCCATGCTCGTGATCATCTTCACCGTCGCGGCGCACGACGGTCCCCGCTGGGCGTCCCGGCTCGCGCTCGTCGGCGGACTCTCCGCCTCCACGCTCTCGCAGCTCAGATGGCCCATGGAGGGCACGGGCTCCGAAGCGGCGAAGGTCTTCTTCACGATCATCATGACCGTGCCGTTCGCCCTCGCCTGGGTCCTCGGCGACTCGCTCCGCACCCGCCGCGCCTACTTCGCGCAGCTGGAGGAGCGGGCCTTCCGCCTGGAGCAGGAACGCGAGGCCCAGGCCAAGGTCGCGGTCGCCGCGGAGCGCGCTCGGATCGCCCGCGAGCTGCACGACGTGGTCGCGCACAACGTGTCGGTGATGGTGGTCCAGGCCGACGGCGCCGCCTACGTGATGGACTCCTCCCCGGAGACCGCCAAGCAGGCCCTGGAGACGATCTCCACCACCGGTCGGCAGGCGCTCGCCGAGATGCGCAGGCTCCTCGGGATCCTGCGCACCGGCGAGCACCAGGAGGCCGGGGAGTACGTGCCCCAGCCCGACGTGCGGCAGATCGAGGACCTCGTGGAGCAGGTCCGGGGCGCCGGCCTCACCGTCGACTTCGCGGTCGAGGGGAGTCCGCGCCCGCTGCCCAGCGGCGTCGAGCTCACCGCGTACCGGATCGTGCAGGAGGCCCTGACCAACACGCGCAAGCACGGCGGGCCGGACGTCGGCGCCAGCGTGCGCCTCGTCTACTTCGACGACGGGCTCGGCCTGCTCGTCGAGGACGACGGCCGGGGCGCTCCGCAGGAGATGTACGAGGACGGGGGCGCCGACGGGCGGGGCCACGGTCTGATCGGCATGCGGGAGCGGGTCGGCATGGTCGGCGGCACCCTGGACGCGGGCCCGCGTCCGGGCGGCGGTTTCCGGATCAGCGCCCTGCTTCCCCTCAAGCCCGCTCACTGACGACCCCTAAGGAACTGACCTGATGTCCATCCGCGTGATGCTCGTCGACGACCAGGTGCTGCTGCGGACCGGTTTCCGCATGGTGCTCGCCGCCCAGCCGGACATGGAGGTCGTGGCGGAGGCCGGCGACGGCGTCGAGGCCCTCGAGGTGCTGCGCTCCACGGCGGTCGACGTCGTCCTGATGGACGTGCGCATGCCGAAGCTGGACGGGGTGGAGACGACCCGGCGGATCTGTGGGGAGCCGGGAGCTCCGAAGGTGCTGATCCTGACGACGTTCGACCTCGACGAGTACGCCTTCTCGGGCCTGAAGGCGGGGGCGAGCGGCTTCATGCTGAAGGACGTGCCGCCGGCGGAGCTGCTCGGCGCGATCCGCTCGGTGCACAGCGGGGACGCGGTGGTGGCGCCCTCGACCACGCGCCGGCTCCTCGACCGTTTCTCGCCGATGCTGCCGTCCTCGGGGAAGGAGCCGCAGCCCAAGGGGCTGGAGCGGCTGACGGAGCGGGAGCGCGAGGTGATGATGCTGGTCGCGCAGGGGCTGTCGAACGGCGAGATCGCCGCCCGGCTCGTCCTCTCCGAGGCCACGGTGAAGACGCACGTGGGCCGGATCCTGACCAAGCTGGGCCTGCGCGACCGGGTCCAGGTCGTGGTCCTGGCGTACGAGACGGGCCTGGTCCGGGCGGGCGGCGGGGCGCTGTAGGGCGCCCCGGCTCCGCCTCCGGCTCCGGTCCCGGCTCCGGTCCCGGTCCCGGCTCCGGTCGGGCGGCCCGGTGCCGTCCGGGGCGCCCCCCGGAGCCGGGTCCTACCGGAGCACCGACTCCAGGAAGTCGCTGCCGAGGCGGGCGACGACGGACACGTCGAGCTGGTGGTGCACGTACCGGCCGCGGCGCTGGGTGATGATCAGCCCGGCCTTCTTCAGGACCGCGAGGTGGCGGGAGACCTCGGGGGCGGTGATGCCGTGCGCGTCGGCCAGTTCGCTCGTCGTGCTGGAGCCCCGCGCCAGGCTGCGGCAGAGCCGCATCCGCATGGGGTGGGCGACGGCCTCCAGGCGCAGCTTGACCGCCTCGACGGAGGGCGCGCCGCCGAGGTCGTGGGCGGGGATCGGGTACTGGACGACGGGCTGCCAGCCGGGGGTGTGGAGGGCGAAGAGGTGCGGCCGGCCGAAGGCCGTCGGAAGGAACGTCAGCGCGGTGCCCTCGGCGCTGGTCCGGCCGTGGACCAGCTTGTCCACGACGATCCGGGAGCCGTGCGCGTCCTCTTCCAGGCTCATCGCGGGGGAGGCGTCGGCGACGGCCTCGGCCAGCCCCCTGCGGCGCATCAGCTCCGTCTTGTGGCGGGCGTCGGCGGCGAGCTGGAGCCGGACGCGGCGCCAGGTGTCCGCGAAGAAGGCCTCGTCGCAGTCCTCCAGGAGCCGCCGGATCCACGCGCGCGTGCCCGGCGGGTCGGCGAGCATCCGTTCCACGAACGCGGCCTGGCGCGGGCCGCGCGCGGCGGCCAGGTCGAGGGCGCGGCGGCGCATCCGTTCGTCGACGAGCGGTGAGGGGGCGCCGTCCGTGTAATGGCTGTTGCAGGAGATCTCCAGGGCGGAGCCCACGAACTTCTCGTCGTCCATGCGGTCGAGGTCGTCCAGCTCCTCCGCGAGGGTCTCCCGGGGCCGCGACGGGAGCAGGATGTCCGAGCGGGTGTTGTTCCACATGAAGTCGGCGTCGACCAGCCGGTCCGCGAGCTCCGGCTTCAGGGCCGCCGTCGTCGTGGTGGTCCAGGCGTGCAGCCGGGGGTGGTGCGCGGGCACGGCGAGGGCGTGCAGGGCGGAGCCCAGCTCGGCCAGCGGCGAGGGGCAGAAGGTGATCCGCTCGTGCGGCAGTCCGGTGATGTCGATGGTCACGCTCACCCGCCCATGGTGCGGGGTGGGACGGGGGTGCTGTCGCCCCGTTTGACGGGGGCCGTCAATCGGCGGGCCCCGGATTGACGGGGGCCGTCAATCCGGGGGCCGGGGCGTGGCGGCAGGTCGCACGGTGAGGGCATGAACGCGCTGCACCAGTACCTCTTCGACGCCCACCGGGCGACCCGGCTCGGCGAGCCGGTGCCGCCGGCGCCCGGTACCCACGACATGGCCGTCCTGCGGGCCGTCCGCGACCGCCGCCGCTTCGAGCGGGTGGTGGCGGGCCGGAGGGCCGGCGGCGGGCTGCGCCCGCGGATCCGCGGGGCCGCACGCGGGCTGCGCCTGCGCCTCCGCGCGGCCCTGCGGCACCGACCGTCCTCCTGAGGACGGCGCCCCGACCCCCGGCCTGCGAAACCCCGCCCTCCAGGGCCCTCACCCCTCGACGCGCGCCAGGAAGTCCCGTACCGCCTCCTTCACGTCCTTCGCCGTCCACTCCAGGCCGGGGCCCGTCACGGTCAGCTCCGTGACCGCGACGCCCGGCGGGCCGCCCGCGACCGGGGCGAACCAGCGGCGGAAGAACGCGGTGCCGGTCTCCTCGGTCTGGGCGAGGGCCGCCGCCGTCAGGGCGTCCGGGTCGTACGGCAGCCAGACCTGGAACTGGTGGGTGTGCGGGACCTCCGGGTGGACCCGGGACCAGCCGGGGCCCGCCTCCGCGAGCGCCTCCCGGACCGCGTCGGCCACCACGCGCGCGTGCGCCGCGTACGAGGGCAGCCGGGGCAGCTCGACGTCCAGGCCCCGGAGCGCGGAGAGCGCGGCCGGGTAGTTCTGGAAGACCAGGCCCCCGTACCGGTGCCGCCAGACCCTGGCCTCCTCCATGACGTCCTCGGGGCCGGCGAGCGCGGCCCCGGACATGCCGCCGAGGGACTTGTAGAACGAGACGTACACGCTGTCGGCGAGCCCCGCGATCTCCGGGAGCCCCCGGCCGAACCGCGTCGTGCACTCCCAGAGCCGCGCCCCGTCGAAGTGGACCACCGCGTCCCGCTCCCGGGCCGCCTCCACCACCTCGGTCAGCTCCTCCCAGGACGGCAGCACGAAGCCGGCGTCCCGCAGCGGCAGCTCCAGCATCAGCGTCCCGAAGGGCTCCGGGTGGTCCCGCACCTCCTCGGCGGTCGGCAGCCGGGGCGCGTCGGTCGGGTGGACGGTGCGGAGCCCGGAGACGGCGCCGAGCGCCCCGCCCTCGTGGAGCTCGGGGTGGGCGAGCGGGTGGAGGGCGACGACGGGGCTGCCGGTGCGCCCGGCCCAGCAGCGCAGCGCCACCTGCTGGGCCATGGTGCCGGTCGGGAAGAACACGGCGGCGGGGAGGCCGAGCTCCTCGGCGACGCGCCGCTCCAGCTCCTCCACGAGCCCGTTCCCGTACGTGTCGAGCGGGGCGTCCTCGTGGCCCGCGTCCCGGGCCCAGGCGGCCAGTTCGCGCAGCCGCCCGCCGACCGTGCCGTCCACCGAGGTGTCCCACAGGCGGCGGTCGGCGCCGCCCCAGACCTTCGCCCGGTGGAGCCGGGCGGCTTCCTCGTCCACAGGAGTCACGGGATTCATGGGCCGATCATCACACCACCACCCACACCCTGTGGACAGCACACGGAGCGCCGCGAACCGCTGGCGTAGCATGACCAGAAATCGTCCGGTACCCGCCGAGGACTGGAACGGAAGGCCGTCCCCACCGTGAACGCACCAGCAGCGCCAGAGCCCCGAGCCGAGGACCGACCCGCCCGGCTCACCGTCGGAGTCGTCGGCGCCGGCCGTGTGGGCCCCGCCCTCGCCGCCTCGCTCCGGCTCGCCGGGCACCGCCCCGTCGCCGTCTCGGCGGTCTCCGACGCCTCCCGGCGGCGCGCCGCCGCACTCCTGCCCGACGTCCCGGTGGTCGAACCCGCCCGCGTCCTCGCCCTCGCCGACCTGGTCCTGCTGACCGTGCCGGACGACGCGCTGCCCGGACTGGTCGAGGGCCTCGCCGACACCGGGGCCGTACGGCCGGGACAGCTGCTCGTGCACACCTCCGGGCGGTACGGGGCGCGGGTCCTGGACCCCGCCCGCCGGGCCGGTGCCCTGCCGCTGGCCCTGCACCCCGCCATGACCTTCACCGGCACCGCCGTCGACGTCCAGCGGCTCGCCGGCTGCTCCTTCGGGGTGACCGCGCCGGAGGAGCTGCGGCTCGCCGCCGAGGCGCTGGTGATCGAGATGGGCGGCGAGCCCGAGTGGATCGCGGAGGAGGCCCGGCCGCTCTACCACGCGGCCCTGGCCCTCGGCGCGAACCACCTGGTCACGCTGGTGGCCCAGTCGATGGAGCTGCTCCACAAGGCCGGGGTCGCCGCCCCCGACCGCATGCTGGGCCCGCTCCTGGGCGCCGCCCTGGACAACGCCCTGCGGTCCGGGGACGCGGCCCTCACGGGGCCCGTCGCGCGCGGTGACGCCGGTACGGTCGCCGCCCACGTGTCCGAGCTGCGCAAGCACGCGCCCGGCACCGTCTCCGGCTACCTGGCGATGGCCCGCACGACCGCCGACCGGGCGCTCGCGCACGGCCTGCTCAAGCCCGAACTGGCCGAGGACCTGCTGGGCGTGCTGGCCGAGCCGTCGGGCGGAGCCGCCCACCCCGCAGACCCCGCCGACGGGCCGCAAGGAGACGACCGATGACCCCGTCCGCCCGCGAGAGCGCGCAGCACGCGGAGCGCGCCACGACCGCCGGGGCCCCCCGCGCCGGCCGGCCCGTCCGCCGTCAGCCCGCCGAGCTGCTGCCCACGGTCGAGGACCTCCGCGACGCCGTCGCCCGCGGGGGCGCGCCCGGCCGCACCGCCGTGGTCATGACCATGGGCGCCCTCCACGAGGGCCACGCCACCCTGATCCGGGCCGCACGCGAGCGCGTCGGCGCCCAGGGCTTCGTCGTCGTCACCGTCTTCGTCAACCCGCTCCAGTTCGGCGCCGGCGAGGACCTCGACCGCTACCCCCGCACCCTCGACGCCGACCTCGCGCTGGCCTTCGAGGCGGGCGCGAGCGCCGTCTTCGCGCCCTCCGTGGACGAGGTCTACCCGGGCGGCGAGCCCCAGGTCCGGATCGCCGCCGGGCCGATGGGCGAGCGCCTCGAAGGCGCCTCCCGCCCGGGCCACTTCGACGGCATGCTGACGGTCGTCGCCAAGCTGCTCCACCTCACCGCGCCCGACCTGGCCTTCTTCGGCCAGAAGGACGCCCAGCAGCTGGCCCTGATCCGCCGCATGGTCCGCGACCTGAACTTCCCCGTCGAGATCGTCGGCGTGGAGACCGTCCGCGAGACCGACGGCCTGGCCCTCTCCAGCCGCAACCGCTACCTCTCGGCCGGGGAGCGCCGGACGGCGCTGTCGCTGTCGCGCGCGCTGTTCGCCGCCCGCGAGCGGCTCGCCGCCCAGGAGGCGCTGCGCGCGCGTGCCGCCTCGCTGCCCGGCGCCCAGGGCCGGGCCGAGAACCGGGCCGAGGCGCTGTCGCGGCTCGGCGAGGCCCGGGCAGCCGCCGACGCCCACGCGGTCGCGCAGGCCGCCGAGGGCGGCTGCGCCGAGGCCGTGCGGGCCGCGGCCCGCGCCGTCCTGGACGGGGCCGCCAAGGCCGAGCCGCCGCTCGTCCTCGACTACCTGGCCCTCGTGGACCCGGCCGACTTCACCGAGGTCGCCGACGGCCACGACGGGGAGGCGGTCCTCGCCGTCGCCGCGCGCGTGGGGAGCACGCGGCTCATCGACAACGTCCCCCTGACCTTCGGAGCCGCCAAGTGACCGGAATACGGCTGCACGCCCCCGCACCGGGCTGGGCCATCGACGCCGACGTCGTCGTGGTCGGCTCCGGGGTCGCCGGGCTCACCGCCGCCCTGCGCTGCACCGCCGCCGGACTGCGTACGGTGGTGGTCACCAAGGCCCGCCTCGACGACGGCTCCACCCGCTGGGCGCAGGGCGGCATCGCGGCCGCGCTCGGCGAGGGCGACACCCCCGAGCAGCACCTCGACGACACCCTCGTCGCCGGTGCCGGGCTCTGCGACGAGCGGGCCGTGCGGGCCCTGGTCACGGACGGCCCCGACGCGGTCCGCCGGCTGATCGCGACCGGCGCCGACTTCGACAGGACCTCCGACGGCGAGATCGCGCTGACCCGGGAGGGCGGCCACCACCGTCGCCGGATCGCCCACGCGGGCGGGGACGCGACCGGCGCCGAGATCTCCCGCGCCCTGGTCGAGGCGATACGGGACCGGGGCGTGCGCACCATCGAGCACGCCCTCGTCCTGGACCTCCTGACGGACGCCGAGGGCCGCACGGCGGGCGTGACCCTGCACGTCATGGGGGAGGGGCAGCACGACGGCGTCGGCGCCGTCCACGCGCCCGCGGTGGTCCTCGCCACCGGCGGCATGGGCCAGGTCTTCTCCGCCACCACCAACCCGGGCGTCTCCACCGGTGACGGCGTCGCGCTCGCGCTGCGGGCCGGGGCCGAGGTCTCCGACCTGGAGTTCGTCCAGTTCCACCCCACGGTGCTCTTCCTCGGGGCCGGCTCCGAGGGCCAGCAGCCGCTGGTCTCCGAGGCGGTGCGGGGCGAGGGCGCCCACCTGGTCGACGCCGACGGGGTCCGCTTCATGCTCGGGCAGCACGAGCTGGCCGAGCTGGCGCCCCGGGACATCGTCGCCAAGGCGATCATCCGCCGGATGCAGGAGCGGGGCGCCGAGCACATGTACCTCGACGGCCGCCACTTCGGCGCCGAGATGTGGGCGGAGCGCTTCCCGACGATCCTGGCGGCCTGCCGCGCCCACGGCATCGACCCGGTGACGGAGCCGATCCCGGTCGCCCCCGCCGCCCACTACGCCTCCGGCGGCGTCCGCACGGACCTGTCGGGCCGGACGACCGTGCCCGGGCTCTACGCGTGCGGGGAGGTCGCCTGCACGGGCGTCCACGGCGCCAACCGGCTCGCCTCGAACTCGCTCCTGGAGGGCCTGGTCTTCGCCGAGCGGATCGCCGAGGACGTCGTGGCGAGCGCCGCCGGCCGCGGTCCGGCCGTCCCGGTGGAGCACCCGGCCCCGGTGGTCCTGCCGCTGCTCGACCCCGGAGCCCGGCGCCGTGTCCAGCGCACCATGACCCTGGGCGCCGGAGTGCTCCGGTCCGCCGCGAGCCTGCGCACGGCCTCGGAGGAGCTGGACGCCCTCCACATCCCGCCCGTCCCCGGCGAGGGCGACGACCGCAAGTCCGCCGAGCCGGGCGTCGAGTCCTGGGAGACCACCAACCTGCTCGCCGTCGCCCGCCTCCTGGTCGCGGCGGCGTCCCGCCGCGAGGAGACCCGCGGCTGCCACTGGCGCGAGGACCACCCCGACCGGGACGACGCCCGGTGGCGCAGGCACCTCGTCGTCCACCTCACCCCGGAGCGGTCCCTCGACGTCCGCACCACCGGGACCTCCGACCTTCCCCCCACCGCCGACGCCCCCAGGGAGCCGTAAGTGAGCACGCCCGAGGAAGCCCGTCCCGAGCCCGTGGACGTCCCCCTCATCCAGATCAACACGGTCTCCGACGAGACCGGCGGCTGCGGCGAGGGCTGCGCCTGCGGCGACGGCGAGGAGTTCGAGTGCGGGCTCGACCCCGCCCTCGCGCAGCTGCTCGCCGACGCCGGTCTCGACCCCGTCCAGGTCGAGGACGTCGCCCACCTCGCGATCGCCGAGGACCTCGACGGCGGGGTCGACGTGACGACCGTGGCGACCGTCCCCGAGGACGCCGTCGCCACCGCCGACTTCACCGCCCGCGAGGCCGGTGTCGTGGCCGGCCTCCGGGTCGCCGAGGCCGTCCTGTCGATCGTCTGCACCGACGAGTTCGAGGTCGAGCGGCACGTCGAGGACGGCGCGCGCGTCGAGGCCGGGGAGAAGCTCCTCAGCGTCACCGCCCGCACCCGCGACCTGCTCACCGGCGAGCGCAGCGCGCTCAACATCCTGTGCCGCCTCTCCGGCATCGCCACCGCCACGCGCGCGTGGGCGGACGTCCTGGAGGGCACGAAGGCGAAGGTCCGCGACACCCGCAAGACGACGCCTGGCCTGCGCGCCCTGGAGAAGTACGCGGTGCGCTGCGGCGGCGGCGTCAACCACCGCATGTCGCTCTCCGACGCCGCCCTGGTGAAGGACAACCACGTGGTGGCGGCCGGCGGCGTCGCCGAGGCCTTCAAGGCCGTCCGCGAGCTGTTCCCGGAGCTGCCGATCGAGGTCGAGGTCGACACGATGCACCAGGTCCGCGAGGTCCTGGACGCGGGCGCCGACCTGATCCTGCTGGACAACTTCACCCCGCTGGAGACCGAGGAGGCCGTCGCCCTGGTCGCGGGCCGCGCCGTCCTGGAGTCCTCGGGCCGGCTGACCCTGGAGAACGCGGCGGCGTACGCGGCGACCGGCGTCGACTACCTGGCCGTCGGCGGCCTCACCCACTCCTCCCCGATCCTCGACATCGGCCTCGACCTGCGCGAGGTGCGGGCCTGATGCTGCTCACCATCGACGTCGGCAACACGCACACGGTGCTCGGTCTCTTCGACGGCGAGGAGATCGTCGAGCACTGGCGGATCTCCACGGACCCGCGCAGGACCGCCGACGAGATGGCGGTCCTGCTCCAGGGCCTCATGGGCATGCACCCGCTGCTGGGCGTCGAGCTGAGCGACGGCATCGAGGGGATCGCCATCTGCGCGACGGTCCCCTCGGTGCTGCACGAGCTGCGCGAGGTGACCCGCCGGTACTACGGCGACGTGCCGGCGGTCCTGGTGGAGCCGGGCGTGAAGACGGGGGTGCCGATCCTCACGGACAACCCCAAGGAGGTCGGCGCCGACCGCATCGTCAACGCGGTCGCGGCCGTCGAGCTGTACGGCGGCCCGGCGATCGTCGTGGACTTCGGCACGGCGACGACGTACGACGCGGTCAGCACGCGCGGGGAGTACGCGGGCGGTGCGATCGCGCCGGGCATCGAGATCTCGGTGGAGGCCCTGGGCGTCAAGGGCGCCATGCTCCGCAAGATCGAGCTGGCCCGGCCGCGCAGCGTGATCGGCAAGAACACGGTCGAGGCCATGCAGTCCGGCATCGTCTTCGGGTACGTGGGCCAGGTCGACGGCGTCGTGGCCCGGATGAAGCGGGAGCTGGTCGGGCCGAAGGGCGACCCCTCCGACGTCACGGTGATCGCGACCGGCGGCCTGGCGCCGATGGTCCTCGCCGACTCGAAGGAGATCGACGCGCACGAGCCCTGGCTGACCCTGATCGGCCTGCGGCTGGTCTACGAGCGGAACGTGTCCCGCATGTAGGGGTGGGCTCGGCGCGCCGCGATGATCGCTAAGCGAAAATTGTCCGATTAGCGCGTAGTGTCGGCCCATGCCCACGCCATACGGATCCCGCGGCGGCATGGCGTTCAGCGCGGACGAACTGCGTGTGCTCCGCCGCGCCCTTGCCACCGCCCTCCACCCCGCCCCCCTCCAGGAGGAGGACGTCCGGGACTGCCTGCGCCTGACCGAATCCGTGGACGAGGCGGTACGCGAGGCGGGCCGGCTGCGCGCCTTCCTCCTCGCCGACCTGGTCCGCTACCGCGAGGCGCTGCCCGGGTCCCTCGGCGGCTACCTGGACCTCCTCCGGGACGCGCTGGCCGCCGGGTACGACCCCGACGCCGACGACCTCGCCGCCCTGCGCGCGCTGCGCCGCAACCCGGCCGCCGCCGAGCTGCTCGCCCGCTGCCGGGTCCTCGCCGAGCGCTCCGTGCGCGCACGCCTGGCCCGGGTCTCCCAGGCCACCGCCGCGAACGCGCCCTCCGCCTCCCGGGCCCGGCTGCTCGCCCTGCCCGGCGGGCGCACGACGGGCGACGAGCCCAAGCCGACCCCGCCCGCGCCGGCCGAGCGTCCGGTGCCCAAGCCCTCCGAGGCCTTCCCGCCGCGCCGCCGCCCCGTACCCCCGCCCCCACCGGAGGAACGGGCCGCCGGATAGCTACTCTGGACGGCATGGAATACGTATCCGCGCTCCTGCCCCCCGTCGTGATGGCCGCGTTCTTCATCGGCCTCGTCGTCACGATCGTCAAGAGCCAGGGCGGCCCGAACAAGGCCAAGGAGGACGCGGTCGTGGACGCCGCCCTCGCCCGCGCCGAGGCGGCCCGCCAGGCGGACGGCTCCGCCGCCTCCTGAGGCCCCGCGCCCCGCGATCCCCGCACCGCCCCGCGCTCTCCGCGCCGGCTCCGCGGCCCCGTACCGCTCCGCGGGTCCGTGCCGCCGAGGACGTGCGACCTTTCGAGGTCGTGCGTCCTTTTTGTTGGTTTCTTGTCGCCAATAGCCCCATATCGGCATTTTGCGCACTAGGGTGACGCTGTGCCCCGTCCATTGGGAGAGCTCGAAGACGCCGTCATGACGCGCGTCTGGCAATGGAACCGTCCGGTGACCGTCCGGGAAGTTCTGGAGGACCTCCAGCAGGAACGGTCCATCGCCTACACCACCGTCATGACCGTCATGGACAATCTCCATCAGAAGGGCTGGGTCCGCAGGGAAGTCGAAGGCCGCGCCTATCGATATACGGCGGTCTCCACCCGCGCCGCCTACTCGGCGGCCCTGATGAACGAGGCCTGGGCACAGAGCGACAACCCCGCCGCCGCGCTCGTCGCCTTCTTCGGGATGATGTCGCCGGAACAGCGGGAGTCGCTGAACGACGCCATCCGGATCGTCCAGCGCGACAGCCCGGTCCCCGCCGCCCCGAGGGAGCCCGAGGGCGGCGAAGGGGCACCCCGCCCGTAGCGATAACGTCCCCCCATGTCGACCTCCGTCAAAGCCGTCACCGTCCGCAGGGCCCGCACCGGCGACGTCCCCGCGGTCCGCCGTCTCGTCGATCCTTTCGTGCAGCGCGGCATCCTGCTCGACAAGGCGACCGTGACCCTTTACGAGTCCATCCAGGAGTTCTGGGTGGCGGAACGCGACGAGGACGCCACCGTCGTGGGCTGCGGCGCGCTCCACGTCATGTGGGAAGACCTCGCCGAAGTCCGCACTCTCGCCGTCGATCCCGACTTCAAGGGCGTCGGCGTCGGACATCAGGTGCTGGACAAGTTGTTGCACACCGCCCGATGGCTCGGGGTGCGGCGGGTATTCTGCCTGACCTTCGAAGTCGACTTCTTCGCGAAGCACGGCTTCGTCGAGATCGGCGAGACCCCGGTCGGCGGAGATGTCTACAGCGAGCTCCTGCGTTCCTATGACGAGGGAGTCGCCGAGTTCCTCGGTCTCGAACGAGTGAAGCCGAACACCTTGGGCAACAGTCGGATGCTTCTGCACCTGTGACGCGGAAGCCCGGGATCCTCTCGTGGATCCCTATGTCCGAATCGCGCACGTTTCCCGCGCTGCCGGGCTTCTGAACCTCTCCCAGGGGTTTGTGTTTTTCCGGGAAAAGCGGTTTCCTTTCCGCGTACTGCATTTTCGATGAAAGGAAATCCGGTGGCACAGAAGGTTCAGGTCCTTCTTGTCGACGACCTCGACGGCGTCGAGGCGGACGAGACCGTGACGTTCGCGCTGGACGGCAAGACCTACGAGATCGACCTCACCACCGCCAACGCGGAAAAGCTCCGTGGCCTGCTCGAGCCGTACACCACGAGTGGCCGTCGCACCGGTGGCCGCACCACCGGCGGACGCGGCAAGGGCCGCGCCGTGGCGACGGGCAGCCAGGACACCGCGAAGATCCGCGCGTGGGCCAAGGAGAACGGCATGAACGTCAACGACCGCGGGCGCGTCCCCGCCGACATCAAGGCTGCCTACGAGGACGCGAACCGCTGAGGCGGCAGCTGCTGAGCCGTCCCGCGGCCACGGGCACTCAGCAGCCGCACCCGGTGGCACTCCGCGGCGGCGGCGGTCACGAGACGCACCAGACAGGGGGCGCCCGCAACGCCCCACGGCGCGGGCCGCAGCGCCGGCAGCGAGGGCTCGACCTCGCGGCCCGGCGCGGGCGCCCGCAGCCACACCGCGGCGCCCGGCGCGCCGGATCCGCTCCACCCCGGGGGAAGGGGTGCGGTCATCCGGCCGTCGGCACCGAGGACCGCGAGATCCAGCGAGATCCCGCCCCACTCCAGCCAGTCGAGCAGCCCCGGCAGCTCCTCCGCGCTCCCCGCGGCCACGAGCAGCCCCATCCGGCGCCCCACCAGGGCCACCGGTCCCGTCGCCGCGCCCATCCGGCGCAGCACGCCCCGGCCGGCCTCGGCGGGCACCTCCAGGACGTCGAAGCGCAGTCCCGTGACCAGCCGCACCGGCGGGCCCGCCTCCGTCGCCCAGCCGAGACGGTCCTCGTACCACCGCGCCACACCGCCGTCGATCGGCGAGCGGGGCGGCGGGACGGTGAAGGCCATGTCCGGGGAACTCCCGGAAGGGCGTCCTGGTTACGCCCGCGGTGACCCGGCGTCCCCGCCGGATCGCACACGGTGTCCGGGATGGGGCGTAAGAGTGCATTCGGGCGCGCAAGGGTGTTCGCTGGTAGCGGAGGGAACCGGGGTGCGCCGCATGGAGTGTCAGTCCTCACGGGTAAGACATTCCTAGTGGGAAGGGGCGACTCGCGGGCTTCGGCGTCTCACGTTCGCCATCGGCGTACTGATGGCGCGGGTAACTACTTGGCCTGCGGGAACATCGTCTCGCACCATCGGGTTGGAGCATTTGTCGGCTGTTCGGCAGCAGGTCTCCCCGCTGAAGAGGGGGTGATCCGGACGGATGTCGGCAGTTGGAATGAGCGGTCCCCGCTTGCGGGACTAAGCTGCGGAAGGACAGGGAGGGGATCGACCCCTAACTGACTGACCGCTCTGAGGAGCGATTAACGATGTTCGAGAGGTTCACCGACCGCGCGCGGCGGGTTGTCGTCCTGGCTCAGGAAGAAGCCCGGATGCTCAACCACAACTACATCGGCACCGAGCACATCCTTCTGGGCCTTATCCACGAGGGTGAGGGTGTCGCCGCTAAGGCCCTGGAGAGCCTCGGGATTTCGCTCGAGGCGGTCCGCCAGCAGGTTGAGGAGATCATCGGGCAGGGGCAGCAGGCCCCGTCCGGCCACATCCCCTTCACCCCGCGTGCCAAGAAGGTCCTGGAGCTGTCGCTCCGGGAGGCACTCCAGCTCGGCCACAACTACATCGGCACCGAGCACATCCTGCTCGGCCTGATCCGCGAGGGCGAGGGCGTCGCCGCCCAGGTCCTCGTGAAGCTGGGCGCCGACCTCAACCGGGTGCGGCAGCAGGTCATCCAGCTGCTCTCCGGCTACCAGGGCAAGGAAGCCGCCACGGCCGGCGGTCCTGCCGAGGGCACCCCCTCGACGTCCCTGGTCCTCGACCAGTTCGGCCGGAACCTCACCCAGGCGGCCCGCGAATCCAAGCTCGACCCGGTCATCGGGCGCGAGAAGGAGATCGAGCGGGTCATGCAGGTGCTGTCCCGCCGCACCAAGAACAACCCGGTCCTCATCGGCGAGCCCGGCGTCGGCAAGACCGCCGTCGTCGAGGGCCTGGCGCAGGCCATCGTCAAGGGCGAGGTGCCCGAGACCCTCAAGGACAAGCACCTCTACACCCTGGACCTCGGCGCGCTGGTCGCCGGCTCCCGCTACCGCGGTGACTTCGAGGAGCGCCTGAAGAAGGTCCTCAAGGAGATCCGCACCCGCGGCGACATCATCCTGTTCATCGACGAGCTCCACACCCTCGTGGGTGCGGGTGCCGCCGAGGGCGCGATCGACGCCGCCAGCATCCTCAAGCCGATGCTGGCCCGCGGTGAGCTCCAGACCATCGGCGCCACCACGCTCGACGAGTACCGGAAGTACCTGGAGAAGGACGCGGCCCTCGAGCGCCGCTTCCAGCCCATCCAGGTCGCCGAGCCGTCGCTGCCGCACACCATCGAGATCCTCAAGGGTCTGCGCGACCGGTACGAGGCCCACCACCGGGTCTCCATCACCGACGAGGCCCTCGTCCAGGCCGCGACCCTGGCCGACCGGTACATCTCGGACCGCTTCCTCCCGGACAAGGCGATCGACCTGATCGACGAGGCCGGCTCCCGGATGCGCATCCGCCGGATGACCGCGCCGCCGGACCTCCGCGAGTTCGACGAGAAGATCGCCGGCGTCCGCCGCGACAAGGAGTCCGCGATCGACTCGCAGGACTTCGAGAAGGCCGCGTCCCTGCGCGACAAGGAGAAGCAGCTCCTCGCCGCGAAGACCAAGCGCGAGAAGGAGTGGAAGGCCGGCGACATGGACGTCGTCGCCGAGGTCGACGGCGAGCTGATCGCCGAGGTCCTCGCGACCGCCACCGGCATCCCGGTCTTCAAGCTGACCGAGGAGGAGTCCTCGCGTCTGCTCCGCATGGAGGACGAGCTCCACAAGCGCGTCATCGGCCAGAAGGACGCCGTCATCGGCCTCTCGCGGGCCATCCGCCGTACCCGTGCGGGTCTGAAGGACCCGAAGCGCCCCGGTGGCTCGTTCATCTTCGCCGGCCCGTCCGGCGTCGGTAAGACCGAGCTCTCGAAGGCGCTCGCCGAATTCCTCTTCGGCGACGAGGACGCGATGATCTCCCTCGACATGTCGGAGTTCAGCGAGAAGCACACGGTTTCCCGCCTCTTCGGTTCGCCGCCCGGATACGTCGGCTACGAAGAGGGCGGCCAGCTCACCGAGAAGGTGCGCCGCAAGCCGTTCTCCGTCGTCCTCTTCGACGAGGTCGAGAAGGCCCACCCCGATATCTTCAATTCCCTTCTCCAGATCCTGGAGGACGGTCGCCTGACTGACTCCCAGGGCCGGGTCGTGGACTTCAAGAACACGGTCATCATCATGACGACCAACCTCGGGACCAGGGACATCTCGAAGGGCTTCAACCTGGGCTTCGCCGCCCAGGGCGACACGAAGTCCAACTACGAGCGGATGAAGGCGAAGGTCAGCGACGAGCTGAAGCAGCACTTCCGCCCGGAGTTCCTCAACCGCGTGGACGACATCATCGTCTTCCCGCAGCTGACGCAGGAGGACATCCTCCAGATCGTCGACCTGATGATCAGCCGCGTCGACGAGCGCCTGAAGGACCGGGACATGGGCATCGAGCTCTCCCAGTCCGCGAAGGAGCTGCTCGCCAAGAAGGGTTACGACCCGGTGATGGGCGCCCGGCCGCTGCGCCGGACGATCCAGCGCGAGATCGAGGACACGCTGTCGGAGAAGATCCTCTTCGGCGAGCTGCGTCCCGGTCACATCGTGGTCGTGGACACGGAGGGCGAGGGCGAGGAGCGCAAGTTCACCTTCCGCGGCGAGGAGAAGACGGCCCTGCCGGACGCCCCGCCGATCGAGGCGGCGGGCGGCCCGGGCCCGAACCTCTCGAAGGACGCGTGACGCCGCGCTGAGCGCGTAGCGCTGCGAAGGGGCGGCCCCGGAACCAGAACGGTTCCGGGGCCGCCCCTTCGTCATTCGACGATGAGCCGGTCGCCGAGGGCGGCGGCGCCCAGGATCCTCTTGCGGGGGACGCCGTGGACGCGGACCTCGAGACCGGGGCACTGCTGGAGTGGGGTGAGGTCCAGCGTTCCTTCCTCGGAGTGCACCTCGCGAAGGTGAAGAAGACGCAGCGATCCGAGTTCCGCCACTGACTCGACGCTCGCCACCCGGGGGCAGGAAGTGACGACGAGGACGCGGAGCCGTGAGCAGTCCAGTGAGCGCAGAAGAGACAGGTCGGTCAGCTGCTCGTTCAGTCCGATGCCCAGGAACCGCGGAGCCTGCCCGTTCAGCCCGTGGACGATCTCGTCCGGATCGAAGTCCTCGACGATGCTGATGCTGTCCAGGCCGTCGAGGTTCCGCAGCAGGCGAAGGTGTTCGGGGGTGTGGGCCATGAGCGAATCGCCCGGCCGGAAGAGGGAGACGACGTCCTGTGCGAACGCCTCGGCGGGAAACGCTTCCCAGCTCGCGCCGAAGAGGTGGGCCCTTCCCGCCATGGCGAAGGTCCGAGCATAGGGGAGGGCCTCCCTGCCGCCGACGGCGACGATGAGGTCGGCGATCTGGCGCTCGGCGTCCTTCGCGACTGTTTCCGGACCGGGCAGCATCGGCAGTACGTAGCCGCCCAGGCGGGCCAGCCGGCTCACCTGCTCCGGGTTCCGCGGTGGGATCACCGACTTCACCGCCTTCCTCACCCGGCTGTGCAGGCTTCCGTCCAGCCAGGCCGCGTGCTGGGCCGTCAGCGCCGCCAGGACGTACAGCGTGGTCTTCAGGTCCCGTTTGCGAGTGGCTGAACCGGCCGTCAGGAGGCCCTCCACCAGGACGGGGAGGTCGCGCCGGGTGCAGTGGCCGGCTGCCAGCAGGAGGACGTCGTGCCACTGTTGGTCGTGGGTGTGCCCGAGGAGTTCCTTGAGTTGATCGTCCTCGACCAGCTCCTTCGCGGCCAGGAAGTCCTGGAAGGTGCGGTGGGCGAAATGGAAGACGCCGTCCGTGCGCTCCTGGAGGAGGCCGCTGCGGTTCAGGAGGTGGGTGAGGATCTCCTCCGGGCTGCCCTGGTCGGCGACCCGCGGCATGCCCGGCAGAGCGCGGGTCAGCTGGTGCAGAGCCTGCTCGCGGCCGAACTCGGTCTGTCCGCCCCGGACCAGCCAGGCCGCCAGCCGTTGGAGGAGCTGGGTGTGCTCCTCCACCGACATGCGGATGCCGTCCGGGGCGTCGATGCGACGCCGTTCGTCGCGGACGCCGAGCAGCATCTGCAGCGCCGAGGAGTAGAGCGCCCACCGGCTCTCCGGCAGGAAGCCCTCCCGGAGCCGGTGCAGGGCGCAGATGACCGCGCAGAGAAGCGGGGTCCGGGCCAGGTCGGCCAGGGTCGGGTTGTGCCGGAACTGCTGGGCCAGGTCCCGTTCGAGGTCGGCGAGGTTCCCCTCGGCGTCGCCGTCGAGGCGAGCGGCCGCATGCCAGGCGGTGACGAAGGCCTGGATGTCGGCGTCCCGGAGCGGGAGGAGGGTGAGTTCCTCGAACTGCTCGGATCCGAGCCAGTCGGGGGCGACGGCGAAAGGGCGTACGGTCGCGACACAGCGGGTGCGGGGGTAGCGGGTGAGAAGCCGGGAGAGCCAGGCGTGGGCGGCCTCGCGCTCGTCCGAGGGGACCTCGTCCAGGCCGTCGACCAGGAGGAGGCCCCGCCCGGAGGCCAGGATCCGGCCCGCCCAGCCCTCGGGGGCGGGGTCGACCATGAGGCCGGCGACCCCGGGCAGGTCGGCGGGGGAGGGGTAGCCGGTGCCCTGGGCGCGGAGGGTGCGCAAGGGGACAACGAAGGGGACCAGGCCGTTCAGTTCGGCGAGGTTCGGCCCGAGGGTCCCGGCGGCGGCGTGCGCCGCGAGCCACCACACGAGGGTGGTCTTCCCGGCGCCCGCGTCGCCGCGGAGCAGGACCCGGGGGCGGGAGGCGAGCAGGTCGTCGATCCGCTGCGGGACGGCAGCGGTCTCGCCGTTCCGCGAGGTGGCCTCCAGCGAGACGTATGCGGTGTCGAGATCCCATTCCGAGGCCCGTTTGCCCAGTTCGTCCAGCCCGAAGATCCGGGTGCGGCGGTAGACCGCGCCGATCGCCTCGGCGTAGTCCTCCTCGTGGGGCTGGTCGTGGGGGTGGGTGCGCGTGACCGGTATGAGGGGGGCGTAGGGGGCGAGCCACTCACGCGCCTCCTCGTCGGCGAGGATCGCCGAGAGGGGGACGCACTCCAGGCGGCGGTGGCCGCGCCCGCGGGGGACGGCACGGACGATGCCGATGAGGCAGCCGTCGGCGAGGACGGGGGCGCCGGAGAGACCCGCGAGCGGAGAGGAGCCGCTCTCGTCGGCCGTCACGGGCGGGTGGTCCAGTTCGACGGTCAGTACACGGCGCAGGAGCCCGGCCATGGGCAGCACGGTTCCGGTGAACTGGTCCAGATCGGGCTTCTGGCCGTCGTGGCGCTGGACCCGTGGGAAGCCGAGGATCTCGCAGCCGGGGACCGGGCGGTCGGTGGCGACGGCACTGAGTCGTGGTGCCGGGCCGAGACGCGCAGGACTGCGTAACAGGGCGGCGTCGAGGCGCTCGTCCGACCAGACCACCTGTGACTGGTGGGCGGGCCGCAGTGCGGGCACCACCTTGGCGCTGTACGCGCCGTCGAGAACGTGGGCGCTGGTCAGGACGAGGTCGGGGGCGACGAGGACCCCGCTGCCTTGTCGCCTTCCCAGGACCATGACCGTGCTGGGGACCGCCGTCACCGTTCCGCCGTCCCGGGCAGCCCACCGAACCCCGACAGGTCGGGCTCCTCGTCGTTCCCCACCAGCCAGGGGCCGCCCGTCGCCGCGTTCCTCGGCTTCAGGGTGACGGCGACCCGGTGGGTCTCGCCCTTCGTGCGGGTGGCGTCGGCGCCCGCCTCCACGACCCAGGCCTTCACCTTGCCGCTGCCCTTCGCCTCCTGGCGGAGTTCGATCGTGAACTCCATTTCGATGTCGCCCACCTCGAAGGCGACGGTCTGGCCGGTGGCCCGGCCGGCGGCGGTGATCAGTTGGTCCCGTACGGACTGGATGGCGTCGGCGAGTTCGATCTTGCTCATGACCTGGAAGCTACCGACGCGGGGGCGGGAGCGGAGGGGTTTCGGGCGGCTCGGTGGCGTGACCCAGGTCGCTTTCGGGCGGCCCGGCCGCGTGACCCAGATCCCACTGGGGGCGGCGCGCTGGTGACAAGGCGCACAGGCGTTTCGAGGGGTACGAGCCGGAATAGTAGCGACCTTTGGGAGAGATTCGGGACGTTCCGGGACGAGCCGGAGGGACTTTGGTCCTGGAGGGGTCCGAACCGGGCGTCAGGCGCGTTCTGGGCGGTTTCGGGCCCCGCGACGTGCGGTTAAACCGTTTCCCTTGTTCCGGTATGTCCGATTTCGCAGTCCTCCTCCGGAGTCGTCAAGACCTGAACTTCTCGGAAGATCGCTACGACGCAATGTCGTAGATGGGGTGTTTTGGCCGGGCCGGGGGTCCGGGTTACCAAGGATGAGCAAGCCCGGCGCGGCGAACCGTCCGCGTCGGGTCCCGTACGTCCCGGAGGTTTTCCCCCGTATGTCGAAGCGCGTCATGAACCCCGCCGCCCGTATCACCGCCGTTGCTCTCGCCACCGCGGGTCTGGGAGCGACGCTGGTGGCCGGAGCAGGGTCCGCCTTCGCCGCCGAGGGCAAGGCCGCCGCCCCGGCCGCGCTGACCGCGTCCGCCGCCGTCGCCGCCCAGGCCGACGCCCAGGCCCACGTCGCCGCCCAGGTGAAGGCCGCCGTCGCCAAGGCCGCCGCCGTGAAGGCCACGCCCGTGAAGGCCGTCAAGAAGGCGACCCCGGCCTGGGTCAAGCCGGTCACCTCGTACGCCCTCAGCGCCAGCTTCAACCAGGGCGGCGCCATGTGGGCCCACAAGCACTCCGGCCAGGACTTCGCCGTCCCGGTCGGCACCCCGGTCAAGGCCGCCGCCACGGGCACCGTCGTGAAGGCCGGCCCGAACGGCGGCGGCGACGGCCCCGCGTACGGCAACGCCATCGTGATCAAGCACGCCAACGGCACGTACTCGCAGTACGCCCACCTGTCGAAGATCAAGGTCTACATCGGCCAGAAGGTCGCGGCCGGCCAGCGGATCGCCTTCTCGGGCAACACCGGCAACTCCTCCGGCCCCCACCTGCACTTCGAGATCCGTACGACCCCGAACTACGGCTCGGCCGTCAACCCGATGGCCTTCCTGCGGGCCCACGGCGTCGGCGTCTGACGCACCCGTCAGGCCTGCTGGGCCTGCTCGATCAGATCGAGGGCGACCTCGAGGACGGCTTCCTGCTTCTCCTCGGGGTCGCCCTCGACGTTGTCCATGAAGAAGGTCCCGGCGTGCAGCGCGAAGATCGCGCTCACGGCGCGGACCTTGTCCTTCATCGGGGAGTCGGGCTCCTGGATGAACTGGTTGAGCGCGATGAAGCGCTCCTTGAAGGTGAGCCCGATGCTCAGGTCGCGCACGGTCGCCTGGTTCTCGTGCATGAAGCGGAACAGCGGGGCCGCGGCGCGCAGGGCCTTCTGGTAGCGGCGCAGGATCTCCTGCTTGGTCTCCAGGGTGCGCGGCTGCTCGCCCGCCCAGGCGACCAGCTCGTCGATCGGGCGCGCCAGGTCCTGGAAGATCCCGATGATGATGTCTTCCTTGGTCTTGAAGTGGTAGTAGAGCGCGGCCTTGGTGACGTCGAGGCGTTCCGCGATCTCGCGCAGCGACGTCTTCTCGTAGCCCTGCTCGGCGAAGAGTTCGAGGGCCACGTCCTGGATGCGCTGGCGGGTGTTGCCTCGGGCCATGACGGGTCCCACTTTCCAGAAAACTTACTTGACGCCCGGCTAGTTACCGGCCTACCTTCCTCAGTGTAGTAACTAGCCGGGCGGCAAGTAAGGGATTGGCATGGCGACGAAACAGAACGTTCAGGCAGCACAGGGGGAGGCTGCGGACCCGCAGCCGCGCAGCGTACGGGTCGTCCTCCTCGCCCTCATGATCGCGATGCTGCTCGCGATGCTGGACAACATGATCATCGGCACCGCGATGCCGACGATCGTCGGTGAACTCGGCGGCCTGGAGCACCTCTCCTGGGTCGTCACGGCCTACACCCTGGCCACCGCCGCCTCCACCCCCCTCTGGGGCAAGCTCGGCGACATGTTCGGCCGCAAGGGCGTCTTCCTCACCTCGATCGTGATCTTCCTGATCGGCTCGGCGCTCAGCGGCATGGCCCAGGACATGGGCCAGCTCATCGGCTTCCGCGCCGTCCAGGGCCTCGGCGCCGGCGGCCTCATGGTCGGCGTCATGGCGATCATCGGCGACCTGATCCCGCCCCGCGAGCGGGGCAAGTACCAGGGCATGATGGCCGGGATCATGGCCCTCGCCATGATCGGCGGCCCCCTCGTCGGCGGCACCATCACCGACCACTGGGGCTGGCGCTGGTCCTTCTACATCAACCTGCCGCTCGGCGTCGTCGCCCTCGCCATGCTCACCACCGTCCTGCACCTGCCGAGGAAGCAGCGCGCCACGGGCACCCGGATCGACTTCCTCGGCGCCGCGCTGCTGACCGCCGGCATCACCGCGATCGTCCTCGTCACCACCTGGGGCGGCACGGAGTACGCCTGGGGCTCGGCCACCATCGTCGGCCTCGCGGTCGGCGGCGCCGCCGCCCTCGCCGCGTTCCTCTTCGTCGAGACCCGGGCGAGCGACCCGATCATGCCGCTGCACATCTTCCGCAGCCGCAACTTCACCCTGATGTCCCTGATCGGCTTCATCACCGGCTTCGTGATGTTCGGCGCGGTCCTCTACCTGCCGATCTTCCAGCAGGCCGTCCAGGGCGCCTCCGCCACCAACTCCGGCCTGCTGCTCCTGCCGATGCTGCTGTCGATGATGGTCGTCTCGCTGCTCGTCGGCCGCTTCACCACCAGCACCGGCAAGTACAAGGTCTTCCCGATCCTGGGCGGCGCGCTCATGGTGGCCGGCCTCTTCCTGCTCTCCACCATGGACACCGGCACCTCGCGCCTCGTCTCCGGGATCTGGATGGCCGTCCTCGGCGCCGGCATGGGCTTCCTCATGCAGATCACCATGCTGGTCGCGCAGAACAGCGTGGAGATGAAGGACATGGGCGTCGCCTCCTCCTCCACCACCCTCTTCCGGACGCTCGGCTCCTCCTTCGGCGTCGCGATCATGGGTGCGCTCTTCACCAACCGCGTCCAGGACGAGATGGCCTCCCGCGGCGGCGGCGGGCTCACGGAGCGGACCGCCCAGCTCGACGCCGCGAGCCTCGCCAAGCTGCCGGCCGCGCTCCGCGAGGCCTACCAGCACGCGGTCGCGTCCGGTACGCACGGCGCCTTCCTGGTCGCCTCGGCCGTCGCCGTCCTCGGTTTCGTCCTCGCCTTCTTCGTCAAGGAGGTGGCGCTCCGCGGCGCCGGACCGGCCGCGGAGCCCAAGGAGGAGTCCGGCGACACCGAGAAGGTCGCCGAGACGGTCTGATCCCTCGTACGGACCTGATCCCTCGTACGGATCCGGTCCTCGTGCGGACCTGATCCCTCGTACGCGCCCGGTCCTCGGACGGAAGCGGGGCCGGCCCCGGAAAGGGCCGGCCCCGTCTTCGTGCGCTCACTCCACCGGCCGCAGGATCGGGAAGCTGCCCGTGTTCGTCGGCGCGTGGTCCGGCAGCCACAGCACCGCGATGGCCCCGCCCACCCCGTCCGGCGAGCCCTCCGAGGCCACGTTCCGGAAGGTCAGCCGGGCGCCGAGGACCCGGGCCTGGCCCGCGGCGATCGTCAGGCCCAGGCCGTGGCCCTGGCCCGCGCGGTCGCTCGTCCCCGTACGGAAACGGCTCGGGCCCTCCTTGAGGAGCGACTCGGGGAAGCCCGGGCCGTGGTCGCGGACCCGGACCACCCGGCCCTCGACGGTGACCTCGACCGGCGGCTTGCCGTGCTTGGCCGCGTTGGCGAGGAGATTGCCCAGGACCCGCTCCAGACGGCGCGGGTCGGTGTTCACCCAGGAGTCGTGCACGACCCGGACGACGACCTCCGGGTCCAGCACCCGCACCCGCCGCTCCACGAACTCGCCGAGCGCGATCTCCTGGAGCTCGGCCCGCTCGGACGCGCTGTCGAGCCGGGCCACCTCCAGGACGTCCTCGACCAGCGTCCGCATGGCCTGCGCCCGGTCCCGCACGAGCTCGGTCGGGCGTCCCGGCGGCAGCAGCTCGGCCGCCGTGAGGAGCCCGGTGACGGGGGTGCGCAGCTCGTGCGCGATGTCGGCGGTGACCCGGCGCTCGGCCTCGATCCGCTCGTTCAGGGCGTCGGTCAGGGCGTCGACCGCCCAGGCCAGGTCGTCGGTCTCGTCCCGGACGACCCCGCCGACCGCCTCCCGCACCCGGACGTCCGTGTTGCCCTGGGCCACCCGGCCGGCCGCGACGGCGGCCTTCCGCAGCCGCCGCGAGAGCCCGCCGCCGATGAGCACGCCGAGCGCGCAGCCGCCGAAGACCACCGACACCGAGCCGATCACGAGGGCCCGGTCCAGATCGTTCATGATCGTCGCGCTGCGGTCGGCGAAGGGGATGTGCAGCGACAGCACGTCGCCGTTGGCGAGCGGCAGGGCCGCCCACACGTCCGGCGGCCCGCCGTGCCGGTGCTCCTGCACGTACGTCCCGCGCCGCTTGTCCCGCATCAGCTGGTCCAGCTGCTCCGGCAGCGCCGGATCGTTGATCTTCGTGCCGAAGCGGGGCTCCTTCGGCTTCGAGGTCTCGTACATCCGCTGGGCGAAGAGCAGCCGCTCCATCTGCACCTCGCGCGCGTTGTCGAGCATCGAGATGCGGGCGGCGTTGTGCACGACGATGCTCAGGGTGACCGCGATGAGGGCGCCGACCGCCGCGATGGCGACGGCGATCTTCCAGCGGACCCCGGTCCGCAGGGGGAGCGGCCTCACCGGCGCGGGCCCGTCTCGGGGAACGTCCTGTCGATCATGCGGTCAGCTCTTGAGCTTGTAGCCGAAGCCGCGCACGGTCTCGATCCGGTCCTGGCCGATCTTGGCGCGCAGCCGCTGCACGTGGACGTCCACGACCCGGGTGTCACCGCCCCAGCCGTAGTCCCAGACCCGCTCCAGGAGCTTGTCCCGGGACAGCACCGTGCCCGGCGCCGACGAGAACTCTAGGAGCAGCCGCATCTCGGTCGGTGTCAGCGCCACCGGCGCCCCGCCCCTGCGGACCTCCATGCCCTCGGTGTCGACCTCCAGGTCGCCGAAGACGAGGAGCCCGCCGCCGTCCGGCGCGTCCCCCCGCTCGCCCGCGCCGGCGCCGCCCGCGTGCCCGAAGCGGCGCAGCACGGCCCGGATGCGGGCCATGAGCACCGAGCCGTCGAAGGGCTTGGTCACGTAGTCGTCGGCCCCGGCCTCCAGGCCGAGCACGACGTCGATCGAGTCGGCGCGCGCCGACAGCATGATGACGGGCACGGTCGACTCGTCGCGGATGCGGCGGCAGAGGCTGACCCCGTCCATCCCCGGCAGCATCACGTCGAGGAGCGCGATGTCGGGCCGCTGCGCCCGGAAGGCGTCCAGGCCGGAGAGCCCGTCGGGCATGGCGGTCACCCGGAAGCCGTCCCGCTCCAGGGCGAGCTGGGTGGCCTCACGGATGACGTCGTCGTCCTCGACGAACAGGACAAGGGTTTCGGCCATCGTGCGTGCCCTTCGGGGTCTGTGCGTTCTCTCGTTCCACGGCTCAGTCGGCGGAGGATTCGGCCGGCGCGGGTTCCGGGCCGGTGCCGTCGCCGACGGCCCTGCTGTAGTCGTTGTGCACCCAGTCGTGCTGGGTGAACCTGTTTCCCGACCAGCGGTAGGTGATCACGTCCTCGCCCGAGGGGTACGCGACCGGGTCGCCCTTCGCGTACACCTGCTTGGTGACGACGAGGTCGCCCCGGTCGATCGTGGCGTAGACCGCCGCGTCCTCGGCCATGAACACGTTCTCGTACCGGTCGCTCTGCTTGCGGTAGACGTACGTGCCGATGCCGACGGCGTCACCGCAGGTCATCACGTTGACGACGACGTCGGGGGCGGAGGCGTTCGTGAGGTCGCCGTAGGAGGCGTCCACGGGGTACGCGTCCGCCACGCACGGCTTCAGATCGCTCTTCAGCCGCTGACCGATCTTCGGGTCGGCCTTCAGGAGCGCGATCGGATCCACCCGCTCGGCCGACTGCGGGCCGGCGGTGCCGGAGGCGGAGGGGGTGGGCGCCGCGGCGGCGATCTCGTCGGTGCGGGCCGCGCCCTCGTCGCGGGAGCCGGTGCCGCCGGTGGAGCAGGCGGCCAGGGACAGCCCGACGGCGACGAGCCCGGCCGTGGCCGTGACGCTCGCCGCCTTGACGGTACGGCGCGGGCGGCGGCGCCCGGTGGAACACCGGTCGTCGCCGAAGCCGAAGCCGTCGGAGCCGTCGGAGCCACCGAGTCCCCTCGGGCCCGTGAAGCCCTCGGGGCCCCTCGGGCCCGTCGAGTCCCCGGGGCCGTGCTCGGGGTGGTCGTCGTGGCTTCTGCCGTCTCCGTCGGATCCGCCGTCTAGGCCGCGCACCGCTCCCGCCCCCCTTCGTCGCCTCGTACGGTCGCCCGCTCCCCCGCCCGCCCCAGGGCGCGGGCGTCGAGGTCACGGCTCTCCAGCTCCTGGCGGAGCCGGGCGAGCGCGCGGTGGAGCGTCGACTTCACCGTACCCGTCGACATGCCGAGCGCCGCCGCCGTCTCCTCGGTGCTCATCTGCTCCCAGTGGCGCAGGACGACGACGCTGCGCTGCTTCGGCGCGAGCACCTTCAGGACGTCCATGAGGAGGGCGCGGTCGGCGTGCTGCTCGGTCGGGTCCTCGACGCTCGCGTCCGGGAGCTGCTCGGTCGGCACCTCCTCGAGCTTGCGGGAGCGCCACCACTCGGTCCGGGTGTTGATCATGACCCGGCGCAGATAGGCGTCGGCGAGGGACTTGTCGGCGATGCCGTCCCAACGGCCGTACGTACGGGCCAGCGCCGTCTGGAGCAGGTCCTGGGCGTCGACGGGGTCGGCGACGAGCCGTCGGGCACTGCGCAGCAGCGCGTCCTGCCGCGTGCGTACGTACTCCTCGAAGTCGAGCACCTCGCCCTGCCGCATCCCAACCGCCTCCGATCCCCGTGACCTTGTTCCTCGTGTCGTGGACGACGCTACGGAGCGGTTGTCACGGGGCTGTGCGGGCCAGCCGTCGGTCGACGCACGGCTACCCATCGGTTGTGTAACAGCGGAGGCGGAAAAGGTTTGAGGCCCCGCTCCCGGGGGAGCGGGGCCTCAAACGGGTCGGAAGCGGCCTTCAGGACAGCGGCAGCCGGTACCGGTCGCCCTCCAGCGGCTCGACGAGACCGTCCGCGACCAGCCCGTCCAGGGCCCTGCCCCGCTGCACCGGCTCGTCCCAGACCGCGTCCAGGGCCGCCTGCGTCACCGGCTCCGCCGACTCCCGCAGCACCGCGAGGAGCCGGCCGCGCACCTGCCGGTCGGTCCCGGCGTACGTCTGACCGCGCCGCGGCGGACCGTCGTGCGCCGGCTTCCCCGCGAGCCGCCAGGCGCACCGCTCGGCGATCGGGCAGCGCCCGCAGTCCTCGTTCTTCGCCGTGCACACCAGGGCGCCCAGCTCCATGGAGGCGGCCGCCCAGCGGGAGGCCGTCGTCTCGTCCTCCGGCAGCAGCGCCCGGGCGAGCCGCCGCTCGGCGGCCGTGGTCGCGTTCGGCGGGTACTGGACGCCGGTCACCGCCCGCGCGAAGACCCGGCGCACGTTGGTGTCCAGGACCGCGTGCCGCTGTCCGTACGCGAAGGAGGCCACCGCCGCCGCCGTGTACTCGCCGATCCCGGGCAGCGCGAGCAGCTGCCCGTGGTCGCGGGGCACGTCGCCGTGGTGCCGTTCCGTTATGGCGACGGCCGCCGCGTGCAGCCGCAGCGCCCGGCGCGGGTAGCCGAGCCGGCCCCAGGCGCGGACCGCCTCGCCGGGGGCCTCGGCGGCCAGGTCGGCCGGGCGCGGCCAGCGCGCCAGCCACTGCTCGTACACCGGGAGGACCCGGACGACCGGGGTCTGCTGGAGCATGAACTCGCTGACCATGACGCCCCAGGCACCGGCCTCGGGGCGGCGCCAGGGCAGGTCGCGGGCGTGCCGGTCGAACCAGGCGAGGACGGGCCCGTGCAGCTCGGCGGGGAGCGCCGGGCCGGCGGGGGCCGTGGACGTGGGGGGAGTGTCGATGGAAGAAGTCATGGCACCCCCGATCCTGGCACGTCCCCGGCGTGATCAGTACGCGCCGTGGCGTGCGCGAGAGCGCCGCCCGGAGTGCGCGGGGGCGTGCGCACTCGGCCCGCGCCCCGCGCACCACACCACGGCCGAGCTCCGGCTCGACCGGGCCGTCTCCACCAGCGACCGCACGGGCCGCTCCGCCGCCCGCATCACGAGGAGGGCGATCAGGGCGCCGGCGAGCAGACCGACGGTCACGTCGTGCGGGTAGTGGACCCCGGCGAAGACCCGGGAGAAGGCCATGAGCAGCGCCATCGGCACGGTCAGCCAGACGATCCCGCGCCAGGACAGGGCGAGGGCGATCGCGGCGGCACCCGCGATGGCCGAGTGGTTGCTGGGGAAGGACCAGTCGCCGTGGGGCGGGCAGACGACGAGCGAGACGGGCGCGCCGGTGACCGCGCGGCAGGGCCGTTCCTCGTCGACCAGCGACTTCAGGGCCTCGCTCGCCACGTAACCGAAGCCGGTGGCGACCGGGGCGAGCAGTGCGAGTGCCATCGCCCGGCTCGACCCCTCCCGGGAGCGCCACCAGCCGACGAGGAACAGGACGCCGAAGAGAAGCAGCCCGAGCTCCGTCCACACCTCGGCGAGCCACTGGAACCAGTGGGGCGTGGAGTGGGCGAAGTCGGCGACGTCGAGGTACAGACGGTCGGAGAGGTCGAGAAGGGTGTTCATGGTGCATGACGCTAACCGGAATCCGGAGTCCGTCGCCCCGGGCCAACGGCCGGAAGGGCCCCTGGCGAAAGTGGGGGGCCGCGATTCGCGCCGGTTCCCTACGGTTTCCCTCGGCCCCCGTCGGGGTTCCGTCGGGGTCCGGGGAAAAGTTCCCCGGACCGAAGGATGTGATCATCGGCAAAACTTGAGGTCTGGGGCGGCGGGTGGGGCGGGAGTTGGGCCGGATCTCTCGTAAGGTTCGGGTCGTGGGATCTTTGCGCAATCCGGTCGGGCCGCTTCCCTCCACCATCTACTGGCGACGGAGGGCGGTGGCGGCGTGCCTGGTGGCGCTGCTCGCGCTCCTCGCCGTGTGGGCCGTCACCTCCGGCGACGGCGGCGGGAAGAAGTCGAACGACTCCGCCAACGGCTCGTCGCCGACCCCGCCGTCGATCACCCCCGGGCCCTCCGGTTCCGGTCCGGCGATCAGCCAACAGCCCGGCGGACGCGACGAGTCGGGGGACTCCGGCGGGACCGCGGGCGACAACGGCGCTTCGGGGGGCTCCGGCACGGACGCGGGTGCCGACGCGGGCACCGGCACCGGTGCGGACTCCGGCGCCGAGGGCGCGGGAGGCGCCACGGGCACCGGCGAGAACGGCGGCACCGACGGAGCCGGCGGCGACGCAGGCGCGGGCACCGGCGCGGGACGACAGGTCCCGGCCGACTCCTCGCTCCCCAACTGCCCGGCCGGAGCCCTGGAGTTGACCCTCCGCTCCACCAAGGTCACCTACGAGGCGGGGGAGAGGCCCCGCTTCCAGCTCGTCGCGAAGAACACCTCGAACACCACCTGCAAGGCCGACTTCGGGCCCCGCAACGCCGTCCTGACGATCAGTGACGACCGGGACGACGAGGTCTGGTCCACCGCCGACTGCCCGCGCCCCGGCGCCCCGCTCCTGCTGAGCGTCCCCGCGCACACCACCATCACCCACACCGTGGAATGGGACCGCCGCCGCAGCGCCCCGCAGTGCGCCACCACCCCGGCGGGCCAGGCGGACCCCGGCACCTATCTGGTGGAGGCGGAGCTGCCGGGCACGAAGGTGCTCGCGGCGTCGTTCCGACTCGCGAAGGACTGAGCCGGGCGGTACGTACCGGACCTACCGCCCGGACGTGCCCGTCTGGGCGTAACGCCTCCTGGACGTGCCCGTCTGGGCGTAACGCCTCCCGGACGTGCCTGCCTGGGCGCACCGCCTCCTAGACGTACCGCTCCAGGATCGAGGACTCCGCGAGGCGCGACAGGCCCTCGCGGACGCTGCGGGCGCGCGCCTCGCCGACGCCGTCGACGGTCTGGAGGTCGTCCACGCTCGCCGCGAGCAGCTTCTGCAGCCCGCCGAAGTGCTCCACCAGACGCTCGATGATCGCGCCGGGCAGTCGCGGCACCTTCGCCAGGAGGCGGTAGCCGCGCGGCGAGACCGCGGAGTCGAGGGTCTCGGGCGAGCCGCTGTAGCCCAGGGCCCGCGCCACGACCGGGAGCTCCAGGAGCTCGGTGTGGGTGAGCGCGTCCAGCTCGGTGAGCGCCTCGGCGACCGTCCGGGAGCGCTTCGCCGTCGGCTCCGGCACGTAGTCCCTGATCACCAGCTCGCGCTCCGGCTCCACGCCCGCGATCAGCTCGTCGAGCTGGAGCGAGAGGAGCCGCCCGTCGGTGCCGAGCTCCACCACGTACTCGGCGATCTCGGTGGCGATCCGGCGGACCATCTCCAGCCGCTGCGCGACCGCGGTGACGTCCCGGACCGTGACCAGGTCCTCGATCTCCAGGGCGGAGAGCGTGCCGGCCACCTCGTCGAGCCGCAGCTTGTACCGCTCCAGGGTCGCGAGCGCCTGGTTGGCGCGGGAGAGGATCGCGGCCGACTCCTCCAGGACCCGGCGCTCGCCGCCCACGTACAGCGCGATCAGGCGCATCGACTGCGAGACGGAGACGACCGGGAAGTTGCACTGCCGGGAGACCCGGTCCGCGGTGCGGTGGCGGGTGCCGGTCTCCTCGGTGGGGATGGAGGCGTCCGGAACCAGCTGCACGCCCGCGCGGTGGATCTTGGTGATGTCCTTGTCGAGGACGAGCGCGCCGTCGAGCTTGCACAGCTCACGCAGGCGCGTGGCGGTGAACTCGACGTCCAGCACGAACCCGCCGGTGCACATCGAGTCGACCGCCTTGTCCAGGCCGAGGACGATGAGCCCGCCCGTGTTTCCCCGGAGGATCCGCTCCAGGCCGTCGCGCAGCGCGGTGCCCGGCGCGACCGCGCTCAGGGCGGCGCGCATCAGTGCTTCGTTGCCGGAGCCCGCGCCGGACTTTCCAGGAGCTGCTGCCCCGTCCTTGGCTGCCACTGCACTCCTCCGGCTCGTACGGATGGGCGAGACCAGGGCAAAGTCTAGCGACACCACCTCGGCGGAGGGTCCGCCGCAGAGGTGTGGGCCCGTGTTCCTCCCCCGGAACCCGCCCGGGAGGACCTCCGGGCGGGGTGGTCGGGCGCACCTCCGGAGACGGTTTTCCCGCCTGCCCGCCGCCCCGAGAACCGGCCCGGCCGGGCGCCCGCCCCCTCGTCGGCCGGCCGGGCGCCCGCCCCCGAGAACCGGCCCGTCGGGCGCCCGCCCCCTCGCCGGCCCCGCCCGGCCGCCGGTCCCCTCCGGCTCGGTCAGCCGCCCGCACCCTCCTCCGTGCCCTTCGCCCGTCGGCTCCGCGGCAGCACCCGCAGCGCGTCCCCCATGTCCGCCACCTCCGTCACCTTCATGCCGGCCGGCACCCTCCCCGGGTCCACCGGCACCAGCGCGTGCGTGAAGCCGAGGCGGTGCGCCTCGGCGAGCCGGCGCTGCACGCCCGTCACCCGCCGCACCTCGCCCGCGAGCCCGACCTCGCCGATCGCCACCAGGTTCTTCGGGAGCGGGGTGTCGCTCGCCGCGGAGGCCAGCGCGAGTGCGATCGCCAGGTCGGCCGCGGGCTCGGTGAGCTTCACGCCGCCGACGGTCGCGCTGTAGATGTCCCGCTTGCCCAGCGCGCTGATCCGGCCGCGCTGCTCCAGGACCGCCAGCATCATGGAGACCCGGGAGGTCTCCAGGCCCGAGGTCGTCCGCCGCGGCGACGGGATCTGCGAGTCGACCGTCAGCGCCTGCACCTCGGCGACCAGCGGACGCTTGCCCTCCAGGGTGACCGTCAGACAGGTGCCGGGCACGGCCACGTCACGCCGGGTCAGGAAGAGCCCGGAGGGGTCGGCGAGCCCCGTGATGCCCTCGTCGTGCAGCTCGAAGCAGCCGACCTCGTCGGTCGCCCCGTACCGGTTCTTCACGCCCCGGACCAGGCGCAGGCGCGCGTGCCGGTCGCCCTCGAAGCTCAGGACGACGTCGACCAGGTGCTCCAGCAGCCGGGGACCGGCGATGGCGCCGTCCTTGGTGACGTGACCGACGAGGAGCGTCGACATGCCGCGCTCCTTGGAGGCCCGGATGAGGGCTCCCGCGACCTCGCGGACCTGGGCCATGCCGCCGGGCGCGCCGTCGATCTCGGGGGAGGCGACGGTCTGCACCGAGTCCAGGATCAGCAGGGAGGGCTTCACGGCGTCGAGGTGCCCGAGGACGGCCGACAGATCGGTCTCGGCCGCCAGGTACAGGTGGTCGCTGAGCGCGTCGATCCGGTCGGCGCGCAGCCGGACCTGGCTCGCGGACTCCTCGCCCGTGACGTACAGCGTGCGGTGCTCGTCGCTCGACGCCTTGGCCGCCACGTCGAGCAGCAGCGTGGACTTGCCGACGCCCGGCTCCCCCGCGAGCAGCACGACGGCGCCGGGCACCAGGCCCCCGCCGAGGACCCGGTCCAGCTCGTCGACGCCGGTCGAGCGGGCGGTCGCCTGCCGGCCGTCGACCTGGCCGATGGGGAGGGCGGCGGTGGAGACGCGGCCGGCGGCGGTCGTCCGGACGGCGGGCGCGCCGTACTCCTCGACCGTCCCCCAGGCCTGGCACTCGGGGCAGCGGCCGAGCCACTTGGCCGTCTGCCAGCCGCACTCGGTGCAGCGGTAGGACGGCCGGTCCTTGGCGGTTTTCGTACGGGCAGCCATGAACCACACCGTATCCGCCGCCACCGACAACGGGCCCCGGCCGTCCACAAGGGGAGCCCCACGGCAGCGGAACACCCGCTTCCTGTCCCCTTTCGAGCGGTAGCTTCACCCGTAAGAATGAGAATGGCGCGACCGGTACGAAGAGTGCCCGCCGCCCTGCCTACGGTCGCCCAGTGACGAGCAGCAGGCTGGATCCCCCCGCACGCACCACCGGCGCACACCGGGCGCACCGCGCCACGGGCCAGGGACCGCGCACGCTCGGCCGGCGTCCCCCCGCCCGTTACGAGGCCGCCCTCGACGGCCTCTTCACGTACTGCCTCTCCGTGCTCTGCGACCACGACACGGCCACCGCCGTCCTCGGCGACGTCCTCGCCGTCGCCGAGCGCCACCACGGCCGCTGTCCCTCCGACGAGGACGGCCGCACGGCCTGGCTGTACGCCCTCGCCCGCTGGGCCTGTCTGCGCAGCCTCGGCGAGCAGCGCGGCAAGCGCCAGGGCGCCCACACCGGCCGCCCGGCCGTCGCCGCCCCCGAGCCGCCCCGGGTCTCCGAGGAGACCGCCGAGCGGCGCCGCGCCGAGCTCGCCCTGCTCGCCTGGCCGGAGGCCGCGGGCACCACGCCGGAGCAGCGCGAGGCCCTGGAGCTCGCCGTGCGGCACGGGCTCAGCCACCGCCAGGTCGCCGCCGTGCTCTCCCTCGACCCGCTCGCCGCCCGCGAGCTCCTCGCCACCGCCGGCTGCGAGGTCGAGCGCACCCGCGCCGCCCTCGCCGTCGTCGAGACCGGCAGCTGCCCCACCGTCGCCCGCCTCACCGGCGACCACCGGGTGCTCCTCTCGGCCGCCCTGCGCGCCGAGCTCGTCCGGCACGTCGACGACTGCCCCCGCTGTCGCCGGGCGGCCGAGCGCGTCGGCGCCGCCGGCCCCTGGCCCGGTGCCACGGCCCTCCCGGCGGACCGGCTGCCGCTCGTCGAGGCGCCCCGGGCCGCCGCGTACATGGCGATGCTGCACGTCCCGCGCGCGCGTGCCGGCGCCCCGCGCTTCGCGCCGACCGGTTTCCCCATGGACCCGAAGGACCACGTCGCCCGCCGCGACCGGATGCGGGCCCGCGCGGTGACCACCACGGTCGTCGCCGCCGTGGTCGCCGCCCCCGTCCTCGCCCTGTGGACCTCCTACCGCGGCACCTCGGACGTGGCCGCGGGCCACGGCGGGGCCGGGATCAGCGCGCGCGAGGCGGACGAGCCGGCCGGCCCGGACGGCGGCCCCTACGACCGGTACGAGAACGCGGGCAACGCCCGCGCCACCCCGGAGCCGCGCTTCACCCGGGGCAGCCGCGCCCCCGACGTCTCCGTCGAGGTCGTCAGCCCCGGTGCCCCCACCGAACCGGCCCGGCCCGGCGAACCCGCCGCCGGCTGGATCACGGTCGCCGCCACCGGCCACGGCGACGTCACCCTGCTCACCCTCACCGCCGCCGGCGGCTCGCCCGTCGACTGGTCGCTGTGGACGGACGCCCCCTGGCTGTACGTGAGCCGGGCCTCCGGCACGCTCCGCCCCGGCGAGACGATCACGATCGCCGTCCGCGTCGACCACGGCCGCGCCCCCGCCGGGGCCTGGAGCGCGCGCGTGGGGGTGAACCCCTCGGGCGGGGTGATCAGGATCGAAGGACAGGGCCCGGCCAAGCCGCCGACCGGCCGGGTCATCACGCCCCCGCCGGTCACGACGACGGAACCGACCACCCCGCCCACGTCCCCGCCCACGACGGAACCGACCGCTCCGCCGACGTCCCCGCCCACGACGGAACCGACGACGCCGCCCACGACCGAGCCCACGACCCCGCCGCCGACCACGGAACCCACGACGGAACCGACGGCGCCGCCCACGACCGAGCCGACGACGCCGCCCGCGGACCCGGACCCGGGCACGCCTCCGTCGTCACCGGAGGAACCGCCCCCGTCCTCCTCCTAGCTCCTAGGAGGGGTCGGCCGGGTGCGGGGCCACCAGCGGCAGCTGCGAGGCGAGCCGGGCCTCGCACAGCCCTGCCAGGACCCCGTACGCCTCCTCGCCCATCATCTCGACCAGTTCGGGCCGGTACGAGACGTAGACGGGCTCGGCGCCGACGTGCGCCGAGGACGCCGTCGTGCAGTACCAGTGCAGGTCGTGGCCGCCCGGCCCCCAGCCGCGCCGGTCGTACTCGCCGATCGACACCTGGAGCACCCGGCTGTCGTCGGGGCGGTCGACCCAGTCGTACGTCCGCCGCACCGGCAGCTGCCAGCACACGTCCGGCTTCGTCTCCAGCGGCTCCCGGCCCTCCTTCATCGCCAGGATGTGCAGCGAGCAGCCCGCGCCGCCCGCGAAACCGGGCCGGTTCTGGAAGATGCAGGAGCCCTCCCAGCGGCGGGTCTGCCGGTCGCCGTCCTCGTCGAGCTGCACCCAGCCCGACTCCGTGCCGACGTCGTGGAACTGCCACAGCTCCGGCGTCAGCCGGGCCACGTGCCCGGCGACCCGCTCCTCGTCGTCCTCGTCGGAGAAGTGCGCGCCCAGGGTGCAGCAGCCGTCGTCGGGGCGCCCCTCCTGGATGCCCTGGCAGCCGTTGCCGAAGATGCACGTCCAGCGCGAGGTCAGCCAGGTCAGGTCGCAGCGGAAGACCTGCTCCTCGTCGGTCGGGTCGGGGAACTCGACCCACGCGCGCGCGAAGTCCAGGCCCTTCTCGTCGGGCTCCTCGGCCTCGCCCCGCTTCTGCTTCCCGACCTTGACCGCCTTCACGGCCTTCGCCGCGTGCGCGGTCCTGGCCGTCTTCACGTCGACGTCGTCGCCGCGGTCTTTGTCCTGCTTCGCCTTCTTCGTCTTTGGCACACCCCCAAGCGTATGCGGGGAGGCGCAGTAGCGTTCCGCCCATGAGACTCGGAGTCCTCGACGTCGGTTCGAACACAGTGCACCTGCTCGTGGTGGACGCCCACCCCGGCGCCCGGCCCCTGCCCGCCCACTCGCACAAGGCGGAGCTGCGGCTCGCCGAACTGCTCGACGAGCGGGGCGCGATCGCGCCCGACGGCGTCGAGCGGCTCATCGCGACCGTGCGGGACGCGCTCCTGGCCGCCGAGGACAAGGGCTGCGAGGAGGTGCTGCCCTTCGCGACCTCCGCGGTCCGCGAGGCCAGCAACGCCGACGCGGTCCTCGCGCGCGTGAAGGACGAGACCGGCGTCGACCTCCAGGTCCTCACCGGCGAGGAGGAGGCCCGCCTCACCTTCCTCGCCGCCCGCCGCTGGTTCGGCTGGTCCGCGGGCAAGCTGCTCCTCCTCGACATCGGCGGCGGCTCCCTCGAAGTCGCGTACGGCATCGACGAGGACCCGGACACGGCGGTCTCCCTGCCCCTCGGCGCCGGCCGCCTCACGGCGGGCTGGCTGCCCGGCGACCCTGCCGACACCGCCGACGTGAAGGCGCTGCGCCGCCACGTGCGCGCGCAGATCGCCCGTACCGTCGGCGAGTTCAGCCGCTTCGGCCGCCCCGACCACGTCGTGGCCACCTCCAAGACCTTCAAGCAGCTCGCCAGGATCGCCGGCGCGCCCGGCTCGGGGGAGGGCCTCTACGTCCAGCGGATCCTGACCCGCAGGTCCCTGGAGGAGTGGGTCCCGCGCCTGGCCGGCATGACGGTTCCCGAGCGCGCCGCCCTCCCCGGCGTCTCGGAGGGCCGCGCCGGACAGCTCCTCGCGGGCGCGCTCGTCGCGGAGGGCGCGATGGACCTCCTCGGCGTCGAGGAGCTGGAGATCTGCCCCTGGGCCCTGCGCGAGGGAGTCATCCTGCGCCGCCTGGACCACCTGCCGGAACACTGAGGCCGACCCGGCCGACCCGGCCGACCCGGCCGACCCGGCCGACCCGGCCGACCCGGCCGACCCGGGCGCCCCGGGCGCCCCGGGCGCGACGGGGACCACCCCCGGCCCGGCGCTCCGGCGGGCCTCCGGGCGCGACGGGGACCACCCCCAGCCCGGTGCCCCGACCGGGCCCCGGGCGTGACCAGGACCACCCGTAACCCGGCGCCCCCGGCGTGACCAGGGCCGCCGCCGCCCCGACGCCCCGGGCGTGACCGGAACCACCCCCCTGCCCCCCGGCCCGCCCCGTACCCTGTCCCCGTGGCAGAACCAGTGGTGCGCATCCCGGATGCGAAGGTCGCCCTGTCGACGGCCTCGGTCTATCCGGAGTCGACGGCGACGGCCTTCGAGATCGCCGCGCGCCTCGGGTACGACGGCGTCGAGGTCATGGTGTGGACCGACCCGGTCAGCCAGGACGTCGAGGCACTGCGACGGCTCTCCGACTACCACCGGGTCCCGATCCTGGCCGTGCACGCCCCCTGCCTCCTCATCACCCAGCGCGTCTGGTCCACCGACCCGTGGGTCAAGCTCCAGCGCGCCCGGGCGGCGGCCGAGAGGCTCGGCGCGTCGACGGTCGTCGTGCACCCGCCGTTCCGCTGGCAGCGCCAGTACGCCAAGGACTTCGTGACCGGCATCTGGCGGATGGCGGACGAGACGGACGTGCGCTTCGCCGTCGAGAACATGTACCCGTGGCGGTACAAGGACCGCGAGATGCTGGCCTACGCCCCCGAGTGGGACGTCACCAAGGACGACTACCGGCACTTCACCGTCGACCTCTCGCACACCGCGACCGCCCGCACCGACGCCCTCGCGATGGTCGACCGCATGGGCGACCGGCTCGGCCACGTCCACCTCGCCGACGGCAGGGGGTCCGCCAAGGACGAGCACCTCGTCCCGGGGCGCGGCACCCAGCCCTGCGCCGAGGTCCTGGAGCGGCTCGCGCTCACCGGCTTCGACGGGCACGTCGTCATCGAGGTCAACACCCGCCGCGCGATGTCGGCCGCCGAACGCGAGGCCGACCTCGCGGAGGCCCTGGCCTTCACCCGTCTCCACCTGGCCTCCACCGCCCGCCCGAGCGAGCGGGCCCCCCGCCCATGACCGACCCGGCCCCGCGCCGGCGCGGCCGCCCGTCCCGCACCGAGGAGGAGAGCGGGCCGGGCGCGCGCGAGCGCATCCTCGACGCGGCCCGCGCCCAGTTCGCCGAGCGCGGCTACGACAAGGCCTCGGTGCGCGGCATCGCCAAGGCCGCCGGGGTGGACCCGGCGCTCGTGCACCACTACTTCGGCACGAAGGACGAGGTCTTCGCCGCCGCCGTCGAGGTCTCCTTCGAGCCCGCGACCGTCGTCCCGGCGATCCTCGGCGGCCCGCGCGAGGCCATCGGCGAACGGCTCGCGCGCTTCTTCATCGGCGTCTGGGAGAACCCGGCGTCCCGCGCCCCGCTCCTCGCGATCGTCCGCTCCGCGCTCACCCACGAGGCGGCGGCCAAGGTGCTGCGCACCTTCGTGCTGCGCCGGCTCCTGGAGCGGATCGCGGCCGAGCTGGACGTGCCGGACCCGAGCTTCCGCGCGGAGCTGGCCGCCTCGCACATGATCGGGATCGTGATCATGCGGTACGTGATCCAGGTCGAGCCGCTGGCCTCGGCGGACCCGGAGCGGATCGTCGAGCAGGTGGCCCCGACCCTCCAGCGCTACCTGACCGAAGCCTGAGCGGGCCGGCGGCGGAAGACCCGCCCGGCCGTCCGGGACCTGAACACCCGTCCCGCATTCCGGACACCCCGTCCAGATCTTGGAGCGTCGGCGTACGCTCGAAAGCAAGCACACCCGTCACGAGGAGCGAGCGACGATGCCCGAGCTGAGGTCCCGCACTGTCACCCACGGCCGCAACATGGCGGGCGCACGCGCCCTTATGCGCGCCTCCGGTGTACCCGGCGCGGACATCGGCCGGAAGCCGATCATCGCCGTGGCCAACTCCTTCACGGAGTTCGTCCCCGGCCACACCCACCTCCAGCCGGTCGGCCGGATCGTCTCCGAGGCCATCACCGCCGCCGGCGGCATCGCCCGCGAGTTCAACACGATCGCCGTCGACGACGGCATCGCCATGGGCCACGGCGGCATGCTCTACAGCCTGCCCTCCCGCGACCTGATCGCGGACAGCGTGGAGTACATGGTCGAGGCGCACTGCGCCGACGCCCTCATCTGCATCTCCAACTGCGACAAGATCACCCCCGGCATGCTGATGGCCGCCCTGCGCCTCAACATCCCGACGGTCTTCGTCTCCGGCGGTCCGATGGAGTCCGGCCGCGCCACCCTCGTCGACGGCTCGGTCCGCACGCTCGACCTGGTCGACGCGATCTCCGACGCGGTGAACCCGAAGATCTCGGACGAGGACATCGCCCGCATCGAGGAGAACGCCTGCCCGACCTGCGGTTCCTGTTCCGGCATGTTCACCGCCAACTCGATGAACTGCCTGACCGAGGCGATCGGCCTCTCCCTCCCCGGCAACGGCACGGTCCTCGCCACCCACACCGCCCGCAGGGCGCTGTACGAGAACGCGGCCCGCACCGTCGTCGACCTCACCCGCCGCTACTACGGCGAGGACGACGACTCCGTCCTGCCGCGCTCGATCGCCACCCGCGGGGCCTTCGAGAACGCCATGGCCCTCGACATCGCCATGGGCGGCTCCACCAACACGATCCTGCACCTGCTCGCCGCCGCCCAGGAGGCCGAGCTCGACTACGGCCTGCCGGACATGGACGAGGTCTCGCGCCGCGTGCCCTGCCTGGCCAAGGTCGCCCCGAACGTCGCCAAGGACCGCACGTACTACATGGAGGACGTGCACCGCGCCGGCGGCATCCCGGCCATCCTCGGCGAGCTCTACCGCGCGGGCCTGCTGAACGAGGACGTCCACGCCGTCCACGCGCCCTCCGTCAAGCAGTGGCTGGAGACCTGGGACGTGCGCGGCGGCTCCCCCTCCGAGGAGGCCGTCGAGCTGTGGCACGCGGCCCCCGGCTGCGTCCGCTCGGCGACCGCCTTCTCCCAGTCGGAGCGCTGGGACACCCTCGACACGGACGCCGCGAACGGCTGCATCCGCGACGCGGCCCACGCGTACTCGAAGGACGGCGGCCTCGCCGTCCTGCACGGCAACCTCGCCGCCGACGGCTGCGTCGTGAAGACCGCCGGCGTCGACGAGTCCATCTGGACCTTCGAGGGCCCGGCCGTCGTCTGCGAGTCGCAGGAGGAGGCCGTCGAGAAGATCCTGAACAAGCAGGTCGAGGACGGCGACGTGGTCGTCATCCGCTACGAGGGACCCAAGGGCGGCCCCGGCATGCAGGAGATGCTCTACCCGACCTCCTTCCTCAAGGGCCGGGGCCTGGGCAAGACCTGCGCCCTCGTCACGGACGGCCGCTTCTCGGGCGGCACCTCGGGCCTCTCCATCGGCCACGCCTCCCCGGAGGCGGCCTCGGGCGGCACGATCGCCCTCGTCGAGGACGGCGACCGCATCCGCATCGACATCCCCCACCGCTCGATCGAGCTGCTCGTCGACGACGCCACCCTCGCGGCCCGCCGCGAGGCCCTCGGCGGCGTGTACGCGCCGAAGAACCGGCAGCGCAAGGTGTCGGCCGCTCTGCGGGCGTACGCGGCGATGGCGACGAGCGCCGACAAGGGCGCGGTCCGGGACGTGACGAAGCTGGGCTGACCCCGGCAGGACCTACGAGGAGGGGGAGCGGGCCGCCACGGCCCGCTCCCCCTCCTCGTCCGTACGCCTCAGACGCTCACCAGGCGGCCGGATCGCGCGCGTCCACCGCGAACACGGAGCCGTCCGGCGCCGTCCCGAACACCCGGTCCCCGGCGACCAGCGGCGCGGGGACCAGGGGCGCGTATCCGAGCCGGCCGTTCCGCAGCCGCGGCCGGGTCTGGCCGATCACCGCACCGCGCGCGGTGTCCACGGCGAACAGCCGGCCGTCCTGGACGGAGAAGTAGAGCCGGTCGCCCGGCCCGAGGACCGGCAGGGACACGTTCCCGGCGGCCGTCTCCAGGTCCCACAGCGTCCGCCCCTTCTCGGCGGCGGTGTCGAAGGCCGTGAGGTGCCCGTCCGCGGCGAGCAGATGGACGACGCCGCCGCGCACGGCGACGCCCCGCAGGTCGATACGGTGCGGCAGGGCGAGCCTGCGCACCGCGCCCCGGCCGCCGTCGCCAGGACCCACCAGGACGAGGGCGTCGGCCAGATCGGTGTCGTAGAACGAGGCGAGGACCAGGCTGCCGTCGTCGGTGCGGCCCAGCGGACCGAGGTCGCCGTCCAGCTCCCGCTGCCAGACCACCTCGCCGGTGGCCGGGCGGATCGCGCCGATCCGGGTGCGCGAACCGTCGGGCGAGGTCTCGGAGACGGTGAGCAGCCCGGAGGCCGCGTCGTACGGTCCCGGGCGCGGGACCCGGAAGCCGGTCAGGCCGTGCCGCCACAGCTCCTCGCCGCCGCGGGCGTCGACCGCCCGGACGCCGCCGACGCCGTCGGACAGGACGACGGCGGACCCGGCCGGCCGGTACGTCTCGGGAAGGCCCCCGGCGGCGCTCCAGCCGGGGGAGCCGTCCCCGGCCGCGTACGCCTTCAGCGGCCCGGTGGGGGCGGCGGCTCCGACCAGCCCGTCCGCCAGGAACACGGGGGCGGCCGGACTCTCCTGTTCGACGGGCCCGGTCCGCGACCACAGGACGTGCCCGGTCACCGGGTCGAGCCGGGCGAGGCCGACGCCCCGGGCCGCGCAGTACAGCGCGCCCGCGCCGTGGACACAGGCGGGCGCGGCCGACGGGCCGTGCTCCTGGAGCCCGGTCCGCCAGCCGGCGAAGGAGGTGGCCACCTCGGCGGGGCTCGTCGGGGTCTCGGGTCCCCGGTCCGCCGGCCGGCTGAGCGCCGCGTACAGGCCGGCCGCGGTCAGCGCGAGCGCGGCGGCGACGGCGATCGTCGGGCGCGGCCGGATCCGGACCCGGGGGACGCGCGGCGGCGGGACCGGCGCGGGGGCCCGCACCGGCGTGTCCGCGTCCCACGCGGGCGCGGGCCCGGTCTCGCCGCCGGGCAGGGCGGGCCGCCGCCGTTGCGCCGGTATGAAGGCCTCGGCCGCGTACGAGGGGGGCAGCAGCGCCTGCATGATCTGGGCCGGGGTCGGCCGCTCGACGGGCTCCTTGGCGAGGCAGCGGGCGACGAGCGGTGCCAGGTCCGCCGGCACCCCCGTCAGGTCCGGCTCGTCGTGGACGACCTGGTACGCCACGATGTACGGGCTGTCGGAGTCGAACGGGCCGTGTCCCGTCGCCGCGTGCACGAGCACGGAGCCCAGCGCGAACACGTCCGCCGCCGGCCCGACCTCGCGCGGCCGCTGGAACTGCTCGGGCGCCATGAACGGCGGCGAGCCGATGAGCTTGCCCGTCTCCGTGTGCAGGTCGCTGTCGACCGGCCGGGAGATCCCGAAGTCGATGACCTTCGGACCGGTGTCGGTCAGCAGGACGTTGCTGGGCTTGAGGTCGCGGTGGACGACCCCGGCCCGGTGGATGTCGCGCAGCGCCTCCGCGAGCCCGGCGGTGAGCCGGCGCAGTTCGGCCGGGGACAGCGGGCCGTTCCGCTTCACCTGGTCGGCGAGGGTGGGGCCGGGCACGTAGAGGGTCGCCATCCAGGGGCGCACGGCATCGGGATCGGCGTCGACGACCGGCGCGGTGAAGGCCCCGCTGACCCGGCGCGCGGCCGCGACCTCCTGGCGGAAACGCGCCCTGAACTCGGGGTCCTCCGCGTACCGTGCGTGCACGACCTTGACCGCGAGGCGCAGCCCGGAGGCGGAATTCGCCAGGTGCACGACGCCCATGCCGCCGGCCCCCAGACAGGCCTGGAGGCGGTAGTCGCCCGCGTACTCCGGCTCCTCCGCATACCGATCGGTACCGGTGCCGCGCAACGGTGGCATCGCCCACCCCCGTGTGAGTCCCCGTCACATCGCGCTCACCTGCGCGACCCGACGGAGCCTAGTCCATGGGGCCCGCGATGTCGGTGGAGCTTGCTAGCCTGCGCGTCGCGGAGAGTGAAACTCGGCGCAGCGCTTTTGCGCCACAGGGGGAGGACGTCATGACCACGCGTTACGAGGTCGCGCCCGGCTACCGGGTCAACGTGCGCTCGGGCCCGAGCACCAGGTACCCGGTCGTCCGGACGCTGCCGCTCGGCGCCACGGTGGCGATCAACTGCCAGAAGTACGGCGAGTGGGTCAGCGGCCCCTACGGCACCACGAACATCTGGGACAGCATCGCGCCGGGCGAGTACGTCTCCGACGCGTACGTGCACACGGGAAGCGACGACCTGGTCGCACCGCGCTGCTCCTGACCCCTTCCCCGTGGCCCCGGGGATAATCGACCCTGTGAGCGACGCAGAGCAGACCCCCGCCGAGACCCGCACCCCCTCCGGCCCGCAGCCGGAGGAGATCCGCTTCTTCGGCACGACCTGGGTCGACCACGACGGCCGTTACGCGCTGCGCCGCGCCGGCCTGGCCGCCGGCGCGCTCGCCGCCGCCGTCGCGGCCTGCTTCGTGCTGCGCTTCGCCTACGAGGGCCTGCAGGTCGCCGACGTCGGCGGCCTCGTCAACACGTTGGTCGTCGTCATGTTCGCCGTCTGCAGCGCCATCGCCTTCGCCAAGACCTGGGAGGGCTTCCTCCGCCGCCCGGCCGACCCGGCCCGCGAGGAGTCCCTCCGCAGCCTGAAGGCCATCGGCTTCATCGGCTCCCTCCTCGCCTACGCCGCGCGCTGCTTCGTCGAGGCCCCCGGCGAGAAACTGCACCGCGCGGAGCACGAGACGGCCGTGGCGCAGTACGAAAAGCGCCGCGCCTCCCGCACGGGCGACCCCGCCACCCGCAAGAAGCCGAAGCGCAAGTAGCCCACCCGCCCGCCGTGTGCCCACCCATCCTTCTTCGAGGGGCGGGTGGGCACACGGGACGGCGTCCTCCAGCGGCGCCTCCGCGTCCCGCGCCCGAACCCGCACCACAGGGGCGGCGCACCCCCCCAAGCCCTTGACGCCCCCCACCCCCAGGCCCATTATTCATCACATGATGAATTATCCGCCGCCGGGCGACCCCGCGCACAGCGCAGCGGTCATCGCCCAGGACCTCACCGCCACAAGAGCCGACCGCCAGGTCCTCCGCGGCATGGACTTCACCGTCCCCACCGGCCGCATCACCGGCCTCCTCGGCCCCTCCGGCTGCGGCAAGACCACCCTCATACGCGCGATCGTCGGCACCCAGGCCGGGGTCGGCGGCACCCTCCAGGTCCTCGGCCGCCCCGCCGGCGACCCCGCCCTCCGCTCCCGCATCGGCTACGTCACCCAGGCCCCGTCCGTCTACGACGACCTCACCGTCCGCCAGAACCTGGACTACTTCGCCGCCGTCCTGTTCCCCGGCCGCGCCCACCGCCACGACCGCCGCACCGCTGTCGACCGGGCCCTCGGGGACGTCGACCTCGCCGACCGCGCCGACGCCCTCGCCGGCCGGCTCTCCGGCGGCCAGCGCAGCCGGGTCTCCCTCGCCGTCGCGCTCCTCGGGACCCCGGAACTCCTCGTCCTCGACGAGCCCACGGTCGGCCTCGACCCCGTCCTCCGCCGCGACCTGTGGGACCTCTTCCACCGGATCGCCGCCGACCGGGGCACCACCCTCCTCGTCTCCTCCCACGTCATGGACGAGGCGGAGCGCTGCCACCGGCTCCTGCTCATGCGCGAGGGCGAGATCCTCGCCGAGGACACCCCCGAGGCCCTCCGCCGCCGCAACGACACGGCCACCGTCGAAGAGGCCTTCCTGCACCTGGTCGACGCGGCGGCAGCCCGCGACCGCGCGCGCACCACCACCCGGACCCAGGAGCACCGACCGTGAACGCGAACCGCACCCTCGCCACCTCCGCCCGCGTCCTGCGCCAACTGCGCCACGACCCGCGCTCGATCGCCCTGATGCTCCTCGTCCCCTGCCTGATGCTCTTCCTGCTCCGCTACGTCTTCGACGGCAGCCCCGGCACCTTCGACGACATCGGCGCCTCGCTCCTCGGCATCTTCCCGCTCATCACGATGTTCCTGGTGACCTCCATCGCCACCCTCAGGGAACGCACCTCCGGCACCCTGGAACGCCTGCTCGCCATGCCCCTCGGCAAGGCCGACCTCATCGCCGGCTACGCCCTCGCCTTCGGGCTCGTCGCCGTCCTCCAGTCCGTCCTGGCCACCGGCCTCGCCGTCCGGTTCCTGGGCCTCGACGTCACCGGCTCCCCCTGGCTCCTCCTCCTGGTGGCCCTCCTCGACGCCCTCCTCGGCACCGCGCTCGGCCTCTTCGTCTCCGCCTTCGCCGCGTCCGAGTTCCAGGCCGTCCAGTTCATGCCGGCCGTGATCTTCCCCCAGCTCCTGCTCTGCGGTCTGTTCACCCCGCGCGACCGCATGGCCCCCGCCCTGGAGGCGATCTCGAACGTGCTCCCCATGTCGTACGCCGTCGACGGCATGAACGAGGTCCTCCGCCACACCGACATGACCGCCGCCTTCGTCCGCGACGCCCTCGTCGTCGCCGGCTGCGCCGTCCTGGTCCTCGGCCTCGGCGCGGCCACCCTCCGCCGCCGCACCGCCTGACCGCCCCTCGGACACCCCACGCACCCCCGGCCCCGCCGGTGCGAGGATGGCGACACGTACCCCCTCCGGCGAGGTGAAAGACCCATGACGCAGACCGTCGCAGTCCTCGGCACCGGCAAGATCGGTGAAGCGCTCCTCAGCGGCATGATCCGCGCCGGCTGGCGCCCCGCGAACCTCCTGGTCACCACCCGCCGCGCCGAACGCGCCGAGGAGCTCCGCGCCCGCTACGGCGTCGAGACCGTCACCAACGCCGAGGCCGCCAAGCGCGCCGACACCCTCATCCTGGCCGTCAAGCCGCAGGACATGGGCCGCCTCCTCGACGAGCTCGCCCCCCACGTCACCGCCGACCGCCTCCTCATCAGCGCGGCGGCCGGCATCCCCACCTCGTTCATCGAGGACCGCCTCACCGCCGGCACCCCCGTCGTCCGCGTCATGCCGAACACCCCCGTCCTCGTCGACGAGGGCATGTCCGTCATCTCGGCCGGCAGCCACGCCACCCCCGAGCACCTCGCCCACACGGAGGAGATCTTCGGCGGCGTCGGCAAGACCCTCCGCGTCCCCGAGTCCCAGCAGGACGCCGCCACAGCCCTCTCCGGCTCGGGCCCCGCGTACTTCTACTTCCTCGTCGAGGCCATGACCGACGCCGGCATCCTCCTCGGCCTGCCCCGCGCCCAGGCCCACGACCTCATCGTCCAGGCCGCCATCGGCGCCGCCGTGATGCTCCGCGACAGCGGCGAGCACCCGGTCAAGCTCCGCGAGGCCGTCACCTCACCGGCCGGCACCACCATCAGCGCCATCCGCGAGCTGGAGAACCACGGCGTACGCGCCGCCCTGATCGCCGCCCTGGAAGCGGCCCGCGACCGCAGCCGCGAGCTCGCCTCCGGCAACAGCTGATCAGGCGGCCCCGGCTCCCTTCAGCACGTCCTCCGTGTTCACGACCCGGGCGAACCGCCCGCCGTGCAGCGACACCGCCGTCGCCCGGGTCAGCTCCTCGGCCGACTGCGTCCACCCGAACGGCCCGGCCAGGTCGAAGGTGTGCATCGCGTCCAGCGCGAACAGCACGTCGTACCCGAGGTTCCCGCCCATCCGCGCGGTGGTCTCGTTGCACATGTTGGTCTGGATCCCCACCACCACGAACTGCCCGACACCGGCCCCCTTGAGCCAGGCGTCCAGGTCGGGCTCCCCGTAGAAGGCGGAGTTCACGGACTTCGTCACGAGCAGCTCGGGACCGGACCCCTTCCCCCGCCGCTCCTCGACGAAGTCCTTGAACCCGTTCCCCTCGGTCCCCGGCTCCAGCGGCGAACCCGCCTGCTTCGAGTCGTGCCGCACGAAGACGACCGGCCGCCCGGTCTCCTGCCACACGTCGATCAGAGCCGCGATGTTCCGCTCGGCCCCCGGATTGTCCCGCCGGCCCCAGAACTCCGACTCGAAGCCCTTCTGCACGTCGACGACCACCAGTGCCGCGTTCTCGTTGATCTCCATGACCACGATCCTCCCGCCGCGGACCCCCACCTCCCAGAGGGGCGAATGCCAGCGATCGATGGTTTACTGCCAACCGTGTCCCGCACCCCCACCACCCGCCCCCAGCGCATCGCCCTCCTCTCCTTCCCCGGCATCCGGGCCTTCGACATCTCCGTCATCACCGAGGTCTGGGACACCGACCGCACCCTCCGCGGCCTCCCACCCTTCGAACTCCGCAGGACCGCCGCCGACCCGGACACCCCCATCCCCCTCCGCGGCGGCCTCACCCTCACCCCCGACCGCCCCCTCACCTGGCTCGACGACCTCACCCCCGCCGACCTGGTCGTCGTCCCCGGCATCGAGGACCCCGACGCCGACCTCCCGGCCCCCGTCCTCGACGCCCTCCGCCGCGCCCACACCGCCGGCATCCCGGTCGCCTCCCTCTGCGCCGGCGCCTTCGTCCTCGCCCGCGCCGGCCTCCTCGACGGCCGCCGCGCCGTCACCCACTGGCACCTGGCCAGGACCCTGGCCGACCGCCACCCCGCCGTCCGGGTGGAGCCGGATGCCCTCTTCGTCGAGGACACCGGCATCTGGACCTCCGCCGGAACCGCCGCGGGCATCGACCTCTGCCTCCACCTCGTCCGCACCGTCCACGGCGCCGAAGCCGCCGCGGCGATCGCCCGCTCCATGGTCACCGCCCCCTTCCGCACGGGGACGCAGGCCCAGTTCATCGAGCACCCCACGCCCCGCGCCGACCGCGACGCCGACGCCCTCGCCGCCGTACGCGCCCACGCCCTGGCCCACCTCGCCGAACCCCACACCGTCGCGAGCCTGGCCGCCCTCGCCGGGATGTCCCCCCGCTCCTTCGCCCGCCACTTCCAGGCCACGACGGGAACCACCCCCCTCCACTGGATCGTCACCCAGCGCGTCGCGGCGGCCCAGAAGCTCCTGGAGCGGACCGACCACCCCCTCCCCGAGGTGGCGCGCCGCGCCGGCTTCGGCAGCGAGGTCACGATGCGCCAGCACTTCGCCTCCCACCTGGGCACCAGCCCTCGGGACTACCGCAACGCCTTCCGGCACCCGGGCAGAGGGGCGCCGGACCGGGGTTGACACGGAACCCTCCGGTCCGTAGTGTTCTCCGAGTTGTCCGACGTGAGCACCGACTCCGGTCGGCCCCGGGCAGCCATTCCGCAAGACCCACTGAAGCCGACGACGCTTTGTCGCGCCGTCATGCTTTCCGTGCGTTTTTGCGAAATGAGGAATCCGCGTTCGAAGGTTTGAGCGCAGCGGCCCGATTAGCGTCGGGGGCAGGGAATCCGCTAAAGTCTCACTCGTCGGAACGGCCCAACGGCCGGAAAGACAAATCCCGCTGACTGGGAATCAGACGCCGAAAGGATCTGATAGAGTCGGAAACGAAGGAAGCGCCCGGAGGGCCCGGAGATCGGGACCGAAGGAAGCGTCCGCACCTTGAGAACTCAACAGCGTGCCAAAAATCAACGCCAGATCAGTTGATACCCCGTCCATCTTCGGATGGTCGAGGTTCCTTTGAAAAAAAAGTCCATCCTCTTCGGGGGGTGGCGACACTACAGCGAGGACGCTGTGGACGGTCGGTCTTATTCCGACGTGACCGTCCCGCTCAACGCGAGTGGTTACCCGATTACGGGTGCACATTCACGGAGAGTTTGATCCTGGCTCAGGACGAACGCTGGCGGCGTGCTTAACACATGCAAGTCGAACGATGAAGCCCTTCGGGG